>JBFRWF010000420.1:0-6703 GCA_051439465.1 Xenococcaceae cyanobacterium | reverse complement strand
GAGCCGCGCCCCCGGGCCCCGGGCGCCCCGGGGGCCCCGGGGGACCCGGGGCCGCTGGGGGAGAAAAAGCTTATTTTTTCGTTTCTGCGATCGTCCTGACTCACCCTTTTGTTAAAAACCTACCCTTGTGAGGGGAGAGCTTATCGGTTGGGCAAAAGAGCGGAGCCATCTTCATCTTCATTTTTCTTAATACAGAGATGTTTATTTTTGTCCGACTACTTATACTGCTAAGAGCGTGTTTGAAAAATTGTAGGGGCGTACGCTTCGCGTACGCCCCTACAGATACATATTTTGCTTTTTTTGTCAAATACTTCTACTGAACCGACGCTCTAGCTCTCTAGCGAGGTTGTCACCTCGTCAGTCGCAGAAGACTCTTCGTCGTTGTCCATCATCGCCGGATCGATCAAGGTAATGTCAAATGGGTCATCTGGCGGTATAGTGGGAAAAATGTCACGCTGGCGAAACTCATAAGTGGCAAATACTTGGGAACCGAACACAAGTTTGTCCCCATTCTTGAGATCGTGGGACGAAACTTTACGACCATTAATCACCAGTCCGTTGGCGCTTACCTTACCTTGAGAATCACCATCAATAATCCGGTAATAGGCAGTGCCATCCCTCCGCGAACACCTTAACAAAGTGGCGTGGCGACGCGAGACAAACTGGGAATGCACACGAATATCGCATTGTTCCTGTCTGCCGAGAGAATAGGTCTGATTTTTCAATACGACTTCTTTTATTCCTTTGTCGTCCTGGATGATCAATAAATGATCTCTATGGGGTTTTGCAGGTTTGGCAGCCATTAGCGAGCTTTTTGTGCAGTTAGTTGGGAAAAAGATTTGCTTGGACTCACCGATGCACATTTTTCAACCAAATGGTTAATCTTGGTTGAAAAGCAGTTACAGCGCAGAATTTCCATATATTATCCTGACCTCGGGTCTACTTTGATACTCCCACGGCTTTCATCCCGTGGGTTTCTGTTTTTCTATAAGGATGATTTTATCTATCTTCGCACTTCCTATTGTGGCATACTCCCTTGAATTAAGCTGCTACCTCAATTTTGAGCTTGAAACCGACGGCGCAAAAGCAGTGAGTTCGTCACAACCATGACAGAGCTAGATGCCATCAATGCACCAGCAGCAGCAGGACTGAGGACAATCTCGAAGCTGGGAAGCATTACACCAGCGGCAATGGGAATAGCAAAAATATTGTATCCCAAAGCCCAAAATAGATTTTGGCGAATTTTGTTGAAAGTGGCAAGACTGAGTTGAATCGACTCAACCACATCTAGCAAGCGCTCTCGCATCAGTACAATTCCAGCGGTTTCAATTGCCACATCACATCCTCCATGGAGAGAAATCCCAATATCTGCCTGTGCTAGAGCCGGAGCATCATTAATACCATCTCCTACCATGGCTACAATTTGGGAATTGGGAATTGGGAAATTCTCCCTCTGTTCCCCATTCTGGAGGGATTTGATAATTGCCGCCTTTTGGTTGGGGCGAACTTTGGCAAAGACTTCGATGATGCCAACTTGTTGGGCGATCGCCTTGGCTGCTACTGACTGATCCCCAGTGAGTAGTATTACTCGCAGTCCTAATTGCTGGAGGCGTTCTATGGTTTCCTTAGCATCAGCTCGCAGGATATCCTTGAGAGCAATTAGCCCCGCTAATTCTCCCTCTACGGCGACATAAACTACCGTTTTGCCTGCTTCAGACAGGGATTTAACCCGGGCTTGAGTCGTCTCACTAATAGCAATGCCCTGGTGTATGAGCCAATCAGCATTTCCTAGCAGTACCCGTTCCCCTGCTACTACAGCCGATACTCCCAATCCTAGTTCAGTGTGGAACTTGGTCGCCTCTAAAAGGGGTAACTCTTGCTCCTGGGCTGCTTGAACAATGCCTGCGGCGAGGGGATGGTTTGTGCCGCTTTCTGCTGCTGCTGCTAGTTGTAGGAGAAGATCTGAACTGATACAAGTAAGGGGCAAGCAATCGGTGACGGTAGGATAACCAACAGTGAGAGTACCAGTCTTGTCAAAGACTACCGTATCTAACTGGTGAACTCGTTCCAGAATGTCGCCGCCTTTGATTAATAGTCCTCGCTCTGCCCCAATGCCTGTACCGACTAGAATTGCCGTTGGAGTTGCCAAACCGAGGGCGCAGGGACAGGCAATTACTAAGACGGCGATCGCTAGTTTTAAACTCAATAACAAAGGAGAGGTAGACATGGGCATATCATGACCCATTGACATAGACATCCCTGTCAAAACCTGCGGCCAGATTTTCGTTCCTGTCAAGTACCAAAACAGGAAAGTCAAGGACGCAACTGCCATCACCCCATAGGCAAAATACCCCGCCACTGTATCCGCCAACTGCTGTATCGGAGCTTTGCGGGTTTGCGCCTCCTCCACTGAGGCAATAATCTGTGCCAGAGTTGTGTTTTTCCCGATGCGAGTTGCCTTTAAGGCGATCGCCCCTGACTGGTTAATCGTGCCAGCAGCCACATTGTCTCCAGGTTGCTTGAGAACGGGGATTGGTTCTCCCGTTAACATTGATTCATCCACCGAAGTTTGACCTGCAACTACCTCACCATCCACGGGAATTTTTTCCCCTGGTAACACCCGCACCCATTCGCCGACGCGCACTTGCTCCACTGGGATTTCAATCCCTGACTGTTCAGAGACTTTGGGTTCGCCTATTAAACAGGCTACCTGGGGCTGAAGTGCTCCTAATGTCTCTAATGCTGCTGATGAGCGACTTCTTGCCCTTGCTTCCAAGGTACGACCGAGAAGGATAAAGCCTAACAGCATCACGGGTTCATCAAAGAAGCATTCCCAACCCATTTGGGGAAACAGTAGCGCAATGCAACTGGCAAGATAGGCACTTAAGGTTCCCAATCCCACCAGGGTATTCATATTGGGCATCCCGTACCATAAGCCCCGCCAACCATCCACCAGAATGGGACGCCCTGGGATCAACAGTGCCAGGGTTGCCAAGCCCCAGTGAAACCAGATATTACTCAACAGGGCTAGGGTGGGGCCTCCTAAGTGCTCTAAATGACCCAGGGTGGATAAAAAGAGCAAAACCGCTGCTGTTGCCAACTGCCAGAGTTGCTGTCGATTTTCTTGCCGTCGCCGTTCGGCTGCACTCAGGGTTAGTTCACTTGCAGTACTGGTGTCTGAGGCACGGGGTTGAGTGGGAAATCCCCTTGAGGTGAGTTTTTCGGCTAAAGTCTCTGGTTCAATTGCACCTGAAACGTACTTGACTACGGCCACTTCTGTAACCAGATTTACGCAGGCGGTAACGACACCGGGATTCTGGGTTAGCTGTCGTTCTACTGACTTGACACAACCAGCACACTTCATCCCGCCGACATCGAGGGTTGCTGTCTCTAAGGACGGCTGGGCAGTTGTTGCCTCGTTTTTAGGAGAGACTTGCACCATAGATATTCTTGACCCTGAGAGCAATATTGAACCGAGGTTTGATTCTTGCAGAAGCTTCTTCTTTGAGTTTAGCCTCAATTCTGCCACGGTAACTTCTCAATAAGTCTGAAGTACCCACCAGGGCTTTGTACCCCAAGGCGGAGTACGAAGTATTTCAGAACCCATTTTTCGCACTTCAAAATGTAATACGATGGATTTTTGCTCGCTGCGTTCGGGACTCATTAGCTGCTGCCAGAGAGACATCCAATGCTATTTTTAGGTTAGAGGGTCTTTTTGATTGACCCCGGATTGTTGAGCTATAATTTTTTTGCATGAGGATAAAAGCGATGGAGAGTATTAAATTTAAAACCCATGTTGGTGATGATGGATTATTACACCTGAACTTACCTGTAGGAATAACCAATCAAGATTTAGAAGTGATGGTAATTTATCAACCTGGGGCAAAAAAAAGCCATAGGGAATCAAAAAAAAGGTTTGAGAAATTACGTCAGCAATATGGAGGAAAAGTTTTTAGTGATAGTGTAGAACTTTTGCGTGAGGATCGACAGCGTGGGTAAATTTGTTGTTGACGCTAATGTAGCCATTAAATGGGTCATTCCTGAAATTTATACAGATATTGCTTTACGTTTGTTAGATGATGATGACAATATTTTATTGGTTTCTGATTTCTTTTTCCCAGAAATAGGAAATATTTTATGGAAGCGAGTTAGACGGGGGGAAGCCACTTTAGAACAAGCGCAAGAAACCTTAAATGAATTAAGAGGAGTTAATTTGCAAATTCGTTCTTCTTTTCCTTTAATGACGATGGCGTTAGAAATTGCCGTTTCTGTACAACAAGCGGTTTATGATTGTGTTTATTTGGCGTTAGCTGTTACCTGATTTGCCACGACTCATAATGGACTGCAATATTCCCTATTCCTCATTCTCCATTACCTATTACCTATTACCTATTACCTATTACCTATTACCCATTATCTATTCTCCATTACCTATTCCCTATTCCCTATTCCCTGTTCCCTGTTCCCTGTTCCCTGTTCCCTACTCCAAGTGTTCCGCTTTAAGTTGTTAGCCATAAGATTTATTTGATAAATACCCTCTAGATGGTGTACTGGCAGAGGCCGATCAACTCTTGATAGAAACCTTAATCAAGGCGATCGCGGAAATATTAATCAATCCTCACTGATTGCAGCGATCGCTATGTGTAGCAGTAGTTGTACTAGAAATTAGCAGTAAGATCAAAGAATAATGAGATGATTTAAGATCCTATGAGAGAATTTGATTTTACGGATACGCTACGCTGGACACCAGAAGCCAAAGTCAAGCTTAAAAATATTCCCTTTTTTGTTCGCACTCAAGCGCGTCAGCGGATTGAGGAACTTGCTCGTGCAGCTGGCTTGGATGAAGTAACTGTGGAAATTGTAGAACAGGCGCGGGTAGAGTTTGGACAGTAAATAAATCAGCAGCGTTGTAGGGGCGCAAGGCTTGCGCCCGGATAAGGGCATGGTTCTACTGATTCAGCTTTCTTGTATTACCTCTACTAATTTGTCAGCCCAGTTAAGGTCGGTTTTAGGGTCTAAAGTAATGGTGTTAGGGTCGTTGTCTTGGCGCTTGACATATTCCTCTAGAGCCCCGCAGCCTTCACCATGCTCCAGAGCGTAGTCGATCAGTTCGTCGTAAGACATAGATTTAAAGTCCGGTGCTGCCATATTTCAATCTCCGTTGTTTAACCCTCAACTTGATTCCCTCAACTGTTCGCGTCACAATTGAAGAAAGATGAATTTTTCTATCATTTTCTAAAAAAATATAAACAATGGTGCGAGAACAGCAAAATTACACCCTCTCAAATCCTCCCATAGACTTTGACTACGATCTGGCCATTGTTGGCGGTGGCATTGTGGGAGCAACCTTAGCTTCTGCCCTAAAGGATTCTAAGCTCAGTGTGGTATTGATTGAAGCGCAACCCCTTGATGTGGCAGCGGCAAGGAGGCAAGCTTATGCAATTTCCCTGCTTTCGGGTCGAATTTTTGAGGGTATTGGTGTATGGCCAAAAATTTTCCCTCAGATTGCTAAATTTCGCCACATTCGCCTTTCTGATGCCGATCGCCCTGGGGTGGTGCAGTTTCAAACAGGAGATTTAGGCACAGAATTCCTGGGTTATGTGGCTGAACATCGGACGATGCTGACATCTTTGCAGGAATTTATAACAGGATGTCCTAATGTTAGCTGGTTGTGTCCAGCTGAGGTGATGGGCGTTGAGTATCAGGAATCTGGGGTGGAGATAGAGGTAAAGGTTGAAGGGGAAAAGCGTCAAATAAGGACAAGATTACTGGTAGGTGCAGACGGGGCGCGATCGCGGATTCGCACTTGGGCTGGCATTGGCACTCGTGGCTGGAAATACTGGCAATCCTGTGTTGCTTTTACAATTAAACATGAAGCCCCTCAAAATGATACTGCTTTTGAACGCTTTTGGCCCACTGGGCCTATGGGGGTTTTGCCCCTGCCAGGAAACCGCTGCCAGGTGGTTTGGACAGCCCCTCATGCAGAGGCGAAAGGGTTGAAGGAATTAGATGAGAAAGAGTTTCTGACGAAGCTGGAGTATTACACAGGGGGTTTATTGGGGCGGTTGGAAATGGCAGGCGATCGCTTTCTATTTCCCGTGCAACTAATGCAGAGCGATCGCTATACTCAATCCAGACTAGCTTTAATTGGCGATGCTGCCCACTGTTGCCATCCAGTAGGGGGACAAGGGTTAAATCTCGGTATTCGGGATGCTGCTGCCCTTGCCCAAGTGCTGCAAGAAGCCCATAATCAAGGTGAAGATATAGGGGATATCCGAGTGCTTAAACGCTACGAAAGCTGGCGCAAGGGAGAGAATCTGACAATTTTAGGGTTTACAGACTTTCTGGATCGGATGTTTTCTAATAACTGGCTGCCCGTTGTCGCAGCACGCCGCTTCGGTTTATGGATAATGCCTCATCTGCCTCCTTTGAAAATCTATGCTCTACAATTGATGACAGGTTTAAGGGGGCGCACTCCCCAACTAGCGCAACGGTGACGACTCCGCACACTGACCCTACGGGTACAGTGTGGGCTTCTGATTCAGAAGCCTTCGTCATTAGCCCGAGTACTTCGTTATGCCAGAGGTACTACGTTACCCCAGAATATATAGGCACTCCGGGATGTAGGGTTAGCAACCCGTGTTCTAGTCCCGTGACACTGCGGCTCTTGATTAAACATCTGGAGCTGTGGAGAGGAGAAGTG
>JBFRWF010000419.1:0-16886 GCA_051439465.1 Xenococcaceae cyanobacterium | reverse complement strand
GGTAAATCTGGCAAAAAGAGGTCTGAGTTTATTAATTTCATCTACAGTCTTGTTAATGGCTCAAGTGAGTTTAGCGGGTGAGCGAGACTTTAATCTCACCTTTAGTGGAGGCTCTATCTATACAGTTGAATCCAATGAGGTTGTTCGTGGAGATCGTGATCGATATTACTTCGTTGCTCAGGAGGGTCAACCTATTTCGATCGCGATCACATCGGGAGAAGATAATGCAGTAATTGAATTATTGTATAAACGAGGCGGAGCATGGCTAGCAGTTCCAGGTACAGAAGCAGGGAGTGAGATAAGGGTTTGGTATGGAGCTTTACCGAGTTCAGAGTCAAATCAGTATCGGATTGACGTTGGTGGTACTCGTGGAAATACTTCTTACCATTTATTTGTTGGGACTGCCGAGGTTAGCCGTTGAACTAACTTAGCGATCGCCTCATTACGCCTTCTGATAACAACGGAGCCAAAATGCCATTAGAGGCTGAAACCCTTAACAGTAAAGGAATTTAGAAACGGTATTTATCTTCAGTCGCGCTCGCCTACAATCTGTCTTGTCCCGAGTTTTAGAGTCAGAATCCATTGAAATTCCGTTCACGACCCCGAGAAAAAAGCTCTCTACTGTCAAAATGGTTCCGTTGTTATTAGAAGGCCAATCTGACTTATAAGCTTCGTAACCCCAAACCCAGCCCTGTTCAGCTTGCTGAAAGCTGAACAAGCTGCCAGTTATTATTTATTTTAATCCATAATTCAGCAACAGCTCTACCGTATCTATCTTTTGCAATGGGATTCACTTTTACTTGGTTATTGCCTTGTTCGAGAAGCGCTCGCCGAAGGCGCTGCGTAGCAGACCGCAAGTAATCTCTAGAAGCGATGCCATTAGGCATTTTCTTCTCAGGCGCATCAATACAAGCCGAGCGGATGAGCAACTCACTGTAGTGCTGCTTAAATACACAGCCCCCCATCTCCCCCGAAAAAAATCGCTCTCCTATTTGTGGGAGTCTTATAAGATAATTACTGTGGTTGATAATCTATAGGTAGGGTCGGAGGCTTGCCCTTAAACCACTTTTGGTGAATCTGAGCGTAGCTACCCTGGTTAATCAACATATTCAACGCCTCATTTACTGCCGATAGTTTAGGGGAATTTTTGGGCAGAGCAATGCCGTAGTAATCTTCGGTGAGCAATTCTTCTAATATTTTGAGGTTGTCAAAGCCGCCTTGGGTGAGCAAATATTGCAAGATCGGAGCATCACGGATGACTGCATCCACTGTGCTATTCTGCAACTCTTGCAGTTGGAAAGAGCCAAAGTCAAAGAAGCTAAGTTGGGCATTGGGGATTTGAGCCGCTCGCTCGGCACCGGTAGTGCCGATTCTCACGCCGACGATCTTGCCTTCTAGACTTTTAGCTTCAGTTATCTGGGTATTGTCTTTCCTGACAGCAATCGCCAATCCCGATTTGAAGTAAGGCTGGGAAAAGTCAATAGTTTGCAATCGTTTGGCAGTGATAGTGATGGCACTAATAGCTGCATCTACCTTACCAGACTCTACTAGAGGGATAATGCGCTCAAAGCGGACGAACTTAAACTGCACTTCTAAACCTGCCTTTTCCCCAATAGCATTAATTAGGTCGATATCAAAGCCTTGAATTTTCCCGTCTTGACCTTGGAAGGAAAAGGGGGGCGAAGCAGGAGCAGTTGCTACCCTGAGAATTTTGGTTTTAGTTGTGTCTGTGTCCTGACCAGTTCTGGGCTTTGGTAGAGAATCAGAACCTTGGCGACAAGCAGCTAGCACCAGAGTAGTACCTAAACCCCAGGTAAAATGACGTAAAAATTGCCCTCGCGTCAATCTCTTGCTCATTGAGAATTATTTATTTATTTAATTAATTACTTTTTCCTGAGTCTGTTGGGCGGAAATAATTTGTCGCTGTGGCACCCCAAGGGCAATTCCCTCTCGCTCGAAAGCAATGGTGAGACGGCGGCGAAACTCCCGTTCTACATCCCATTGCTCTCCCGGTTGGGTCTTGATCCGAATCAGTAACCGAATGCCACTATGAGCAAGCTCATCAACACCCAAGGCGTTGACTGGGTCGACGATCTTTTCTCCCCACTGCCAATCTTGAGCCATTTCTTCAGCTACTTGTCTAAGTATTGCCATTGCCTGAACCACATCTGTTTTACAACTGATCTCGACGGTGAAATTGATCCGCGACCAATGCTTGGTGTGGTTTTGCACGATAGCGACACACCCATGGGGAATCGTACTCAAAGTCCCTGTGATATCCCGAATTTCAGTGAGGCGCAGATTCATCTTCTCTACTTGGCCCTTGATCCCAGTAATGGTAATAAAATCGCCGACAGCATAGCGATCTTCGAGCAAAATCAGAGTGCCGTTAATTATGTCTTTGAGTAAATCCTGAGAAGCCAGAGAAATCCCCAGACCAACAATCCCAGCACCAGCTAGCACGGGAGCAATGGGAATTTCCATAACATACAGTAAGAGAATGAAGCCAATCGAGACAATCACGATAGTGCTCAGACCTTTAAGTACTCCCACCAAAGTCCCCAGCCTGAGGCTTTTTCTTTGCTGCTCGGCATCGGCGGATGATATTTCTTCCATCGGTATGGCTAAGCCGCGAGCAATGCTGAAATTAGCTATTTTGATCGCTAAGTTAATGCCGACCAAAACTAGCAAAATTAAGAGGGGCTTTTGACTTAACCAAGACTGCAACCAGCGCGTCCAGGGAAATAAACCTGCCATCCAAGCCAGTCCGGCCCACCAAATCCCAATTTGCCCAATTTGCAGGATTAATTGGTTCAAGTTGTTTAAATTGAGCGCTAGCTGCCAATTTAGCTTTCTCTGGTGAGCAACAGCAGTAGTTTCTAAATCGGTAGTACTAATTTCCTGTCCATTACTTTCTATGGCTGAGGTGATTAGAGCATCGTCCTCTAACGAGGGTTGTTGAGAGCTTAGGGCAACTAATTGAGCTTTCAGTCGCTTTTGCAGCCATCTAAGCCCTAAGCTCGCCAAAATCATCCCCACAAGCGTTCCCCCAGAGATTAATCCCCGAATTAGTAAATACTGGAGTTGACGCTCTTGTTGCGCCCTAATGAGACTGTTATAAATAATTTGTCTCAACTGCTTAGCCCAGCCTGACACAGGCAATCCATATAGTTGAGCATCTAAGTGAGTAATAGTCAAAAGGAGTTTTCTGGTTAGCTCTTCCTGCGTATAGTCGGAAACCAAAATAACTGTTTGATTATTGAGAAAGCTGACACTTACTTCTAATGCTTCTGGATCGAAGCCTTGTTTGATAATTTGGTAGAATCTATTTTGAATAATTTTAACCCGCCGAGAAAGCGGCGATTTCACCTGCTTATCTGCAGCACTCTCTGATTCAATTGCTGCTACTCGAAATATTTCCCGCCCATCTATAGTTATGGGAGCAAAAATGAGAGTACCTTCTGGCTGTGATGAAGTTGGCTTGATGGAAGCTTGGGCGTTTGAGCTACTAGAGCCGGGCAAAAGATCTTTGACGGGGTTGGTAATTTGTCCCCAAGCTGTAGATATCGGCGTAGAAATCAGAAGAAAGGTTATTAGGCTTACTAAGATATGCTTAACTACTTTCCCTTGCCAAAAATTAATCAAGGTCATTTGGGATTTTTTTAAACAGTGCTTTTGACTATACTTTTATCAAAATGGTAAGGGGTTTTGGCCTGGTTGACTGACAAAAGTCGGAACAAAAAGGCTGAAATCCAGGCAAAATAAGGAATTGAGGCTTGAGAGCCCAAACGGCAGTGGCCAATCGCGTGAGCCGTAAGCGCAAAGTGGGCGTGAGCGCCTGCAATCGGGAGCTTCATCGCTGACCAACTGGTAACAGATCCGTTCAGACCAAGCGCCCTTTCAGTCCGACGTTGATATCATGCAAAGCAGTGCTACAGCTAGCAGTTCTCCCGATTCGCACTGGCTTGGCAATGAATTGAAGCTGTTGGAGACAGCATTTAGCCCAGCCGTCGGTGGATTCGTGGACTTTCAGATGACTGACAATGTTCTCGTACACTGCCACGGGTATTTGTATAACTTCAGTCATGAGTATTTTTCCCAAGAAAACTACGGTTTCTCAATTAGTTTCAAAATTTCGTTGACTGGCTTGTTGGTAGCGATCGCACTCCTGACTGACCAAATCGGCGTAAATATAGGGTTCGTGTCACCAGGGGCAGCGTAGTTCTGAAATCCCTACGCAGTAAGAGTTTCAGCCTTTGATCTTCAGTTCCCTTGCAGGTCTCGATTGATAAGGGGAGAAAATAATATTTTCTCTATTAACCATTTTTATCTTTTAATTACTTATCAATCAAGGCGAAAAAACGGGTAATTTTAACAAAACTTTACAAGGCTGCCCCTGGTTGCACGAACCCTATGTTTACGCCAATTTGGGAAAACCTCAAAAGCTAGAATGAGCGAGCATCGAGGGGCTTTGTAACATTTTGTAACTACCTTCTTTACAAATGGGACACAACCTTAACTTGTCACCAATGAATCGGATCTAAAACCCCCTTTATCAATTTTCTGTCTTTTTCTTCCCCTACTCCCTGTTTCCCGTTCTCCGTTCCTGTTCCCTGATCCGAAGCTTCCTTTAAAAAGGGGGTAGTTAACCCGGATTTGGTATGAGATACTCTTCTAGTTTCTGGAGCGATCGCTTCTACCAAAGTCAAAAGTGCGTCCAGCGTCAACGTTGTCGGCTGGGCGCAAAAGTCAAAAGTCAGGTAGGTGGGCGATGCTCCGCCCGCTCCTGGAGATACTCAAGTAGGGACACGGCACTTTCAGGCAGGGTCATGTCATCGAAAGAAATATGGCGAGTGCCGTCCGTCGTCTCGACGGTAATCTGGTAGTTAAAGATATCTTGTGCGTTTGGCGTGACCTCGCTTTTAGCCTGAAGAATTCCACTATGTTCCACTAGAGACTGCAATTGGGCAGCTTCATCGGCAGATAATAGGTCTGTGTCTAGATCGCAACCCTCGATCAGACCCGCAAATCCTCCCGATTGACGGAATGCAACTTTCATCTAAAATCCTCCTACCATTTTTCAGTTTTGGTTGGCAGTGCCCGCCTTACAACTAATGGTAGGTAAACTTTCCTGATTTTTTGGTGTTCTAGATGTTGATACCAACGGCAGCCCATGCTTTCTGAACAGCTTGTTGTTCTAGACTGCCAGCATCGAAATCTGTACCCGCAACTTGATAGGTCATTTCGGCAGCTTCTTGGAACTGGCTAAATCTGTTAAGATTCCTGAGGGTCTTGTACCAGATCCTGCCTGCTTTTTCCCATGAGTTTCCACCCAGCTCAGTTGCAACCAGATAGAAGGCGTGATTCGGGATCCCTGAGTTAATGTGTACACCACCATTATCGTCAAATCCCGTGTATTTGTCCCGCATATGTTTGGGCTGGGGGTCGGTGCCGAGGAGCGGGTCGTTCTCGTAAGCCTTTTCAGCTTTAAACGTCCGCAAAGCCTTTGCTGAACTACCGGGTCCTACGATTGCATCGCCCACGAGCCAGTCGCCTTCCTCAACCGTCTGCCCCAGGTTCCACTGCTTGACCAGCGCACTCATGGCATCAGCAAAGTGCTCGTTGAGCGCCCCTGGCTCATCCTGATAGATGAGGTTGCTTTCATGGGTGATGACACCATGGGTTAGCTCGTGCGCAATAACATCCAATGCCTTGGTGAATTGGATAAAGATCCTGCCGTCTCCATCACCGTACACCATCTGTGCCCCATTCCAAAAGGCGTTGTTATACCGTCGCCCATAATGAACGCTAGAGATAAGTGACATGCCTTGATTGTCCAGCGAGTTCCGGTTGAAGATTTCCTTGTAGAAATCGTAGGTCGTTCCAGAATAATCGTATGCTTCGTTGACGGCATCATCACTAACTGGGGGATCGCCCTCGCGACGGACTAACCTTCCGGGAAAGGAGAACCGGCTTTGACGTTGCTGCATGTCGTATACAACACGCTCTTTCTCCCTGCTCACTGATGGTGTGGCTATGATCGTCGGCATGGTGGCCACCATAGTCCGGGTCTCACGTGCCTCAGCAGCACCGGCGATCGCATCAATCGCCAGACGGCGGAGCTCTGGATCGTCACATTCTGCCATGCGATCGAGGATGTGAGGTGGCAGGATGCAGTGAATCGGATTCTGGCAGGTATGCATTATGGTCTCCTTATTTTTGATAAATTGACTTAATCTATCTCTATGAAAATAGTTCCCCTTCGCAACGATTTTTACTTCGTTTCAGATTCTATTTTCCGGACAGAAAACCATGCTCAAGCCCCCACACCAAAGTACCAAAATAGTTCTCATTCGCAAGGAGTTTATATCTTTTCAGGATCTATTTTCAAGTGAGACTAGAAATGTGCTCCATCCCTTGAAGCTCAATTCAATATTAATTAAAGCTCAAGTAAAATCAGGTAAGGTAGAGATTTAAAGATAACAACAAGAATCTTAACAAATAAATATACTTTTGTATCAAATTAGGTCTTAAGTAGTCGGACAAAAATCAACTTACCTGTGTTAAGAAAGATTAAGATAAAGAGGGCGAGGCTCAAATACCTTTACTCCAAGCTCTCCCCGTCTCCCCGTCAGTTGGGGAGGGCGAAGCATTTGGATAGATAAATCTAGGTCTATTTACTTACTTAATCCCCCAAATGCTTCGCCCCTACACAGCGCCCCGGTAGTTATTGCACATAACAGATGCGATGGCATTCTTAATCTATCCCCTTTCAGTTAAACAACTGGGGAAGAAGTGGCTGCCAACCACAACAGCAACACCAGAATCAGGACGCAGATTTTGACGACTAGGTACATGATGCCATTGGGATATAGAAAAGTATGCATCATTTTTCCCCTCCATTTGTAACTCTCTATGAGAGATGTTAGGCACCACATAGCCCAACCATGAGCAGCAAGAGAATTACCAAGTAGAGCCATTTGAGACGTTTAGCAACCGATTGAATTTTAAGTTGCATCCCTGTCGAGCCTCCATCTCCCTCTACCTCTATCTTGCTCCCAAAGAGGTCTAGAGGAGATTTTTGTTAACTAAGTGTAATGTTTAGAAGAAAGGAGATATTACAAAGACAAGGGAACAGGGAACGGTGCGCCCAGCGTTGACGTTGGAGGCTGGGCGCAACAGGGAACAGAAGGGGTTTCAGTGTCTTCACAGTTCTTAACACAGTTAACAGAATTTATATCCAGGTACTGCATTCCAAATCAATCAATCAATTCAGCAATCAGATTATCGTAGATATTTTCCCAGATTTCCAAGTGTTTCTTGAAGTCAAGAATAACAGCTTTTTTTTCGCCACGATCATCGATTAAAAAATGAAAAGGGGCAGGATGATCATACCTATTGAGAACATCATGCCAAAGAGCTTGATGTTGCTTTAAATCGATTAAAGCACCTATTTTCCGACCATGAGCGTCAGCAAAAAACTGGATTCCTTTTAGGCGCTTCAGGTTATTATTTCGATATTGTTGATAATATTTACCCCTTACCCCTTGGCTGAAATCATATTCATCCAACATTTCAGATTCATGCTGTCTATCAGTTGTCTTGCTCATACATCCTCAATATTAATAAACTCTTGCACGCGCCGCCAAACTAGCTCTAACAAATCAGGACTATCAGCATCAAACCACTCTATCTCAGGATATGCTCGAAACCAAGTGCGCTGGCGCTTGGCAAATTGGCGAGTGTGCAAAACAGTTAAATCTTTTGCCTCAGATAAAGACATCTCCCCAGTCAGATATTGTTTCATTTCCCTATAACCTAACGTATCTAAAAGTGGCAAGTCCCAACCATATTTTTCCCCTAAACTTTCTACTTCCTCAACTAACCCCGCTTCCACCATCTTTTCCGTCCGTTTTTTAAGGCGGCGAATCAGTGCTTCCCCATCGCAATCTAAGCCAATTTGAAAGATAGGATAATTGGGAGGATTCTCGCCTTGCTGTTGGGAAATTGGGCATCCAGTGACATAAAATACTTCTAAAGCCCTTAAAGTTCGCACTCGATCGCGAGGATGAATCTTGTGAACAGCAATGGGATCAACTTGTGATAAAAAGGCGTATAATTGAGATTGACCCAGAGATTGAAGCTGCGATCGCAACTCTGGCTGCGGTGACACCCTGGGAATCTTCAACCCCCGCACAATTGATTTAATATATAAACCCGTACCCCCGACTAAGAGAGGGGGAGAGGGGGAGAGGGGGAGAGGGGGAGAGGCAATTAAAGCTTGTGCTTGCTCCTGATATTGTGCCAGAGTTAAAGTTTCAGTAGGCTCACAGATATCAATCAAGTAGTGTGGCACCAGCTGTTGTTGCCCAAGGGAAGGCTTAGCAGTGCCAATGTCAAACTCCCGATAAACTTGACGAGAATCAGCGCTGATAATTACTGAATCCAGACGCTGAGCTAACGCCAAACCCAACCCAGATTTACCAGTAGCAGTAGCCCCACAAATCACAATCAGCATCAGGATTTTTACTGGATACAGCCCCTAATAAATTTATCTTGAAACTGCTCTGTAGTCCTCTTTAACCCTTTTGTGTTAGAATTTATGAAGATTTTGCCATAGAGGAGCCGAAGTAAGGCTCCAAGCCATTCTTGGAGAATTTACATGACTAGCAGTTACGGAGCCGATCGGCAAGAGAAGCCGAAGACTAGCAGTTACAGTGCCGATCAGATTCAAGTTCTCGAAGGTCTTGAGCCAGTGCGGAAACGTCCGGGAATGTACATCGGCTCAACAGGCCCAAGAGGACTCCATCATCTAGTATACGAGGTGGTGGACAATTCTATTGATGAGGCTCTGGCTGGCTATTGCACTCACATAGAAATTGACATCAATGCCAATGGTTCCGTCACCGTCATAGACGACGGGCGCGGAGTTCCCACCGACACCCACCCCACCACGGGCAAATCAGCCCTAGAAACCGTAATGACAGTATTACACGCCGGAGGCAAGTTTGGCGGCGGCGGCTACAAAGTTTCTGGAGGACTGCACGGGGTAGGAATTTCCGTCGTTAACGCCCTATCTGAATGGGTAGACGTGAACGTTTGGCGGGAGAAGAAAGTCCACACCCAGCGTTATGAAAGGGGAATTCCCGTCACAAAACTAGAAACCAAACGGGACAAACAGAATCGGACAGGCACATCTGTATCCTTCATGCCAGATACGCAAATCTTTACCGATGGCATTGAGTTTGACTATAACACCCTGGCAGGACGCTTGCGAGAACTGGCATACCTCAACGCTAGTGTAAAAATCACCTTCACCGACAAGCGAGAGTCAGAACCCCGGGTAGAAACCTATTGCTACGAAGGTGGAATCCGGGAATATGTCGCCTACATGACTCGTGAAAAGCAACCCCTGCACCAAGAGATTATCTACGTCGAGGGAGAGCGGAATGGAGTGCAAGTGGAAGTTGCTTTGCAGTGGTGCATTGATGCTTACAGCGATAATCTTTTAGGATTTGCCAACAATATCCGCACCATTGACGGTGGTACTCACCTGGAAGGATTGAAAACCGTCTTGACGCGGACAATGAATACTGTTGGTCGCAAGCGCAATAAACTGAAAGAGAATGACTCTAACCTCGGTGGTGAGAATGTCCGGGAAGGTTTGACTGGAGTAATTTCCGTTAAAGTCCCCGATCCTGAATTTGAAGGTCAAACCAAAACCAAACTGGGCAATACAGAAGTGCGGGGAATTGTGGATTCCCTGGTGGGTGAGGTATTGAATGAGTATTTGGAGTTTAACCCCCAGGTAGCAGACACGATTATTGAAAAAGCAGTCCAAGCCTTCAAAGCCGCAGAAGCCGCCCGTCGCGCCCGGGAATTGGTGCGTCGCAAGTCGGTGCTGGAATCTTCTCTTTTACCTGGAAAATTGGCTGATTGTAGTTCCAGAGACCCCTCAGAATCCGAAGTCTTCCTGGTGGAAGGGGATAGTGCGGGAGGTTGTTTTCATGGAGATACCCTGGTTGCACTGGCTGATGGACGTTTTCTGAGCTTCAAAGAAATTGTCGCTGAACAGGCGATGGGGAAAGAGAATTTTTGCTATACTATTCGCGATGACGGGAAGATTGGGATAGAACGCATTATTAATGCCCGGATGACTAAGGCAAATGCCGAAGTTGTCAAGCTGACATTAGATAATGGCGAAACCATTATCTGCACGTCAGATCACCCCTTCATGCTGCGGGATGGCAGCTATAGACCAGCTATGTGGTTAGCACCAGCTGATGTCTTGATGACCAAGCATCGCTTTGGCGAAAACCAGGTAAATCAAGGTTTATTAGCGATGTATGCTGAAATGGGTATGTATTCAGGGTCAACTCTGAATCAAGTAAGGGAAAGTTTGGGGTTCACCTCAACCGATCAGCTTTCCTCGCAGATAGAACGGGACCCTACACAACCAGCCCCTCCATTTCTGTGCAATTCCCTGATGGGCATCCAACGTCTAAAAGAACAGGTGGATGTGTACGATATCGAAGTTCCAAATACTCATAACTTTGCACTAGCTTGTGGTGTATTTGTCCACAACAGTGCTAAGCAAGGGCGAGACAGGCGTTTTCAAGCGATTCTGCCCCTGCGAGGTAAAATCCTCAACATTGAGAAAACTGACGATGCCAAAATCTACAAGAATAATGAGATTCAGTCTTTGATTACTGCTCTGGGATTGGGGATTAAAGGGGAAGAATTTGACCCTGCACAGCTACGCTACCACCGCATCGTAATTATGAGCGTTGCTGGAGATGAGCCAACCCTGGTAATGGATGATACCGGGAAAACTGAATTTGTGGAGATTGGCAAGTTTATCGATGATTGCATCGAAGGGCGGCGTACCACTGAACGCTACCAAGTCATCTCCTTTGACCCTGTTACCCATGCTACCCGTTTCTGCCCCCTCAAAGCCGTAATTCGTCATGGTCATGAGGAGCCGATGTACAAAATAACCACGGGCTACAATCGCTCAGTTAAGGTGACTTCTTCTCATAGCGTCTTTGTTTATGAAGATGGGGAGGTGCGCCTTAAGAAAGGGAATGAAGTCCGTCCGGGCGATTTGTTGGTGGCAAGTCGCCGTTTACCCCGTCCCTCGGAAAGTCCTACAAGGATTGATTTGTTGAAGACTTTCTATCAGGCGGGATTGACTGAATCTCTGTATCTGCAAGGTGAAGATGTGCAGCGTGTCGCCAGTCAGCGTGTCTTGGCTAAGGTAGAACGACCTGAGTTATTGAGTGAGCCACGGGTTAAACTAGATGAAGAGGGATGGCAGCAGTTAGTTGTCCAGCGTCAAGCTGTGGGAGTCAGTCAGAAGAAGGTTGCAGCATTCTGCGGCGTGAAGCAGCCGATTACTATTAGTCATTGGGAAAGGGGTATTAATCGACCTACTTTGCCTCACTTCCTCAGCTATCTAGATGCGATCGGCGGTAACGACAATATTGTCTATGAGACGCTGCCATCGAAAATTGATGAATTACTTGCCCAGGATGATACGAGTAAGAATGCCCGTTGGGGTGAGGTTAGTAATTACAAAGCATTTGAGTATTTCACGCCTAGCGAGTTAGCACAGCTTGGCGAGGATGTCAAAATTGTACCACAGGCATATACGAATCAGGCGTTTAACCGTTATCTGCCGATTACTCGCGAGTTAATGTGGTTCGTGGGTTGGTATGTTGCTGAGGGAACGCTAAGTAAGCATCAGGTTAGCCTCAGCTTGGATAAGAAAGATGAGCCTTTTATCCCAGAACTGATTGCTGCTATTGAGAAGGTATTTGGGGAGACTCCACGCTGCTATGATGACCCAAGGGATCCAGGCATTAAACTGTATTTCCATAGCGTTGCAGCAGCGCGACTGTTGAAAGCTTGGGGAGTAACTGGATGGGGGCATGAGAAGAAGTTACCGGATATTGTCTTTAGTTTGCCTGAAGAATTGCAATTTGCTTTTCTGGAAGGCTATTTCCTGGGGAATGATTCAGCTACGAAAAACAGCATAGTATTTGGAACAGTCTCTCCCACTCTCAAAGATAGTCTACTCTATCTCTTAGGACAACTAGGCATAATAGCTGGCGTTCGCAAAAGTAAGCATCGTAACCCCCCAGAAGCGCCCGTTCAAACAAGTCATCTTGCCTACTATATTCATATCAGCAGTAAGGAGGAACTTGAAAAATGTCGGCTAATCTGGCAGCGTCATCACCTTGCATCCCATTTAGAACAATATCTGGCACGTCCAAAGCGCAATACCCGACAATATGTGCCAATTAGTGATGATTTAATCGGTTTGCCAGTAGTTTCTAATGAGGAAATTGAACTGGTTGGTGATTACGTTTATGATTTCTCAGTTGAAAATTACGAAAACTTTGTTGCTGGTACAGGGGGTGTAGCACTTCACAATACAGATGCAGATGTTGATGGCGCGCACATCCGTACTTTGTTGCTAACCTTCTTCTATCGCTATCAAAGGGAATTAGTGGATCGGGGTTACATCTATATTGCTTGCCCACCACTATACAAGGTAGAACGGGGTCGCAATCATTATTATTGCTACAGCGATCGCGAACTACAACAGCGCCTGAGCCAGTTTCCTGCCAATGCCAACTACACCATCCAGCGGTTCAAAGGTTTGGGGGAAATGATGCCCACTCAACTCTGGGAAACCACCATGAACCCAGAAACCCGGACTTTCAAGCGTGTGGAGATTGAAGATGCCGCCGAAGCCGATCGCATCTTTACGGTGTTGATGGGCGATCGCGTGGCACCGAGGCGGGAATTCATTGAAACTCATGGACCTCGTCTAAATCTCACCGATCTAGATATCTAGATATTTGTCAGTTTGACAAAGTGATCGCACTTCGCAGTTTTGTAGCAGTTTTGTAGGGTGGGCAGTTCCAATATCTGACAGGCAAGCAGAGTAAACTTATTCTGAACTGCTCACCCTACAGAGTTAAAGAGTGCGATCGCTAGTTAAAATCCTTTGGAATCCACAATCTCAAGGGACAAGTATGGTAAAGGTAAATGGCGGAAGTTAAAGGGAATTGCTAATGTAAGATTACCTGATGGTGAAATACGTCTGGCTGAAGTCCATTGGTATGAAGCTCATGGCATAGGTAAGAAAGAATTTAAACTCAAGTTTCCCTTCTTAGATTAGCGATGGAAAAAGAGCAGATTCCCCCCACAGCGAATTTTGTAGTCTGTCTGAACAATGAAGGATATCAGGCTTCTCTTGAAGTTGGAAAGTTGTACCGCTTTATCCCCGACAAGGAAGCAGAGGTCCATGGACTCATCCGTGTTGTCGATGAAAGCGGGGAAGATTATGCCTTTTCATCAAGCCGTTTCTATCCGATTAAGTTGCCAAGCAACATAGAAGAAATCCTATTGGAAGCGTCTCATTGAAACATTCCGCAGTATGATCGCCAAGTAGTTTCTTGTTCCCTTTTTCAAGCATCAATTTAGCATACTAGGTTCGGTAGAGCCAAATTTTATGGTTAATCTAATCGCCGGGTTAGTCGCTTTAGTTGTTCTTCACTGAGTTGAGTAATTCCCAACTTTTGTGCCTTCTCTAATTTAGAACCTGCATTTTCTCCAACCACTAGGTAATCAGTTTTAGCACTAACTGAACTTGTCACCTTCCCACCTGCTTTTTCAATCAACTCCTTTGCTTCATTTCGCTTCAGAGTTGGCAGGGTTCCGGTAATAACAAAGGTTTTACCTGAAGTGGCACTTTGTTGACTCGATTCATCGCCTTTGGGGGAGGATGAGGTTTCAAAGTGTAAACCAGCTGCTTGCAAACGCTGAACAAGATCTTGATTAGCTGGGATTTTGAACCACTGGAAGACAGATTGGGCAATTTCGGAGCCAATGCCGTAGACTGCTTCGAGAGATTCTACAGAAGCTTGGGATAACTGCTCAACTGTGGGAAAATTCTCTGCTAATAACTTGGCATTAACGTTGCCAACGTAACGGATGCCTAAACCGTAGAGTACCCTATCCCAAGGTTGGGTTTTGGAATGGGCGATCGCCTGAACCAACTTATCTGCTGATTTAGTTCCCATCCGTTCTAAGGAGGCTATTTGTTCCCTAGTTAAATCATAAATATCTGCAATTGATTTAACTAAGCCGTTTTTTTGTAGCAGTTCTGCAATCTTTTCTCCCAAACCCCTGATATCCAAAGCATCGCGGGAAGTCCAGTGAACCAAGCTACCGCGCAAAATGGCAGGACAAGAACTATTCACGCAGCGCGTCACCGCCTCACCTTGGGGACGTACCAAAGTAGAATTACATTCTGGACAATGGGTAGGCATTTGGAAGGGTGGAGTGTTTGGGGGACGCAATTCTGGCAATACCCGGACAATTTCTGGGATGATTTCTCCGGCTTTACGTATAATCACAGTATCGCCAACGCGGATATCTAATTCGGCAATGCGATCGCTATTATGTAAGGTGGCTCTTTGTACTATTGTCCCTGCTAGATGAACAGGCTTCATAAGAGCCATTGGTGTTACTGCTCCTGTACGTCCTACATTAACCTTAATATCCTCAACAATTGTAGGGGCTTCTTCAGCGGGATATTTGAGAGCGATCGCCCAGCGGGGAAACTTTTGGGTAAATCCTAGCTTTTCTTGTAAGCTGTAGTCATTCAGCTTCACCACCACCCCATCTGTCATGTAGGATAAATTCTGTCGCTCAGCTTCCCAGTATTGGAAATATTTCTCCACTTCTTGCAAAGACTGACAAAGTTTTCGATTTGGATTCACTGAAAATCCCATCTGTTGCAGTGATTCTAGGGATTCCCATTGGGAATGGGGAATGGGTAATATTTCACCCCGATCTGGAATATGTAAGGTATAGGCAAAGAAATTCAATCGCCGCTTATCTACAACCCTCGGATCTAATTGTCGCAGAGTCCCTGCTGCTGCATTCCGGGGATTGGCAAATAGGGATTCTCCCCCTTGTTTCCTTTCCTGATTAATACTGTCAAATACATCCAGAGGTAAAAATGCTTCTCCCCGCACCTCTACCACTGGTGGCGGCGTTTCCAGATTTAACCGCAAGGGGATAGGGCGAATTGTGCGCACATTCTGAGTAATATCCTCTCCCGTAGTGCCGTCCCCCCGCGTTACACCCCGCACTAAGATACCATTTTCATAGGTTAAAGCCAGTGCGGAACCATCAATCTTCAACTCACAGACATATTTAAAAGCTTCAACATCTGGTGCTTGGCGTTGCCAGCGCTCCTGCCATTTGGCCAACTCTTCCAGGTTAAAAGCATTTTCCAGGCTATAGAGGGGAATGTTGTGTCGTACTGAAGTAAACTGAGATGCTGGTCGATCGCCCACGCGCTGGGTAGGACTGTCGGCTGTGATTAATTCAGGATACTGGGTTTCTAAGTCTTGCAGTTCCCGATACAGTTGGTCATAAACTGCGTCCCTCATAATGGGATGATCGAGGACATAGTAAGCATAACCTGCCTCTTGCAGTTTTTGCCGCAGTTGCTCAACTCTCTGTTTGATTTCAGGTGTTGCTGATTCCACTTTCCCCTCTCGAAAATAAAAATCTCACAAAGAAATAAAAATCCGTGGTAATCCGTTGATCCGTGTCATCCTTGTTCTATCATTCTTACATCCATAACAGATGGGATGGCTATGCCGATCTTATTCCTCGGTACATGTCTGTGGGGAACTTTCTTGTTACTATTAACATGGCAAATATTTTCAACTTACCACCTGAACTGCCCAAGGAAGAATTATTTGAGCCTTTGGTATCTAGTGAAAGTGTACTAATTGAGCGGATCGTTTCCACTGGACAAACCACACCACCAGGAAAGTGGTATGATCAAGAACGCTCTGAATGGGTGATTCTCTTGCAAGGTGAAGCAGAGCTAGCCTATGCTGACGGTTCTAGGATTAAACTCAAGACAGGAGATTATGTTTTAATTAAAGCCCATCAAAAGCACCGTGTTGAATACACTAGCTCTTCCCCTCCCTGTATCTGGTTAGCAGTTCATGCCGCTCTTGAAAAAGATGTAGATTAAACCTGTGGCTTTCTTCTTTGCTCAGGCAGTTCAGGGGAACGCTCAATCTGTCCAAGTTGGTAGCCTTGTCTTTCTAGCTGCTGGACAAATTTGTTCGGATCTGAATCTGTCTGATTCTGAGACTGGGATGATGCTCCTGACTGTGCAATAGCCTCTCGTCTAATTTTTTTGAGTTTCGCTTTTCGTCCCATTAAATTTTGCTCCTTCTAGGGTATGGGATATCAACAGGATATCTAATTTGTTATTATTTATATGGTAACGCACTGTCTAATACCAAATCTGGGTTAACTACCCCTTTTTTGAGGGCAGTAGGGAACAGTTTATATTACATTTTGGGCGCAAGCCTTGCGCCCCTACATTTGGGGAATTATATCAAGTTCGGATAATCACTTATAAAAAAAGACATTTGTGTAGGTTGGGTTGAGGCAACGTTCTCGAAGAGCGGCGATCGCGGAGCGCGTCGAAGACTAGCCTACTCGAAGAGCGGCGAAGCCTAACCCAACACCCATATCACTTATGTTGGGTTTCACTCTCGTTCAAACCAACCTACTTTTTTATAACTAATTTATCGAACATGATATTATCCTGCTGTAGGGGCGCAAGGCTTGCGCCCGCTCATTAGATAACCTCTGCTTATCACCATAGATACAGGAGATCCAGCGAAAAAACAGGTCGCTTAAAATAACTTGGCACTTCAAAGCGATAACCTGTATATGTCTGCTCTATAAATTGGCGGCTCATCTGACAGCAAAGGTGAGGGTAGTGGTTCCCAATAAAACTTTTGCTTTACCTCATTATCTAGTTCAGACTTAGA
>JBFRWF010000418.1:0-13318 GCA_051439465.1 Xenococcaceae cyanobacterium | reverse complement strand
AATTTAGTGTTGACAAATATGCCAAAGCCTTATTATTTCGTTTAAAGCGATCGCATTTGTGAATTATTGCAAGCATCTCAAACCTAGTGATGGAATTGCTTCGCAATTCCTGGAGATGTCTATTGTTTTCAATTAGCGCTCTGCGAAGCAGAGCCGCCAAAGGGCAGTGCGCACTCTTGGAGTGCGATCGCATTCTTGGAGTGCGCTGCCTACCGCACTCGCGTAGCGAGCCCGCACTCTTGTTCATGAATCAAATCCGATCGCTATATAATTCAGTCAATATCTGAACATAGTAAATTGAGATCTTACGGGGGAAGAGTTCATGGCAAAAGGTTTTGCACCTGTATTAAAATCAGAAAAAGAATATCTACTGACAAAAAGACCACAGTTAACCCCAATCAACGAAATTCAATCTAATTTATTAAATTATGTCCAGGATATTCCCGACCCGAGAGTGCCCCGAACAAAAAAACACTTATTAAAAGATATTTTAGTGATTGCTATTTTAGCTGTTATAGCAGGCGCACAGGGGTGGGAAGATATGGAAAATTATGGTATCAGTAAGCAAGAATGGTTAGAGGAATTTTTAGAATTACCTCATGGTATACCAAGCGATGATACTTTTCGTCGATTGTTTGAACGACTCAATCCCAAAGCTTTAGAACAAGTTTTAGCTAAATGGCTTCAACAGCTGATGGGTTCTCTTGAAAAAGAAATTGTCCCTATAGACGGGAAAAGTCTCAGAGGTTCTTATGATCGTAATCAAGGAATAAAAGCCTTACATTTAGTAACAGCTTGGGCTTCTGAACAACGGTTGGTTTTAGGACAAGTCAAAGTAGAAGATAAGTCTAATGAGATTACAGCCATTCCAGCACTATTAGAGTTATTAGACATCAAAGGAGCGATTGTCACTATTGATGCTATGGGAACTCAAACAGAGATTGTCAGACAGCTCCAACAAAAAAAAGCTGATTATGTGCTGACACTTAAACGCAATCATCCCACCCTTTACTCTCAGGTAAAGGACTGGTTTAATCTGGCTCAAGCTCATAACTTTGAGGGCCTTGAAGTTAGTTATGACCAGCGCATAGAAAAAGGTCATCATCGCCTGGAAAAGCGTCAAGTTTGGGCAGTCCCAGTAGAAGCTTTTGGGGGGCTTTACCAACAGCAGCAATGGTCGGGACTTAAAAGTATCGTCATGGTTAAAAGAGTCCGCCACCTTTGGAATAAAACTACTTATGAAGTACAATTTTATCTTACTTCTCTAACTGCGGATGCTCAAATTTTAGGTAACGCTATTCGTAAACACTGGGGTATTGAAAATCAAGTCCATTGGACTTTAGATGTTACTTTTAATGAAGATCAATGTCGCATTCGCTCTTTCCATAGCCCTCGTAATTTTGCTGGACTCAGACGAATAGCACTTAACGCCCTTAACCAAGAATTAACTTACCAGCGTAGTCTGCGACAAAAAAGTAAGCGAGCGGCCATGGATAATGACTATATGATTGCCGTTCTGAATTCCTTTTGTCAAGCGTGATTGAGATGCTCTTACCCTGGGTAAATGTGGCTTGTTGCCAATTAATTTTTGGACAACCCTACGCAATACTTTCTCCCCAGGCGAGACGCCTGGGCTACTTTCAAAGGTTAAACTTATTTCGCTAACAGGGTCGCGATCGCACATACGCACCAAACAAGATCGCGATCGCTGCTGGCAAGCTGATGGTTCTTTTCATTGGTGCGATCGCCAGATCGCCTTTCTTGAGCCCGGATTTTGATTGTTCTATAATTAGTAGTAAAGATAAAGTAAGAATAGCGATGGCAGCTAAAGACAAATTTCATGCTGTGGTTCGGATTGCTCTAGAGAAGGAGCAGTGGAAGATAACGGATGATCCATTGCGCCTTGATGTGGGTGGTACAAAGTTTGAGATTGATTTAGGTGCGGAGCAATTATTAGCGGCAGAGCGAGGTCAAGAAAAAATTGCGGTTGAGATCAAAACGTTCGTAAGTGATTCACCATTGACGGATTATCATGCTGCGCTTGGACAGTTTTTAAATTATCGGCTGGCTTTAGAAATAAGTGATCCAACTCGTATTCTTTACATGGCTGTGCCGATGATTGTCTATGAATCGTTTTTCAAGAGAGAGTTTTCGCAAATCTCATTGGAGAGATATGAGATTAAACTTATTATTTATGAGCCAACCAAGGAGGTAATTGTGCAATGGATATACTAGATTCTTATCGTCTGATTATTCAGTCGCTGCTGACAGATTATGCGGCTATTCCTATTGCGAATGGGCTGATTGATTGCTATACAGTTTTTGATACGAAGCAAGATCATTACCAGGTTATGAATGTGGGCTGGGATGGTCATCGGCGGGTCTATGGTTGTGTTTTACATTTGGATATTAAGGGGGGAAAGGTTTGGGTTGAGCAGAATATGACGGAAATGAGAGTGGCTCAAGAGCTTGTAGAAAGGGGAGTTAGCAAAGAAGATATTGTCCTGGGATTTCAAGCTCCTGAAATGCGGCAATATACTGACTATGCTGTTGTTTGATTGGTGCTATTGTCGGTTGCTTAAAGGTTCGACATTCAACGCGATTAATGTTATGCAATATTGTAAACCAACACCCAATCCCATAATTCCCCAAAAATATCTCATAATGATCACAGAATGATTGATTTGTTGGGTTTCCCTCCTCAACCAGAATGATTGATTTGTTGGGTTTCCCTCCTCAACCAAATCTAGATTCAGCGATCGCACTCCCCCCAACCTAAAGAGCGGCGGGAGCGAAGCCGGCACGCAAGCAGATCGCACCTGTACAGACGGTGTCCATACGGCGATCTCGGCTGGCAAGCTGATGGTTCTTATCCTTGGTGCGATCGCCGGAGATGATACAATAACAGAATTTTAATTGAACTAATTGCTTCGGATAATTTAATTGATGCCGCATATCAATGGATGTGTGAAAAACGCGCCCATCATCATTTTAATTCGGAGGTGTGGCACCTCATATCAAATCCGGATAATTGCCCACACTTAAAATCTCCTTGTCAAAATATTTTTCTCCCTGCTCCCAGCTCCGGAGCTCCCTGCTTCCCTAACCATAAAGTATGGTTATTCAACCGGATTTGATATCAGGCGGTGGTGGGATGAGAAAAAACCCCGACTACAGCTAATTAGAATCAAGAGGGCGATCGCTAAACTGAAAGGGCGATCGCTCTATCTTTCATTTGTCGATGCTCGGGAATGGCAAGAAATGTAAAAATTTAGATGATTCATTGGCGATCGCACTACAAGATAAGCGATCGTATTATAGGCAAATAATCTGAATTAACTTTACTCGGTGCATTGGTTTGGTTAGCTTTTCAGTGGTAATCAGTTGATCGGCTTGAATTTGCAGGGCAGCCGCCACATGAATAGCATCCATCGCAGCTAAACCGTGAGTACACCAGAGTCTAGGTAAGTCTTTTTACGACTCACGAATCCACCTCGCCGTGTAGCCAGTTCAACTTCAATTTCGTCTTCGTTGAGCAGTCGCAAGCCACTAGCGATCGCTCGTTGTCGGATTTCCCATAATTTCTTGGCTTTGGGTGTTTGTGGCACAAAATCAGATTCGGGGGGTGTTGTTTCTGACTCACATAAAAGATAGTTCAACAAACTCCAAAACTTTTTGTTGCTTTTCCGGTGCAAGTTCGTTTCGTTCCCTCAACCCAACCAACAAGATCAGCGATCGCACTCTTGAATTAGCGATCGCACTATAAGAACAAGTAATCGCACTAAGTTATCGCTGTCGAGTCATTGCGATGATCGCTTCCACTGTAAAGCCTGAGATATTGTCAAGGGTAGGAAGTATGTCAGTTCCAGCAAACACCAGTGGTAGTTCTTGGTTTTCCCAAACCCAGATTTGCTGTCGCTGAATATCGATTAGCCAAGCAAGCTGAGTCCCGTTGCTCAAGCAGTGCAGAATTTTGTTCTGTAGGTCTAATGTGCTTTGGTCAGGGGAACGGATTTCTATTAACCAGTCTGGTGAACCTTGCAGAGGGCCATCTTCATCGCAGAGGCGATCGCTTTTAACAACGACAATGTCTGGTACGGGGGATAAGGGGGGAATGATGCACCGGAGTTCTTGAATAGCTTCGTATGCTTGGGTTTGATTGTTGATGGCGTTTACGAGGTTGCGCTGGAGGCGAGAATGAAATAGGGTTGGCATAGGCTTTTGCTTCGGTTGTCCTTGGATGAATTCCCAAGCAGGGGAAGCTTCTATATTGGGTTGTTGGAGAAAAGCGTCTAAGGAGTTAGTAATACTTGGTGATTGCATAATTAAGTTATCCGCAAATGCACACAAAAGAGGTGCAATGTCTTTTGAGAATATGGGTTGGTTTGTTAGGTTTCGTTTCCTTACGTTAACCCAACCTACAAGAGCGGCGATCGCATTAACTTTAGTAGTAGGGTGTGAAGGGCGTAAGCGTAACGCACCTCCTCTGGGCTTCACCCTGGTGCGTTACATTTGATTAACGCATCCTACAAACTCAGCGATCGCACTGACACATCTTATTTCGTGCATTAGCAATTTGGGGTTTAACGGTTTTTAGGGTTTAACAGTGTTAAACCCCTACAATGTTGTTTTTGTAGGGGTTTAACAATAGACGGTGGTGGGATGAAATTTTCGTTGGGTGCGTTAGGTTTTTTCCTTGGGATACTTGAGATGAGCTGGGAATATTTCAAGCCGTAACGCACCAAGGCCAAAGATAAGGATGGTTATTGTTACTATTAGTATTAACAAGCTCGACAATTTCCAACCAAAAGAGCGATCAGTTCTTTTTGGGTTGGGTTGGTGCGTTACGCTGTCGCTAACGCACCCTACTAACGCACCCTACAAGAGCGGCGATCGCACTCATAATATAATCAAAGACAACAAATCCATTTGAGAAGAAAAATCCATTTTAAACTGTCCAATCTTCGAGCAATAATCCTGCTACTTTACCAAAATCTTGATGATTACGAGTTAACAAAACCAATTCACGAAATAGCGCAATAGCAGCAATTCGCGCATCCATCTTCGCTAGTTGAATTCGTTGGGATTGTAATTGATTAAATTTCAAAGCAGCACCTGCATCAAACGATACAAGGGGTAATACCTTGAAGTCGCTGACGAGTCGTACCATCATTTCATACCCTTTTACGAGATCATTGGTGTTACGAGCACGATTAATATAAGCGTGACAGCCTAGCATTTGCTCATGAAATGTCACTATTGATACGGCAAAATCCGACACTGGATAGAAAGCCATGCGTGTCTTAAGATTATCGTAATCCTTTCCTGTTTGTCGTTGAAGAATGCTGAGATGATCTGTATCCAACAAATATTTCATGGTTCATCTTCGACTTCGAGGATAGATTCATCTCCTTGACGAATTGCTCGTCCATAAGCCAGCACCTCCTCAAATGCAGGTTCATCTTTAAAAGAGCCTGTAATTTGTTGTAGCCAATTCGTCGGCTGAGGAGTCGCAACTTGTTTCTGTAACTGCGTGATCGCCTCTTCTACTGCTGAAAGTCTTTCCTCTAGGGAAGTATTGATTGTCATTTTTGTTTTCCGTTAATCAGTAAATCATTTGACATTTTTATAATTCAAGGTAACAGATCGAGGGGTTGGTTTGTTGGGTTTTGACTCCAGATACTGTTGGCGAATGTGCTACAAAGAATCTTACATAGAGTATTACTAATCGCCAGAGTAAAGATTTATCGTTGTTGTAGCACAATTAATTTCGGCGAAGATTACTTTCGCCAACAGTATCATTCTATTTCGGGGAGTGTCAGCGCTGCTGCCTCACCGAGCCTAGCATAAACTCCCCCACCGAGGATTCCTCATAATAGTCGAGTCCCGTTATTTTGGCAAATAAGTCAGAATTGCCCGTTCCCAAGGCACAGGGGGCTAAATTCATGCCTGTGGCGACTAAATAGAAGGTTTGATAGAGTACACCCACATGTTTCAAAATTACGGCATAGGCGAGGGATTGATATTTCCAAAATAGTCTCCCAAATCGAGCGGTAATGACTAGTAGAATTTGAGGTATGTCTTGTTCTCCACTATTCTGAAAAGCATCTTTGATTAGTTTTTCCACTGACGGAGTATATCCAGAAATGCGGCATAATTGATGTTCTAAAGGTAAATACTGATATACTCCCTCATTTAGTCCCTGACAACGGTTAACTACTGGATAAATTTCTAACTCATAGATGGCACCCCCGGAAGGATAGGGGCGGTAGTTCAACTCAATTTCGCCGAATTCCTCTATGTCAATAGTTTCGATGCGCTTAACCCTGGCGCAACAGTAAAGTAATTTACCCAATTGTTGAGCTGTCATCGGTTGCACGTCATATTCTCGAATTGACTGTCGCAACTCCAAGGCTTGGGTTAAAGGAATATCAATAGTGGCTAAATGATTTAGGTTGGGTTTAAATAATTGTACCACCTCTTTACTCATAGGCGGTTTGACTGTTGGTAGGGGTTCGGTTTGACCGTGAAAACGCATGGTTCCCCCAGTGGGCTTGTCGTGTCTACCAATACGGCTGCGACTGTGAAAAAGGAAATCGTGAAATTCCCAGTACATCAAAGGAGGCTTTTCTTCCTCTAATTCTACTTTTGACTGACCCTCAGGGTTTGATAACATTTGAGTAGCTAACAACAGACTAAGAAACTGTTGGGCAATTTCGGCTGTGATTTCCGGAATTTCTGCCCTCAAGCTGGTGCAAGTTTGGGGCTGAATTAACTTGGCAATTAGGGCTGCTCCTCGCCAATCTTGTAAGATAATTTTGGATTTAGAGCAGGGCGATTCCAATACCATTTCTCCGTCAAGTTGATGTAAATAGGCAAAACGAGAAAGGGTAAATGTGGCTTGTTGCCAATCGATTTCTGGACAATCAAAGGGATAATCTTCTCCGACTAAGGGAATGGCCGTGGCTAGGGGAAAAACGGAGTGGCAAATCCAGCCTGCATCAATTAATTTTTGCAGGTAAATATTAAATTCTTGCCCTCCTTCAAGGCCATCTTTTTCCCTTTCTAACTGTTGAAGTTGAGTCAGGGTTTTTGTGCCTTGTTTGAGGTGATTTAAGGCAGCTTGTAAACCAGGTTGGGGGTGAGGGAAGAAAAAAGTACGAGTTTCTGGTGGCTTTTTGGCAGAAGTGCTGAGGGGGGATTGCAAGATGAGGTTGTCATCTTCTCGAATTAAGGTGGTTTCTGGTTTGAAGGAAAGGGTGAACACTGTTCTAGTAAAAAGTAAAAAGTAAAAAGTCGTAATAACCGCTTAAGCTTTTAACGGGAATAGATTGTCCTTTGGTTATGGTTGCCGCTTTTTGCCACAAAGGTTCCGATGATAAGGCATCACAATCGACTAAGATAATATCTGGGAGATAACCTGTTTCCCAACTAGGCGCTTTAACTAAGGCTTGTTTAGGGAAACGGTGAGTAAGTTTCTGTTTTGCAGCTTCGAGAATTAGTTGTCTAGAAAGAAATTCGGTAATCTCTTCATGCTTTCCTGTGGGCTGCATTGAGACAACTTTCCCATCAATTAGTTCGTATCTTCCCTGATCTGGATACCATTCCAGAAACTTTTCAAAGGTGATTGGTTTTGGTGCTATTTGAATCATTTCGCTTTGCTCCAAGCCAAAAATCTAATCGGGGCGCAAGGCTTGCGCCCGTACAAAAGTCAAAAGTACTAATTACCAAATGCCTAGAAAACCCCGCAATTTCAAAACTGGATACTCTTACCATATAACCACCCGTTGCAACAATCGCGAATTTAAACTGTCTCGCCGAGAATGCCGGGAGGTGTTTCTCTATGCGATTAGGAAGGCACTAGACAAACACAAGTTTAAACTCTACGCCCTGTGTATCATGTCCAACCATGTTCATTATCTCATCGAACCTGCCCCTGGTGAAGATTTAGCTAAAATCATGCACTTCCTCAACTGGTACACGGCGATGCTGTTTAATCGGATGTTGAATCGCACGGGGCATTTTTGGGAAAAACGTTACTATGCTGATGGTTTTCCCCCAGAGGATTTCCATAGGGCTTTAAATACTTTGCGCTACATTCACGGCAATCCCAAAGCAGCCAAGATCCGCCATAGTTTCTTCTATGATTTCAGTAACTATGGCAGCTATGAGCGTTTAACCGATGATGGTTTGACACAATGGCATCCGGCTTTCTTGCAACTGGGTAATAGCCTGGAAGAATGTGCCAAGAAGTATAAAGGTTTTTGCAACAAATACAAACCCAAAACTAAAACACCCCGCAAATGCCACTGGGGCAGCAAAATCCTTGCTGGGGTGAATTTTTCTCGTTCCCGTCGCACTCTTGATGCATCGAAGCAACGAAGTGACCGTAAACCCCCGCCGTGCCAGGTAATCGAAACCGAGTTGGTAGCAACGATTGTAGGTCAATTTTTCGAGGCGAATCGTGCGCCATGGGAAGTGGCAAAAGAGTTTTGACCTTTTTGAATGATCGGTGATATGATGAGGACGTTACTCGCCGTCATCGCCGTCGAAGGACATACTAGTACTTACTTGAGTGGTATATCCCGCGTGGCAAGGGCTGGCTGCGGCACCAACCGAGCTGTAGCTTTGCTCTATGCCAGCAGTCAATTGCTCCTCCGATAGTTGGGGTGGAGTGATTGTTGTTGGGCGAACAACAGGTGCTTTTTGCTTGGGTTGTAAGTTCAAGAAGTCCATTTTGTCCCATCTCCTCTTGTCGGGGGTGGTAATTGGTGGTAATTAAAGAATAGCATATAGGTTACCATTCTCATAGACCTACTGAGGATAATTATACTTCATGCCCGTCATTATCGGCTCTTCAGGACTTATTATGCTAAAGTGATAACAGGGAATAAGGAACAGTTACTGCAAAAAGCTTTTTGGCAGCGATCATAAAAAACCGAACAGATTTTTAAATTTAACCGTGCTTACAAAATGCCAAACAACGGCACAGCAAGGGCTGGGCTGACATAGCGAGTGCCTCCGGCAGCGCCACCTAAGCTAAAAGGGTGTTTCGGTTTACCATTGATGTGAGTGATCGCACGTCAGTGACATTGGGAGAAGTGCGTTACAGGGAGTAGGGAGAATTGATGGTGGTTTAAGTGTTAACATCAGATTTATCCAAAAATGCTTTATAGTAGTATAGTCTAATACTGTCTATTCTGGTTTTTTCTAACTCTTTTTGAGTAACACCTACCCACATGTAAGGTAATATTGCTTGATGTTGATAAAAACTATGAACCCGTTGTGCCATATCGTTAAGCCTAAAGTAATTTGATAAAAATCGCCGATCTTTTATTGTGTAATAGAGGACTGGATCGGCATTTGCTTTTGATAAGCCAAAACCAAACAAGCTAGTCACTTCGAGTGGTTCTAAAACAAACTTAGAAAAATGTCGCCACACCAAATTTTGAGTTTCCAGTTTGAAAAAATCCTCTTCTTTAACTTCAGGGTAAAATTCTATAGCACTGCGACTATTAAAATAAAAGTCAAAGCCGACACCAGAGATGAACTGGCGTAGACGAATCAGATCGTCACTGTCACTGGTTAGAGATAAAGCCTTGTCTAACTTTTTTTGGGGATAGTCTTCGATTCTGATGTGCATTTTTAAGCTGGAGTCGGCGAGATTTTTTCTTAAATCGATACCAGCAGTCAGAACTGTTATTTTACTAAAGTCAAAGTGATCTCCTAAAAATTTCTGTAAGAGCGAATAGTCAAGTCGGACACCAACTCGGCTTTCAACTTGACGAAAAAAAGCTAGTGATTGATTCAAGTATTTTTCCCAGTGTTGTGCCTTATCTTTGAAAAACAGCACAAATCTTGAGGCAATCAACTTGTCAAGTTCTACTTTACAAGAGGCTTCAATGGTACAGTCACCACCAACTCCAGTTACAAAGTCTTCAAAGAGACGTAAAGGATAGATTGGCTCAACATCAAAGGCTTGTTGGTGGGCACGGATAAATTGTAGTCGTTGTTCTTGGAGTGATTTTTTTGTGTAGAAATCTAAGTAGTCGGACATAAATAAACAGCACTGTGTTAACTTTTGTAAGGTTGATGAAAAGGATGGTAACCAGCAAGCGATCGCGTCATTAATTATACTACATGCCCGATAATCTCGTCATAAAAGCCCAAAGCCTCACGTGGCGATCGCCGATCCTAAACTCCCTTGTCTCAAACAGACTTTTTGATTATAGTTACAGAGTATTTATCAAAAGCTGAATCAACAGTTATAATAGGTATATTTTCAGCCATAGATTGAGCAATAATGAGGCGGTCAAAGGGATCTCTATGATGAAGAGGTAGAGTAGCATTAATATTAAAATGCTCTAATTCAATGTTGAGTAAATTTATACTACTTTTAATTATTTCTGAGTCAACGAATTCTTCATAGGAAGTATCAACCGTTAGCTTTCCTAAGTTATACTTAATCGACATTTCCCAAAGACTGGCAAGACTGAAATAAATAGCATTATTCTCATCTTCAATTAAATCTTTTAAGTGGTCGCTTAGTCGAGGATCATCGCTAACAAACCAGAGGAATGCATGAGTATCTAGTAATGAATTCATTCGGGATATTCCTTGAAGTCTTCAAGAGGTTCATCAAAATCATCACTCATCCCAACTTTACCTTTAGCACTACCTCTTTTTAAGGGGTGTTTGATCGGTGAGATTTTGGCTACTGGTTTGTCATCTTGAGTAATAACAATCTCTTCTCCTTTAATAGCTAAATCAATAACTTTCGATAAATTGGACTTAGCTTGTGTTATATCTAGTTGGGTCATAGCTATAGTTCTAACCTCTTATTTGAGTAATGTCTCTTTTACTATAACTTACTTATCAAAACACCATTGGCGTGGGATTCATCATCTCTTCTGGCAACGGTGCAGATAACCAACCCATTTTCACAGGTACATCATACAATCTTCCTGCCCCAAACCGCGACCAAAAATGCCGTAACTCTGGCACAATTACCTTAACTACCTTTAAATCAATATCCGGGCGAGTTTGATTCAGTACCAAGGTTTCATATCCTCCTTGTTTGGCAATATCTACGCAAGTCAATACATCCTCGTAGATATCATCACTCCAACGCTGCTGATAATCTCCATATACCTTGGGCTTAACCTGGGAATCTGGTACTAAATAGGGCTGATTTTCCAGGGTTTCACTCATCATCCATTCTTTCCATTCTGCGTCACTTTGGGTAATATCAATTTCATCAATTCCCAGCCCTAGTTGATTAACTTCCGTGACTGCCCGCAGAATAGCAATTTTGGGGTCAAAATGGGCACCGTAACCAGCGATAATTTTCTCATATTCCCCGACTGTGTGGCGAGATAGGGCGACAAATGCTGGAATTCCTAAATCGGTAGTTAAATCCAACACCCATAATTCCCGCTGGTTGCGTTGATAAAAATCTTGCAGTTGCAACAGATAGGGTTCATCAAAGCTAGCTAAATCCACCCCAGGACGAGGTAAGCGATTGTACCACCAAATCCCCACACTATCCCGTTCCACTAATTCCATAAAACCCTGTAAAATGGCTTCTTCCAGGGTATTACCTGCCGCATTACCATTGGAATCAGCCCTACAAAATTTATGTCCTTTGGGCAAAGGATAACTATAATAACACCAAGCTGTGGGCAGATATTTATGGGTTTGCTCCGTTAATGACCAAACGGGAGTCCAATCAAGGGTTTGAGTTTCATCAAAGGGTTGGGGTATCCAATCATGGGCGACTTTACTCTTGGCGTTTAATTCCTTCCTATTCTCATACTGGGCAGGGCTAAAATGCAGACATCGCTGGGGGTTAATGGCTTGTTCTCCCAACTGGGCGAGGGTAGATTGAATGCGGGGTTCGTCTCCTTGGAAGACTCCAGAATAACGTTCCACTGCTTCGCAGAAACCACTGGCTTTGGATTGGCGGTCTGTTTTTCCTTTACCCCCACTTTTATGACGCAGGGAACGGCGCAAATGTTTGAGGCTGGAGGATGCACCAAAGCTGTGGACGGCACTGTAGGTATGCACTAGGGGATTATTGGGGTCGGAGATGCGGACTAAGGCGGTGACTACTCCGGTTATGGGACTAATTAGGTGTTGGTAGTCTTTGACAGTTTGGTCGGGGGAGAGGGCGCGATGTCCGCCATCGCTGGTAAAATGTTTTTTGCGGTTGCTGAGGGGAACAGGTTGATAGCCTTGTTCGCTGAGGAGTTTGGGATTACCGCAGGCTTGACATTGGGGACGTTTGAGGAGAATGTGGGTTTCCAGGTTGAGGTGAGTTTGGTTAAAGGTAATAATCTTCCCTTCTAGGGTGGAAAAGTTGCTGGTTTCTTCTATACTTTGTTTAACTATCCATTTGGCAACTTCAGTGGTGGTGAGGTCAAGGGCTGTTCTCAATGTGGAGGGCAGGACAGCACGGGACAGGGGCAGACATCCGGGAATCTCCTCTGGCTTAGGGTGAGATTTTTGTTTCTGCCGTAAGATAGAGGCTTCTACTTCCCGATTCCCCTGTAGACGGTGGGCAAGACAATCCCAACAGCCTGTTTTCCCTGGTTCAAAGATGGGACCCAACCACAGGAGTCCCCCTACAGGTTTCACCAGCAGCCAGGGTTGGTTCGCTTCTAGAGCAATTTGGTTAATTTTACTGAGTGACTGTTGCAGATAGTCATCGGTTAAGACAACCAGTAGAGAATGGGAGTTATATTCCCTGGGCTGGTTCTCCCATTCTTGGGTTTTGATGCCAAGTTCTGCTAGGGAGTTAATTAAAGGTTGAGGGGAAACATTACCAACACAAGTCAGATAAATCTGGGTTTGCTGTAAACATTGGTAAGCAACTTGGGGTTCTACATTCAGTAAACTCCAGAACGCCGCTGCTTCTGGGGTGAGTGAGGGGACAGTTTCACTTAGGTAGCCTCTGGCTTCTAGGCGTTCGATGGCATAGTAAATATGCTCTGGTTCAACCATTCCTTCTAGTTTGCTGATGATGTCATCAATGGTATGGTTGCCATCTAGGAGGGGGATAATTTGGCAGTAAAGTTCGCCGGTGAGGGCGTGGGTACCGTTTTCAGCTAATAGGTAGACGTGTTGGGGTTCAATTACTTCGATGCGAAAATGGGGTTTTATTTGTGGTGTTTTCATCGGTCGCTTCCCTTTCAAGTTGCAAATATATGTTCTGAAGGGCTCTCCCGTATCTATGGTGATAAGCAGAGGTTATCTAATGAGCGGGCGCAAGCCTTGCGCCCCTACATCTGGGGAATTATCCTGCTGTAGGGGCGCAAGG
>JBFRWF010000417.1:0-8063 GCA_051439465.1 Xenococcaceae cyanobacterium | reverse complement strand
CTGAGCGTTTGTTGTGTCTCCTCTCCAGTTAGCAGTTTTTCCTAAGAAATTGAGAAGATTTATTGAGAATTATCCCGGCTTATTGATAATCAGTTGGTTGGGGTCAGATCACCTTGACTGGGCTGGGGGTAAGGGTTCTAGTTGTTTGTTGAACTAAGTACAGGATTTCATTAGTTCGTAGCGAAATTACAGAGGCGATCGCAGGAACTCTTCCCTTGAGTCGCCAAAATATCCTTTTAAATTTCATTTAAGAGAGTTTTATTTTCTCCGACCCTCCCTGCTCAGAAAAGCCTTGTGGCAAAAACTCCAGTTCCCAAGATGGACGAGGTTCAGTTTTTACTTTATTTTCCGCTGCTTCTTTAAGGTCAGGTACAAACTCAGTTCCTTTTATCTTCAAGCAAAGCTCAAACAATATTTCTGCTAGATCTGCCCTAGATACTTTGGCATCTTTGAGGTTTGACAATCCCTTTCCAATTTCCTCAAAAGCTTGATTTCTTAAAGCTTGAATATCTTCTTCCAGTTTATCCCTGGTTTTGGATAGTTCATTTTTAAGCAAAGTAGTTTGATCCGTAACAGTCTTCTGCAGAGATTCGATATTATGAGAATTTTTTTCATCTGTCAAATCGATTTTTTGCTGTAGTTTGCTAGTCTTTTCGTTAGTGGTTAAGCTGAGATATTTCAGCTTTTTCTCAAGAGAATCTACTGCTGAGCGAATTTCTGTAGAGAGAGAATCCTGGAGTTGAGTGAGGTGATCGCACATTTCCAACTGAAAGCCAGATAATTCCGACTCGATCTTCTCCAGACGCTCCTCGCACTTTTCAAAGCGCTGATCGTATTCTTGGATTTTATGCCCGAACAACAAATCACGAATCTGGTCGATATTGCCTAGTCTTTCACGCATCTCTTCTTTGGTGATGTCAGCCATACTTATACCTTCTGTGTAAATTACCTGTTTCTATATCCTATGATATAAATTAATTATGCTGTGGACAAGGAGCACTTCTCAAAGGAAGTATCACTCTAAAGGTTGTGCCCACCTCAACTTCACTCTCTACCGCGATCCTGCCGCCATGTAAGTCTACAGCCCTTTTGACAATTGATAGCCCCAGTCCAGTACCGGAGATATTGCCGACTATCCACTTAAGCCGGGACAGTTTATATATGTTTTGATTTGCCACGACTCATTTAGGACTACTCTTATATTCCCCATTACCTATTCCCCATTACCTATTCCCTATTCCCTGATCCGAAGTTCCCTGTTCCCTACTTTTGCCTTTTGCATGAAAGCCTTTTGCCTTTGAGCGAAGCGAGTTCCTGTTCCCTGATCCGAAGTTCCCTGTTCCCTACTTTTGCCTTTTGCATGCAAGCCTTTTGCCTTTGAGCGCTCTGCGGAGCAGCGACGTAGTCTAGCGAGTCCCTGTTCCCTGTTCCCTGTTCCCTATTCCCTGATCCAAAGTTCCTTAGTGTCCCGCCTTAAGTTGGTAGCCATAAATACACTACTTTGTGCAGTTATTTTAGAAAAGGCGTGCAAATCGAATTCGGTGTAACTATATTTCGTTCTTGCTAATCTAAACGCTTTTATCCTTTCGGGATTTGGTTTTGGCTCCCCTTTTTTGTTTGAAATCAGAATAATAATCTTAGCACTATCTGGATAATGAAAAGCTTAAATTAGTATGAGAATTCACAAGCAATATTGATTTAGAGTTAGACTTGACAAGTATCCCTGCAAATATATACCATACAATGAGGTTTGGGAGCTAATAAAGATATGGGCGACAACTATTATGACCTAACTGATAAGACAGCATTAATTACGGGAGCAGCAGGACTGTTGGGTGTGGAACACGCAGCGGCACTAGCAGCGGTGGGAGCCAAGGTAGTGCTAACTGATATCAATGAAGCAGCACTCCAGAAGGCAGCAGAAAAACTCCAGAATGAGTTTGATGAGAAGCAAATTCTGGCATACAAAATGGACGTAACTGCTTTGACATCTATTAAGGCAGTACAGGAACAGTTAAGCGCCAATGGCGGCGTGGATATCTTGATTAACAACGCGGCAATTGATCCAAAAGTAAAGCAAGATAACAGTCTGTTAGAAACTTCTCGCTTCGAGCATTTTCCCTTAGAGCAATGGAACTTCCAGCTTAACGTAGGACTTACTGGTGCTTTTTTGTGCAGTCAGGTGTTTGGCACTGCTATGGCACAAAGAGGTTCTGGAGTAATCCTCAACATTGCCTCTGATTTATCCGTAATTGCCCCAGATCAGCGTCTCTATCGCCGCGAAGGTTTGCCAGAAGAACAACAACCCGTGAAACCAGTCACCTACTCGGTGATTAAAACAGCACTGGTGGGACTGACTCGCTATTTAGCAACCTACTGGGCAAACCAAGGAGTCAGGGTTAATGCCCTATCTCCTGGAGGAGTTTATAACGGTCAGGGAGAAGAATTTGTTACTCGTCTGACTAATTTAATTCCTATGGGCAGAATGGCAGACCACGACGAATATCGAGGAGTAATTCAGTTTCTCTGTTCGGATGCTTCCCGCTATATGACTGGACAAAATATCGCCATGGATGGCGGACGTAGCGTTTGGTAGTTTTTAATATTCCCTATTCCCTTGAGGAGCAAGCATAATGAATCAAACAGTTAAAATTGGCGATCGCCTAGTAGGGAAAAATCAACCTGCTTTTATTATTGCCGAGATTGGCATTAACCATAATGGCAGCTTGGAATTAGCCAAAAAATTAATTGCTGCTGCGGTAGTCGCAGGATGCGATGCGGTCAAGTTTCAAAAACGCACAGTAGATGTAGTCTATACCCCAGAAGAACTAGCTCGTCCTAGAGAAAATCCTTTTGGCAGTACTAATGGCGATCTTAAATATGGTTTGGAATTTGGCCAAGCAGAATATCAAGAAATTGCTGCTTACTGTAAGTCAAATAATATCCTCTGGTTTGCTTCGGCTTGGGATGAAGCTTCGGTGGATTTTCTCGAACAGTTTGAGCCTCCTTGCTACAAAATTGCCTCAGCTTCTTTGACTGACGACAATCTCCTCAAACATCATCTCCAATATCAGCGTCCGATTATTCTTTCTACTGGTATGAGTACCCTAGAACAAATCGATCGCGCTGTGGGAATTCTCGGTACAGATAATCTAATTATCATGCACTGTACCAGTACCTATCCTTCTCAACCAGCAGAATTAAATCTTAGAACCATATCAACTCTAAAAGAACGCTATGGTGTTCCCATTGGCTATTCTGGTCATGAAACGGATCTATCTGCATCTATTGCAGCAATAGCTTTGGGAGCTTGTGCGATCGAACGTCATATTACCCTCGATCGAACTATGTGGGGCAGCGATCAATCAGCATCCCTTGAATCCCAAGACTTTATTGAGTTAGTCAAAAATATACGTACTGTAGAAACAGCTTTAGGGAATGGCATTAAGCGAGTTTATGACAGCGAAATTCCCATTCTCAAGAAGTTACGCAGGGTAGGGGCTTGAATTAAAAATGAAGAAAAGACGATTCGGTGATACAGGATTGTTAGTTAGTGAGGTGGGCTTTGGGACATGGGCAATTGGAGGCCCTGCTATGGTGGGAGCAACACCGATCGGTTGGGGAACTGTTAACGATCGAGTTTCTGTTGAAGCTCTGAAAACTGCTGTTGACCAAGGTATTAACTTCTTCGATACCGCAGACTTCTATGGTTTAGGTCATTCAGAAGAATTAATTGGCAACGTTTTTGGCAATAGCGATCGCATTATCGTTGCTAGCAAAGTTGGTCACCGCATTAAAGATAATGAGGCAATAGAATTAGACTATTCTAAAAAGTATATTCTTTCCGCTTGCGAAAGAAGCTTAAAAAGACTTAGACGAGAGAGCATCGACTATTATCAACTCCACTCTCCAAGAGTCGTGCATTTGGCGAGGGGCGAGTGTGTTGAAGCGATGGAATTACTCAAGGAGCAAGGGAAAATCAGATATTGGGGGAGCTCATTAAACACATTTGACCCTTTTCCTGAAGCCGAATTTATGTTGAAACACCATCTCGGCTCAGGTATTCAGGTAGCTCTCAACATCATCAATCAAAGAGCTGTCAAGACTATTAAGCTAGCTAGCCAAAAGGGATACGGCATCATTGCCAGAATGCCCTTTCAGTTCGGTCTATTAACGGGAAAATTTAATGTTAACACTCGGTTTCACAAAGACGACCATCGCCATTTCCGGTTAAAACCGCTGATTTTAGAAAGAGCGCTCAAAGAGCTAGAGGTTGTTTGGTCCCTGAGTGACAAATGCCACTTATCTCCAACACAATTGAGTTTGAGTTTCGTTCTCAGTTTCTCAGAAATCTCCACTGTCATACCAGGCATTAAAACACCCGAACAGGCTGTAGCTAACACATCAGGGCTTGTTGAGCTAGACGAAGACAGCCAAAAATTATTGAAGGAGCTTTACGAGCAAAAATTCGATGCGCTCCTCAAGCTAATGGAAGCACAAGAGAACTAGCTAGAGTATTCGGTCAAGAAATAAGAGTTGACAAAAAAGAGATGATATGTAATAAAATCCTCCCCAAGTGTTGGCGAGCAAAATCCGTGATAATCCGCGTTATCCGCGTCATCCGCGTTCTATCCGCTGATTTCTCACCACTAATGTGAAGACATCAATCTGACCATCTTGTCGATATTCTGTGTGAGGTCTATCCGCAACAATGGTATAGGCTCCAAAGATCTGGGATTTCCAATATTCAGGTGTCCAGAAATTTCGATAAATCCCATAATCATCTATATGTCCTTCTGGATTACTTTCGGCATTAAATGTCTTTAATGTCGCCGAGGTGCGAATAGGAATATCACAAATCAGCAGTGGGCTAATAGAAAATTGCTTTTCAATAATGACCTGCAAATCATCTAACAAAAAATGCTCTAATAATCCAAAACTGATACAAGCTTGAATTCCTTTTCCCTGATAATCTAAATGAAAATCAGAATTAAGGTCTGCGTAAGCAACAGTAAGATTTCCTTTGGCGTATTTGGCATTTTCCTGTAGTATTTCTAATACACCCTTATCATTATCTAAGGCAATTACTTGGTAGCCACGGCGGGCAATAGGGATTTCCACAAGTCCATAGCCTGCACCCAGTGCAAGTAAAGGCCCGTCTCCAGGAGAGAGATATTTATCCAAAAAACCATCATGTAGTTCCTCATATCGCCTATCGGCTTCTTGACAGGCTTCATCTGTGAAAACAGGATTGCTTAAACTGTGAAAAAATTTATACCAAGAGCCGTTATCCATTTTGTCAATTCGATCCTTATCCATTTAGCACCTATTTTACAGACATAATTACAAAAGATGATTATTTAGTTACCAACACCTCCCCTCCCTTGGTACCAAGCTATTTCCCAGCAAACATACCAACAGGGCTACTGCTTGGTAATTAGGATGATAAACTACCATCTATGGCATCCGAAGCTTATTGAGAATGGGCAAACTTTTAGAAAGCCTCATAGAGAATGATAATCATTCTTTAGAGAGGGGGGTAGAGTTTAGATTAACAGATAAGCGATCGCAAATCGTTTTCATTATTGTAGGGGCGAAGCATTTGGGGGATCAATTGTGGAATGTATCATCAAGTTGGATATCCAAATGCTACTCTACTCTACTCTACTCTTCGAGAAGGCTTCGCCTACGAGAAGGCTTCGCCTACGCCCTTTCCTGGGTTATCGGTGGGACATGAATCAAAATATATATAGGGCTTGCTGAAAAAGTCTACAGAGCGAATCTAGAAGCCACACAGCTTGCCAAATGGTAGTTTCTTGCCTTAGTTTCCCAATTTACCCGGCGATCTGCCTCCGGCAGCGTCGCGAAGCGACTCCCGCCCAGGAAAAGTGCAAGGGTTTTGCGACTCTAGGTGTTATAGCGCTACGCGCTATGGTTAGGACACTGTTGAAGGCTGAAGTCCATGTGCAGTAAACTGTTGCCTGTTGCCTGTTGCCTGTTGCCTTGCGCGTAGCGCTATATAACCTTGCACTTGTTTGGAAAAAAAAGGCTCAAAATCCTTATCTGGCTTACTTTTCACTTTTATTCAGCAAGCCCTATATAGGTTATCGGTGAGAGCAGGGCGAAGCATTCGGATATATAATTTTTGGTCGAGTTCGATGATTTATACCCCGAATGCTTCGCCCCTACAGTAGAATTTGCCCATAATTCTCTCTGTGCCTGAGTCACTATTCAGTTGCCTGTTGGCTCTTCAATGACTCTTCGGTAATGGGAGTACCATCTTTCAAGTCTAGAATCCTGTTTACAGCGACTCTGTCTCCTGCCTTAATCCCTGAGATGACTTGATACGCTTGACCTTGGATGCTCCCCACTTTAACGGGCTTTTGCTTGGCTACTAAAGTAGGCTCTCCATCTTTTGATTCTCCTTCTTGAGCCACAAAGACAAATCTCTGTCCTCCAAGGCTAGTAATTGCTGTTGTTGGGACTAACAGCCCAGGGTTTTTCTTCCAAATAACTCTCACCTGCACATACTGCCTATCTCGGAGGCTGCCATCATTGCGGAAAGTGATTTTAGTCAGGATAGATTGAGTGCTTTGATCGACTAAGGGCGCGATATAGGTAACTCGACCCGTGATTCCTATACTGCCATCTGGATTGACGATATTTACGGGGAGTCCAAGTCGCAGTTGGGAGCGGAACTCAGTGGGAATATTAACGTTTAGGTTGAAGGTTTTGTTATCGGTAATGGTGGTTATCACCTCACCGATACTGACGAAGTCCCCTACTTTATTCCTTATGAAATCACCAACGACCCCATCAATAGGGGCAAGAAGGAAATTAAATGACAAATCTTCACTAATAGACCCCAATTCTCCCTGGGCTCGAGCGACTGATGCCTTTTGACTATCTACATTCGCTAAAGCCTGTTCAACTCGTCTTTGCGCTACCTGGAGTGATTTAATCGAAGCGTTGAGGGATTCTTTGGCGGCATCGCGGGTTTTTATCTCAGCCTCTAGCTGAGCTTGCCGAGTATCGAGATCGCGGGTTCTGTCATCTAATGTTTGCTGGGGGAAGACATCCTCACCCACCAAGAATACAGCCCGCTTGTAATTTATCTCTGCGAGGACTACCTCGGCTTTGGCATCTTCTACATCAGCTTCAGCCGCTGCTAGATCGGCTCTTGCTCTTTCTACCTCAGCAGCAACACGAGCTTCGTCCGCCTCTGCTGCCTTTAGCTCAGCTTGAGCTTCACTCAGCCTAGCTTTTTCAACATTGAGATTACCCACAGCTGCATTCACTTCTTCTTTCTCTTTCGTGGGTCTTAGCTCTATAATCCGCTGTCCTTGACGAACCAAATCCCCCTGTTCTACGAAAATCCTAAGGATTCGACCTTCGATTCGCGGTGCCAAGTTCACTCTTTGTCTCGCTTCCAAGGTTCCAACATAATCGGTGCTGTTAATCAATGTGGCGGTTTCCAGAACCTGCAATTTCACTGGGATAGCTTGAGGTCCAGCAGCTTTTTCTTTCCCGCCACAGGCACTGGTGAGAAAAGAGAGTACAAGTGCTGCACCTAGTAATTTCTTTGAGAGTGGAGTACTTACTTTAACCATTGGACTAACCATTGAAACAGTAAAGTCGGTTTAAGATAAATAAATATCAAGCTCCTTTTACTGTCAAGTATAGTCCACTCAACCTAGTTTGATGCATAAAGATACAGAAGTTAAAGTTGACATCCCCTTCCTAAGCAAATTTTGTCACCTGAGTTAAGAAATGTAAACAGCTTCAATGCCTTACTGTTGCCTGTTGCGCCCAGCCTCCAGCGTCGACGCTGGGCGCACTGTTGCCTTGTCTTCACAGTTAACTTTAATTGTGTCCAACTACTTAGAGAATTTCTGTGGACTGGATGCGGCGGGGTCTATCAGTAATGGTAGACTAGTAGTCTATCAATTTAGTTTTGAGGATTAGGGCTGTAGGCGAGCTTCTGAGCAGGGAGCTTCTGAGCAGGGAGAGGGGAAGAGTAATTGAAAAACTTATTGTTTGATTCCTCATTACAATTTTGATGG
>JBFRWF010000416.1:0-12407 GCA_051439465.1 Xenococcaceae cyanobacterium | reverse complement strand
ACTGTTTAATCCCTAACTTCTAGAGCTACAAACTGGCGAGAGCATTTGTAGGTAGGAACTTTAACCCTTGCCGATAACGTAGCCCTCGCGGGGCTTAGGCGGGTCAGCATAACTAAAGTTACTGGGGTCTCGATGCCCCGTCACTTTAGTGCGGGGTGCTGACGCTTAGTAGCAAGACGGGCGCTTAATTATACGAATATTATAACCTCGCTCTGTATAAACAACGACTAGGAGGCGTTGCCGCTGAGAATGGCCAATTATTATAAATCGGCATTCACCTGTTGAGTGTAGGGTATCCTCAAGGACGATAAAGAATGGATCGTTAAAAACTTTTGCCGCCTCTCTAAAAGAAACGCCGTGTTTTTTTAGATTTGCTGTGGCCTTTTGCTCATTCCACTCAAAGTTTAGTGACATTTGCCTTTAAACATGAAGTCAATGAGTTTGACTTTTCACTGTAAGTCCTGAAAGCACCAAATAGCATTGATTTTCCGGCTACCAACGCCCATCCGGAACAATTGTGAGGACTGGGGACTGGCGACTGGGAAATGCTCTAATCACTGCGATGCTCGTGCATCAAAGATTTCTGCGCGTCGGATCCCCAATCCCAAAACTGTCCCGCTTTGAACTGGTAGCCGATTTTCCTCAAGTCAGATTCTCAATAGTCTTGAATTAATGAAAACGTAGCGGCTGACTCCAGTGGAGTAAAGATGGTTTGCGTGGACATAAACCCAGCCGTGGCGACGAAGTTAAGCGATCGCAGTTCGGTGGAATCCATCGGTGTCGTTATCGATGTCGGTTTGTTCCTCATTTTGTTGGTGCAGAAAATATATATAATCTTCTTCTGGGCAGTCATGGCACGAGTATTCAAAAGAAACTAATGAGTAAGCAGCGAATTCTCTCCGGGGTTCAACCCACTGGCAATTTACACTTAGGCAACTATTTGGGTGCGATTCGCAACTGGGTAGAAGTTCAGAGCGAGTATGATAATTTCTTCTGTGTGGTGGATTTACACGCCATCACCTTGCCACACAATCCCAAGACGCTGGCAGATGATACCTATACTATCGCCGCTCTCTATTTAGCCTGTGGCATAGACTTGCAATATTCCACCATCTTCGTCCAATCCCACGTCTCCGCTCACAGTGAACTGGCATGGCTCCTTAACTGTATCACTCCCCTCAACTGGCTGGAAAGGATGATCCAGTTCAAAGAGAAGGCTGTTAAACAGGGAGAAAACGTCAGCGCTGGCTTACTAGATTACCCCGTGCTGATGGCGGCAGATATTTTGCTCTACGATGCCGATAAAGTACCTGTAGGGGAAGACCAAAAGCAACATTTGGAACTAACTCGCGATATTGCCGCCAGGTTAAATGATCAATTTGGCAGCAAAAAGAAGTCTGTGCTGAAGATTCCCGAACCGCTGATTCGCCAAGAAGGGGCGCGGGTGATGAGTCTGACGGACGGCACCAACAAGATGTCTAAATCTGACCCTTCGGACATGAGTCGGATTAATCTCCTTGACTCCCCGGAATTAATCCAGAAAAAGATTAAGCGCTGTAAGACAGATACAATCAGAGGACTAAGCTTTGATGATCCAGAACGTCCGGAGTGTAATAACCTGTTGACCCTTTATACTTTACTTTCGGGGAAAAGCAAAGAAGAAGTGGCAACAGAGTGTCAAGATATGGGCTGGGGGCAATTCAAGCCCTTGCTTACTGAAGTGACAATTGAAGGTCTCAAGCCGATTCAGGAGAGGTATAAGGAGATAAGGGATGAGGCAGGCTATCTAGATTCAGTGTTGCGAGAAGGTCGTCAAAAGGCAGAAGCTGTGGGGAATCAGACTCTATCCAGGGTCAAAAATGCCCTCGGTTATTTACCTCCTCTATAGCAAGAATTGATGTAAAAAAGAAGCGACGGGGAGACGGGGAGACGGGGAGACGGGGAGACGGGGAGAAAAGCGCAACTACAAACAGTAAATAAGAAATAAAAAATAACAAATGAACAACCGTTTTCGTCATGCTGTTCAAGCCAAAGAATTTCTCATCACTGCTGAAGTTATGCCCCCAAAAGGAGGAAATCCAGCGCGAATGCTGGAAATGGCAAAAACCCTCAAGGGTAGAGTTCATGCAGTTAATATTACTGATGGTAGTCGCGCTGTGCTGCGAATGTCGCCAGTGGCAGCGTCGGCAATTTTATTGCAGCACGGGATTGAACCAATATGTCAGATTGCCTGCCGCGATCGCAACTGCATTGGCTTACAAGCTGACTTAATGGGTGCCCATGCTCTCGGAATTCGCAATATCCTTGCTCTCACAGGCGATCCAGTCAAAGCGGGGGATCACAAAGAAGCAAAGGCTGTTTTTGATCTAGAATCAGTACGGTTACTGAAGGTAATTAGGAATCTCAATAGTGGCTTTGACTTCAATGACAAACCGCTCCCGGATGAACCCCTAGACTTATTTCCCGGTGCTGCTGTCGATCCACAGCTTAAGAGTTGGTCTGGTTTACAAAAGCGGTTTGAGCGCAAATTAGAAGCCGGGGCGCAGTTTTTCCAAAGCCAACTAATTACTGATTTTGAGCGGTTGGATAAATTTATGACTCAAGTTGCCTCTGGCACAGATAAGCCAATTTTGGCGGGTATTTTTCTGCTCAAATCGGCTAAAAATGCTCAATTTATTAACCGCTATGTTCCAGGAGTAAATATACCTGAAGAAATCATTGAGCGGCTAGGGACTGCAACAGAACCGCTTCAAGAAGGGATGAAGATTGCTGCCGAACAAGTTCAGTTAGCACGGGAATTGTGTCAAGGGGTTCACATGATGGCAATCAAGCGGGAGGATTTAATTCCTCAAATTCTGGACATGGCTGGAATTCCCACTGTTTAGTGCGAACTTAGTGTGTAAAACTCACAGTTAATAAGGCAGGTAACAGGGAACAGGAAATTATTCAGGCTCCCACCCTGTTATGGAAGAAAGAAACAGAGAGTGTTTCTTGAGAGAAAAGCGCTTTATCTGCACCATGCTGATGCCGCCGAGCAGGAGAGGATAAGTTTATGCAGTTTGTGGTTAACCCTACTTTTGCTATGCCATAATCATGGTTGTAATTTTATGTTGATTTTTTGAGTTAGTTGAGCAAGCAAACTCTTCTTCAAATTTGCCTGCCGTGCTCTCATCAAATACTCTACTATCCTCGATATAATAAAATATTTTTATATCGCCAATAACGATTATATCGCCGTGTTTCAATTTTATTGACAAGCGTCTTTTATCATTAACGAATATACCATTTTTACTTCTCTGTCCCTTTAAATTTCCGTCAATTATACAAAATAAATTATCATCATTATCTGGAGATTTAAGACATAACAAAGTAGCATGGTAACGAGAGACGCATTGAGAATGAATAACAATCGAGTTGCTCGGATGACGACCTACTGAATAAGTAGTAGCTTGAAGATAAACTGTCCGTTTATATTTTGGAGCTTCGATGACTAATCTATGACGAAATTGCAGCGAATTATTCATGACTGTCAAATTATACTTTCTTGGGTTACCAGTTTAAAGCGGGACAGTTTTGGGATTGGGGATCCGACGCGCAGAAATCTTTGATGCACGAGCATCGCAGTGATTAGTGCTCTAGATAACTTATCTAATCTGACGGTTCAGCATTACTTTTGCCTTTTGCGCCCAGCCTCCAACGTCGACGCTGGGTGCACTTTTGCCTTTTGCCTTTGAGCGCTCTGCTGAGCAGCGACGCAGTAAGCGCGAGTTCCAGTCCCCACAATTGTCGCGGCTTAAGTTGGTAACCTAAGCTTTAATCTACTATTTCAATATAAAATACCAATCAAACCCTTGTAAATTAGAGAAATCTCTGAAATTATTACCTGACAAAACTATCAGGCATCCGTAATTTTCCCGCCCATTATTTTAAGTTGATCAAGATTTTGTAAAAACCTGAATACAGAATCCTTTTCTGAAAAGCAGAGATGTTCGTAAAAATTATTTACATAATTTGACTTTTGACTTCCGCATACTGCGTAGCAGAGTCGCGCTGCGCCAGCAGGGACGCGCTGCGTGATTCTGGGGCGAAGCCTAGTCTAGCCTAGTCTAGACTAGCAGCACTAACCTTCGGTTGAGTCATAAGTAGGTGGGCAAAAATAAATATAAAATCCGGATGAGGTGTTAGGTGTTAGGTGTTAGGTATTCCCTACTGTTGCCTGTTGCCTGTTGCCTGTTGCCTTTTCCCTACTTAACTGTTAACGGAAACGCCCTCTTGCTTGAGTGGCTCTACCTGTGCTATGTGGGCATCCTGTTTACTGGTCTGCAATACTTCTGTCCATTGTTTGGCTAATGTGATTAAATCCGACGGCATCATAATCAGGGTGGTGGTGTTATTCTCAGCACCAATTTCAGTGAGCATTTGCAACCGCCGCAATTCTAGCGCCGCAGGATTCTCCACAATCTTTTTAGATGCCTCTGCTAACTTAATCGAGGCCTCCTGTTCTGCTGATGCTTTAATCAGGCGAGCGCGTTTTTCTCGAACAGCTTCTGCTTCCTTCGCCATTGCCCGTTGCATGGCCAGGGGAATTTCTACATCTTTCATCTCCACCCGTTCAATCTCTATCCCCCAAGGATCGGTGATTTCATCGACAATCTCTTGGACTTTGAAATTAATCTTGTCGCGGTTTTGCAGGATGTCATCGAGGATGTTTTGCCCCACTACATTGCGTAAAGTGGTCATTGCGGCTTGATAGACCGCCATCTGGTAATTCTCAACCTTGTTAATTGCCTTGGAAGGGTCGAGGATGCGGTAGTAGAAAACGGCGTTGACTTTAATGGTGACGCTGTCGGCAGTAACGGCTTCTTGGGGGGCAATATCAACGGTTTTGGTGCGGATATCAACCTGAGCTTTTTGGTCTATCAGGGGGATAATCCAGTACATCCCTGGTCCTTTGATGCCTTTGAACCAACCTAGGCGAAAGATGACACCCCGCTCATATTCCCGGTCGATTTTAAGTCCGCTAGCTCCCACAAAAAGAGTGATAGCTAAAAGGATGCCTAGAATAGTTTCCATGTCTGGTTCCTCTGATTCTCTGATGACTCTATTATATATAGGCTCAGAGATAGGGAAAGGTTATCTTAATCCAAAAATAATCAACTTGAATGTAACATAATATTAAGCATTGAATCTCTTAAAAATCCTAGAAATGCAGCAAACCGCTTTAAATTTAATTGCAATTGGCGTCTTTGCCATCACCCTTTCCACCTTACTTGGACCAATATTCAACATTTCACCGCTAATCCCAGCAATCACCACCCTGGGTATTATGGGGCTTGCCACCATCGACACCCTGAGTTGGGAAAACAAAGGTGTCACCCTGCTATTAGATTCCTTATCATCTGGCCAACATCGTAAACGGGTGGTGCTACATGAAGCAGGTCATTTCCTCGCCGCTTATTTTCTGGGTATTCCCATTACTGGTTACACCCTCACTGCCTGGGAAGCCCTCAAGCAAGGGCAACCGGGACTGGGAGGGGTGATTTTTGACACTAAAGCTTTATCGGAAAAAGCCTTTGACGGTACGGAAATGCCCTTAATCCTAGATCGATTTTGTACAGTTTGGATGGCAGGAATTGCTGCAGAAACCTTAGTTTACAGTAATGCCAATGGTGGTGGGGAAGATCGGCAGAAAATCAAAGATGCTCTGATGTCCGCAGGTCTTTCTGAGAGGGTGTATCAGCAGAAAGAACGCTGGGCGCTATTGCAAGCCAAAAATCTGATCGAAAAATATCAGGAGTCTTATGAAGCTTTGGTGAAAGCGATGGAAGAAAGGGCATCGGTAGAAGAATGCTGTCGGGTGATTCAGCAGCATTGTTAGAAGGTGCTACTCTACTCTACCCTACGAGAACTCTACTCTACAAGCAGCAGGCGATCGCTACTATCAGCAAGCGATCGCTACTATCAACATCTGGGCTATTTCTCTCACGTGCTGTTTGACTTGGGCTTCTTCAGTTGGGGTCATACTTGCTCTTGGGATTGGGTACAGTCTCTTTCTTTAGTTTGACTGCTCCTGTCCCCTTTGCGTGGGTTAGTTTAGTCTTTTTTCCAAAATAGGATGCTCCCGCTTAAACGATGTCGAAAGGTTTGGTATTTGAGGGTTCTTGGCACAAGAAAACCTATGAGCAAATGGCAGGCGACTCTGAATATCGCTATTTCGACTGTATAAGTACGGCAATTACCCGAAATAAAGTAGTTAAAACCGGATTAGCTAACACAGCAATTTTGACTATTCTAAATATTAGAGGCAGACAGTTAGATGAAGCCTCAACAAACCCAAACATCCAATTGAGGAAGTAACGAATATGACACTAATTCGTTGGGAACCCTTCCGGGAAGTTGAAGCCTTGCAACAGGAAATGAACCGTTTGTTGGACAGCCTGACACCTACCACTAAGGGGGAAAAGCTTGGCTTGGCATTTGTTCCAGCGGCTGAGATGACAGAAACTCCTGAAGCTATCTATCTGAAACTGGAAGTTCCGGGACTGGAAGCTAAAGACTTCGATGTGGAAGTTACCGCCGAATATGTCACTATTAGCGGTGAGCGCAAGTCAGAAACTGAGACCGAAGAAAAAGGCACAACTCGCACTGAATTTCGCTACGGTAAATTCCGCCGCGCGATTCCCTTACCAGCCCGAATTGAGAATACTAATGTCAATGCTGAATACAAAAATGGCATCCTAAACCTCACTTTACCGAAAGCAGAAAAAGAGAAGCACAAAGTCGTCAAAGTTAACATCAGCTAATCTTCTGATGAAATGATAGCTATTTCTTCAAAAATACTGACAAAGAATAGCTATTTCATGAACCAGCATTAATTAGCCTTGGAAAAAATCAATCCCTAGGCTTTTTTATTGCGACATTCCCAAAGCGATCGCACTCCTACAGTAGCGATCGCTTCTACTATTTATCACAGAAACTCTAAAAGAAGGATTATTTTGCTTGAACTCTTCGGCAAATGCCTTACCCTCTAACCGATGCTAAAGACAGATCGTATATAAATCCTCTTGCCACTCTTGTAATCTTTATGTATTATAGAAGAATATTGCGGTAGCCCCCAAAATACAAAATCGATATAAGGAGGCGTTTCATGGATACGCCCTTGAATTTGCTTGAGCATCTGCGCACAGATAACACGCCCTTTATCCTGCGGCGCGATCGCACTCCCCCAAAGTGGCATGATGCCGCTGTGCATCAGTCTGCTTGGGAACAGAATCCCCAACTTTACGCACTCCTGGCTGTAATAGAAACAGTTCAACCTTGGCAAAAAGTGCGGATTTTGTTCCAACTGCTGCAAACCTCTCGTGCCGGGATGTCCAAGGACAGCCGCCGCCTGCTAGAGCGCGTTACCGCTTTACTGCTGGCAATCCTGCACCCAGATCAAATTCTGACAGTATTTTTAGCGCTGCGGCGAGTAAGGGCGAATCACAAACACACAGCCAGAGCCATCCTCAACTACATTCTCAACCATCCCCACTTTGAAGACATGGCAATCTGTCGCCGTCCTACAGTGGTAGATTGCCTAGAACACGCAATGGGGAAGAATGTAGCTCGTGCCTGTGCCAAGATGCTCTCAGAATCCAGTACTGATAAACAGTATTTGCATCGCCATCTGTTCAGGTTTGCCCGCGATCCAGAATGGGTGAAACTAATCTTGCCCTTTCTTTACAAACAGGAGACACCTCAGACTGGCAATGGTAATTATAAGTTAGTTCATACCCGGTACAGCGAAAAACTGGAACAACATCAACTGCGCCCGAAAACCGTCACCGCCACAAATCGGGGTGACATTGCCGCAACCTTGGTTCACCTCTACCGGGGTGGCAAATCCCACCAATTGCAGCAAGCTCTCAATCGCTATGTTGAAGATGCAGCCGAGAAGCTACCTAAATTTAAGGGACAAATGGCTTTAGTGCTGGATGCTTCAGCCTCTAGCCGTAGCTATGGGGAAAGGGAATTCTGCACTCTCTCCCAGTCAGTCGCCTTACAGATAGTGCTCGAAAAATGCTGTGAAAACTTGCAAGTTCATACCGTGGGTGGCGATGGATATCCGCCAATGCCAGAAGGCAATACGGATTTAGCCGTTCCCCTACTTGATGCTCTTGAAAGCGAACCCGATTTGGTGGCTATTCTCTCCGACGGATATGAAAACGTCTATCCGGGGGACTTAGAAAGAGTGGTGGAAGCTTTACCCAAGGCTGGGGTGCAGACACCTGTAGTTTTCTGTCATAGCAAGTTCACCCCCTCGGATGACTTAACTTTAAGGAGTCCAGCCCCAAATCTGCCCCAGCTAGAATTCTGGCATCAAGACGACTTTGAAGACTTGCTGCTGTCGATATTCTCAATGGTTAAGGGTAAGGATGGCGAAGCTTGCTTACAGGAGTTTCTGCTCAAAAAGCTGGATCAGGTCGAAAAGGAGTTAATACCGTGGACTGCAATCAATTAGTTAAAGGCGCATTTGACCTTTCTCCCTATCGCTTCGGGATGCCCCAGCAGTCGGGAGTAATCACCGTTTTGCCCCTATTCGGTGCCCATCATTTCCAAGGGGAGCCTGGGAATGATGGTAAATTCGTCGAACCTCTCTCTGGATTGAAGCTGTCTCGGGTTGATGGCTATGGAAATGTGGAACTTTCCAACCCTTCTGAGGCAGGTATCGCCATCGTTCCCTTGCACATGGGCTATATCCAAGACGGGGCGCAAAATCATGCCCTCTGCCGTTCCGCTTTTATTGCCGCAGGTCAAAAACTGATGTTTGAAGATGCCTGTTGCGTGCAAGCGGCGCAAGGAGGCTACTTGGAAGAGCGGGAACAATGGTTTTTTATCTTACCCCTGCAACTGCGCTCAGAGGCACTGCAATTGCGCGGGAAAAAGGGCTACAGCAAACTCTGGAATGGGATTAGTCGCCTGAATCGGCGGTTTAGCTTGCCCAAGCGGGGTCATTTGGAACAGATTATCAGTCGCAAACGGACGTTTTTGACTCAATATCAAAGTCGGTTGGAACTGCTTCCCCAGCAAACGGGTGCTATCTTTTTTATTCGGGATAAGTTAGCTGGGGTGGAAATTGCCCCCAGTGCTGCTTACTTCCAGGAGTTGTGGATGCCGCTGGTTTGCTTCTGCTATGGGGTGGCGGCTATGTATGAGGAGCAACATACCAAGGAGGTGAGTCAGCCTCCAGTTGCTTTCTGTGCCAGCAATCTGGGGGAACTGAGAGAGCAACTGCTTGCCAGTCGGATGAAACGACAGGAACAAGTAGGCAACTGGCTGGCGCAGACTCCTGGGGAAAAGTTAAAAACCAGGGAAGAGGAAAGGTTCCTCAATCTTTGTCTGAAAACGGTGACTGGTAATAATTTTGCAGGTCAGTTTGTGGAGGAGGAGGGCAAGTTGGTTTACGCTTCCCTGTTTGCCAAACCTGAATATCTCTGATACCAAATCCGGGTTAACTACCCCCTTTTTTTCGGAAGCAGCGCCCGAAAGGGGAACAGGGAGCAGGGAGCAGGGCTGGTTGACTGACAAAACTCCTAAACTTCGTACTTCCGAGACGGGGAGACGGGGAGACTCCGGAGACGGGGAGACTCGGTCGACAGGGTGATGTAGAGTAAATTTACCCAAAGATAGGGGTTTGATCGAACCAATGAGGGGCGATCGCAGCCCCTTCGGGGAAGGCAAAAGGCAACAGTCAAAAGTCAAAAGGAGGGATTAACTGGTGGCCTAGACAAATTATTCCTCTAACCGCTCAATCATACTTTTGCATGCAAGCCTTTTGACTTTTGACTTTGAGCGCAGCGAGTGGCGATTGCCGAAAATAGACCTAAATTTCGTCTGCTAGAAGCCTCTCAAGGAAACAGTTTCAGTCGTTGTGGGTAAAGGATAAGTAGTCGGACATAAATAAACAACACTATGTTAAGATCTGTAAAGAGCTTCAATCCCTTGCTGTTGCCTGTTGCGCCCAGCCGACAGCGTCAGGAACGAAACCCAACTCTAGTCTAGTTTTTGTTGGGTTTCACAGGAGTTCAACCCAACCTACAGATAAGGGTTTTCAGCTTATCCGAGCAGTATTGGGAACGAGTGACAATATCTTTATCCAAAGGGTTGACAAAATTGGAATTTTAGTAGTATGCTGTATTATAGCAGGAACTGAGTTAGGTATCGACGTTACCGTCTCCTGATTCCAGGTCAGAATAGGAAGCTACTCTTTAAGGTAGATAGTGACGACGTCGCCGCGCTAACCGCCTGTCCTGCTCTAATCAGCTTTTACAAAATGTAAAAATTTGTCAGGTGGGCAAAAGAAGACGATCGCTATGGGAGCAATGGTTTTAACTGCCACTTTATTTCTGCGACCCCTGCACTAGTCAATTACTGGATTATGACCGATATATTCCATTAAACTTCATTCTAGGAATAACGTATCCTTTGAGATATCTTCCTTCTTTGTTTTTTCAGCAGATGATGGGGTCTTTCTAGGAGTATCCTTGATCTTCATCTTCGATTCTTCTTCTGAGTCAATCCGAATCTGAATTTTAGGCCCAGTGCTAGCCAGATTAAAGATCATGCCATCTACAACTCGAATTTTGTCGATCCGTTTTCCCTGGATGTAGGTTCCATTTGCACCTAAATTCACCAATTCCCAATCAGAGCCATTACGCCTGAGTTCAATATGGTGGCGAGAAACTACAGCGCTGTAGAGAACCACCTCGTTATTTATTGACCGCCCAATCCGAATGATTGACTCAGGTCCAAAGGTCCAGTTTTGAACTGGGGCATCTTTGTGCAGTAGGGTCAAAGTAATCACTGAAGTTCTATGTTTAAAAGATTTTGGCTTCTTGAACTAGATTTACTGAGTCTTGCGCAAGATTCACTACCGCCATAATGAATTATCTAATATTTTACACGACTTGGAAGGTTAGCTAGGGTAACTTCACCTTCTGAAAGGCAGGAAGCAGGAGATAGGCTTTGGTTGCAGGTGGCAGGTGGCAGGAGGTTTAGCTGGCTGTGAGTTAGATAAGTTGCCCAAATCACCATTTACTCTTACCTCCTGCCTTCTGCCTTCTGCCTTCTGCCTTCTCTAAAGAATGCCCGCGTTGAACAGCCCTAAGATTAATCCGGCGCCAAGAATGTGACCAAAGCTGGTAGTGGCTAAAAGTTCGGGAACACCAAAGTTTTTCCAAAGCCCAGGCTTACCTATAGGTAAATCTGGTCCGGCACCAGCATTTTTGATCGCAAAGCGACCGATGACAATAGCTAACAGATTACACAGAATCATTACCAAGCCCACACTTAGGGTCCACTCATGGGTGGAAGGGACTACAGGTTGGACAGCCATAACTAACGTTGAGGTAATCAAGTTTTTGGCTCCTATCTTGATAAAATTTTATAAACAAGACAAATTATAGAAATCTCTTCGGAAAAAATTTCACTTTGTTTGAATACTTAACACTTATTCAAAGTTTCGATACAAAAAACCTTGAAATATCAATGCGAGTTAAAATTTGTGGTATTACCCAACCAGAGCAGGGTTGGGCGATTGCGAACTTAGGAGCAACGGCGTTAGGATTTATCTGCGTGCAGAAATCACCTCGCTATGTCGATATAGCACGAATAAAGACAATTGTCAAGCAACTGCCCCCAGAAGTTGACCGGATTGGTGTTTTTGCCAATGCCAGCAGCTCTGAAATTGGTGAAATTGTCGCTGAGACGGCTTTAACTGGCGTTCAGCTTCACGGGGATGAATCTCCCGAATTCTGCCAACAGCTACGGCAGTTTCTCCCCAATATTGAATTGATCAAAACCTTGAGAATAAAAACACCTGAGTCTTTATCTGAGGCGAATGCTTACACGAATTATGTCGATACTCTGCTTTTGGATGCCTACCATCCCCAGTTACTAGGGGGGACTGGCAAAACCCTCAACTGGGAAGCTTTGGCAAAATTTCATCCCAATCTCCCTTGGCTACTCGCAGGAGGACTGACACCGGAAAACATTTTGGATGCCTTGAAGCAACTGCACCCCAGTGGCATTGACTTATCCAGTGGAGTTGAGCGATCGCCCGGTGACAAAGACTTAGATAAAGTTGCCCAGTTGTTTGAGAAACTTAAGAAGTCGAAATTCTGAATTAAGCCAGTTTCAGACTTCAGACTTCTTATACCAAATCCGGATCTAAAACCCCCTTTATCAATTTTCTATATTTTTCTTCCTCTGCTCCCCCTGCTTCCGGGAGCTCCCCCTGCCTTTCAAGGGTAGGTTTTTTAGATTTCGGGTTGAGACGAGCAGGGGGAGCAGGGGGAGCAGGGGAAGCAGGGGGAGAAAAAGCTTATTTTTTCGTTTCTGCGATCGTCCTGACTCACCCTTTTGTT
>JBFRWF010000415.1:0-9505 GCA_051439465.1 Xenococcaceae cyanobacterium | reverse complement strand
ATGTAATATAAACCAACATTTTACCCCATGATGTCGGGAGAGCCGTGATGTTATGATCGACAATTAGATTGCATCTGTCTACCAGCGTGACTTTCCAACTCAAATCACGCTATTTTTCATAATCTTTCTTGTCCTTTCCAAAAAACGCACCAAATGAGTTCGTATGCTTTCTGGAACAACAAAGGTGGTGTCGGAAAGAGCTTCCTCTGTTTTGTAGCAGCTTCCGAATATGCCCACCGTCACCCTGATACAGATGTCTACGTAATTGATCTTTGCCCACAAGCAAATGTGTCGGAAACGTTGCTTAGCGGATATCCTAAAGGTCCGAAGGTGCTCAATTCTCTACAAAGTAAGATTCCCCGTGCGACGGTAGCTGGCTACCTGGAAGCGCGTCTGAATTCGCCTTTTCAGATGATTCGGGAGGTATCACCCTATCTGTGTGAACCAAAAGAATTTAATCATAATATACCAGAGAATCTGAGACTCGTATGCGGAGACAATCTCCTCGAAATAATCTCTGAAGCAATTCGGCAAACTTCCCAATTATCAATACCTGTTGACTCATGGAAACAAGTTCTAACTTGGATATACGATCTTAAGGTTGCTCTCCGTACACATAGTGGCGATCGGGATACCCTCTTTGTTATTGATTGTAGTCCTAGTTTTGCTGTCTATACACAGCTTGCTCTTGTTGCAGCAGAAAATGTAGTTATTCCATTCACAGCAGATGATAGTTCGCGTCGTGCTATAGAAAATGTCGTTGCACTTCTCTATGGCATAACTGACCAATATGCGGCAACATACGCACAAATCAGCTTTGCCAAACGCGCTAAGGAAGAGGGTTTATCTGTACCAAAGCTACATACGTTCGTGAGCAATCGGATGACATTGTACGATGGAAAACCAAGCAAGGCATTTGAGGCTGTAAACAATATCATTAAGCAAACGATGGATGGTATCCACAAGAAGCATCGTCATATTTTTGCTAACTCCAAAAACTCGCCAAGTAACAGCTTTATCGCAATCCCTGATTATCAGAGTGCCTGTGTTGTTGCTGCTAACACTGGTACTCCCTTGCACAAGCTCAAACCCGGTCCCCATAAAATCGCAGGTGAACGGGTGCAATTGAATCCAGATCCACTAGGTAGATACCGGGATGCACTGGAACTATTCGTAAACTGTCTCTAGAAGCATAGCAGTGCCATCACCAGCAGCTTTGAAATATGAAAGTGAGTCCAGCAAGGCTCGAATACTTCGCGAGACAGCTACAGATCCTCGCTTGCGCCCGATGTCCCGTAGGCAAATTCAAGTCTATTACCACTCTGCTTTAGCTGCATTTGTCGCTGCTTGGGACGCTTACATAAACGAACTGGTTCGCTACTTTTTCGATGCTACTGCCGATCCTTTAGATCCCAAGTTTAATGCTGTACATTCTATAGCTAAAGCTACAGCAGAACGAGCACTTGAAAGGTTTAATACACCAAATTGGGATAATACACGCAATCTTCTGATTCAGAATACTGGCTACGATCCTATCGGGGATTGGGTCTGGACTGCAAGAAGCATGAATGGAGTTGCCGTTCGACTGAGGCTAAACGAGATTCTGAGAGTACGACATAGTTTTGCACATGGTTTTAGCATTCCCGCCTATTCTTGGACACAATCTCCAACCGGAAAAGTTCGGCTGACGGCTAAAGCAATAAAGGATGTTGATGCGTTTTTTCAACATCTTGTAAATGTTACTGACCTGGGTATGAAGCAATATATCCAAACGAACTATGGCATAGTAGTACTTTGGTAGGGGACAATTGATTGCAATATCCTCTATTATATTTTGCATAATTGCGTTTTTGATTGCTTTAAATTTGGCGCTGAACATAACCTGCTGTCCGACTACTTAGCAATCCTATTTAGGTTGTGAATCAAAACCCTACTCAAAAGGGAACTTCGGATCTGGGAACAGGGGGTAAGGGTTCTTGCCGTTTTATATATGTTTTAATTTGTCACGACTCAATTAGGACTGCTATATATTAGTGAAATAGGGAAAATGGAATGAGTGATGCTGAAATGTCTCACTAGGCTCTGGCACCGGATAAAAAGCCCGTTTGTCCGGGAACCGCTACCCCCTCCACCTCCTCTACGTCCTGATTTTAGCGATTTGGAGTATGAAAATCTGTTTATGGGGCTACTGGAAAAGGTAGACCAGGGAAACAGTTGGGGACGGCTTCAGGGGTTTTTGATAGCTAATAAGGTGGATAAGGGGCGGCTGGCGCAGTGGCTGCGGCGGTTTGGTGAGGGATGGTTGGCACAGCCTGAGGTGCATCAGGAGTTGGCGCAGCGGTTGATGTTGTTGGGACAGGTGGCGACCGGGGAATTAGGAGAGGTAGCGAGTCGGTTAGGGGAGAGGCTATCTATTTCAGAGGAAATGGTTTCAGATTCGCCTATTTCTGAACCGGCAGGGGTGCAGGGACCAGAGGGTTTGGGGGAGAAACAAACGGAGGCTGTAGAAGAGGATGACCAAGGTGTTCAGGCATTAATTGACCAGATGGTTCGGCAACTTCAGGCAGGGGACTATCAGGGTGCTTTGGATTCTGTGATTCGTGCTACTGAAATGTATCCAAATGACCACAGAGGTTGGGGTGCCCGTGGTGAATTGATGTTGATCTTTCAGCAGTATGAAGAGGCGATCGCCAGTTTTGACCAGGCCTTGAAACTCAAACCCGACCTCCTCGAAGCCTGGGGAAACCGGGGCAATGCGCTGGAGAATTTAGGGCGCAAGGAAGAGGCCCTCGCCAGTTATGACCAGGTCTTGAAACTCAAACCCGACGACCACCAAGCCTGGGGAAACCGGGGCAATGCGCTGGGGAATTTAGGGCGCAAGGAAGAGGCCCTCGTCAGTTATGACCAGGCCTTGAAACTCAAACCAGACTACCACCAAGCCTGGTTCAACCGGGGCAATGCGCTGGATGATTTAGGGCGCACAGAAGAGGCGCTCGCCAGTTTTGACCAGGCGTTGAAAGTCAAACCCGACTTCCACGAGGCCTGGTGCAACCGGGGCTGGGCGCTGGATAATTTAGGGCGCACAGAAGAGGCGCTTGCCAGTTTTGACCAGGCGTTGAAAGTCAAACCCGACTTCCACGAGGCCTGGAACAGTCGGGGCATAGCGCTGGGGAATTTAGGGCGGTATGAAGAGGCGCTCGCCAGTTTTGACCAGGCGTTGAAAGTCAAACCCGACTTCCACGAGGCCTGGGGAAACCGGGGCTTGGCGCTGGATCATTTAGGGTGCTATGAAGAGGCGCTCGCCAGTTTTGACCAGGTGTTGAAACTCAAACCCGACAACCACGTAGCCTGGGTCAACCGGGGCCTAGCAGCGGAAGGGTCATCAGGTTATGACCCTTACTTGCAACAGCAGTTTGTCGGGCTATTTCGCTTGGAAGCCAGCAATGCCCCTCAACAACTCATTACTACCGACCAGGATCGATGCCTTACCCAGTTCCAAACCTCCCTCATAGCCTCTACAACTCAATTGCAGGCTGATTTTGCCAACCTTGACGCCCCTCAACTGATTGCCCAAATCCAGCAACCCTCCCCACCGGAACTTAGTCAGCTAATCCAGCAACCTCCTCCACCCCAACTAATTGCCCTTATCCAACAACCCCTCTCAGAAACTGTTGCCAAACAGCTAGAGCAAGATTCCTTTTCCCACCCCCCTCGACTCAACCCTCACCTCAACCAACGAGGCTACGAGGGACAACTCGCCAGCTATCAGGCAGAACTGGACAAAGCCATTCGCAAAGACACTCACCCCCAAGGTTGGGGATCTTTGCATCACCGCATTGGACAGGCGCACTATTTCCGGGGGCAACGGGATGCCAACCCATCCTCCTTCTGGCACAAAGCAAAAGCCAGTTACAAAACCGCCCTGCAAACCCTCAAACCGCCTAAATTTGAAGAACTACACCTAGAAGTACTGCGAGACTTGATCCGAGTCTTGCTGGACTTGAGAGAAATCGACGAGGCGCGGGAATTACAGCGACAGGGCGTAGATTTATTGCGACGGATGTTGGCAGATCCCAAGCGGACACAACGCAACAAACGAGAACTCGTCTTCAAATCCGCTGTTTTTGACCAGTTGACCGTGGATCTTGTCCTCCAGTCCGGCAATATTCTGGAGGCATTGACCCTTGCTGAAACCGGAAAAAACACCTGTCTGCGCTGGCTTTTAGACACTGGCGAAATACCTATGGTCACTTACGCCCAAATCCAACAACTGCTTAACTCCACTACCGCCGTCGGGAGCATCCCGTTTTGGCTAATCTACTTTTTTAGGTGGGCGGTAGAATCAGGGTTATACAGCTTAATGCGATATACTCTTTCCAAAATGGGATGCTCCCCCGCCGTCATCTACTGGCATCTCAGCCCCAGTGCCCTGACTGGGTTTGTGATTCTACCTGATGAACCAGCCCCTATTGTGGTAGAGAGTAAGCTGGCAGAGGCGCAGGTGAATAAGAGAGAGGAACAGCGCCCTGCTTCCTTGCTACAAGTTCTAGCGTGGGAAAAATGGCTCAGTGACTGGAATCAGCAATATGAAGCCTATAACAGTCCCAAGGGCCGAAAGAAAACGGCTAAAGCTGGGAAAGGGCGGAAAAAAGAGCATTCCTGGCGCACTGAAATGGAGCAGAGACTAGAAAGCCTCAAACAAATTCTCAATGTCCCTGCTATCGAACAATGCCTCGACAAACACGCCATTGAAAATCTGATTCTGATTCCTCACCGCGATCTCCATCGCTTCCCTCTCCCTTACCTATTCGACAACTTCACCTGCACCCACCTACCCAGCGCCGGATATTATCTCTCTAAACACCAGCCACATAAGGAGAAAAGGACAGGGGGAGATTTTTACTCCCAACTCTCCCCCTTGTTGATTGTTGAAAACCCGAAAAGTACCCCTCAAATCAATGACAAAGCTAAATTCCTCGCGCCCTTACCCTTTGCTGAAGTAGAAGCCGCCCTGATTTGTCAGATGTTCCCTGATAATACCCGCATTGAGAATCAAGCAGCTACCTATACCCAACTGCAACAAGCCCTTACTCAACCCCATCAGGTCTTTCACTTTACCGGACATGGGGCATATAACAGCAATAATCCCGTTCAATCCTGCCTTTTCTTGAGCGGTACAGATCGGTTTAACCTGCGGGATATCATCGGATTAGATTTGAGGGACTACCAACTTGTTAACCTCGCTGCCTGTGAAACGGCAGTTACGGGGGACCAAACCATTACGGATGAATATGTTGGACTTGTCAGCGCTTTCCTGAAAGCGGGTGTTACTTACATCATCAGCACCCTCTGGACAGTGGAATCTGCTGCCAGTACTCTGTTAATGGTGGAATTTTACCAGCAACTTCAAGGTGGTAAACCTCCTGCTGCTGCCCTCAAAACTGCCCAAACCTGGCTGAAAAATGCCACCTGCGACCAGTTAATTAAGTGGCTTGATGCTGCTATTCTCAAGCTGAGAGAGTATCCAGCACTAAGTCTTGTCCTCGAAGATCAGCGCGACTTAATCGCTACAATGGAGAATACTGCCCAGCCTTACCGTCATCCCTATTACTGGGCTGCTTTCACGATTTTTGGAGTATGAAAGACGCAGAAGCCCGAATCATTAAAGCCTTTCTCGCTGCTCTCAGTCAGGAGCGATCGCCCCTCTCTGAGGAGGTAAGGGAAAAGTTGGTTGGGATTGCCCAATCCCTGGAAACCCGCGTTATGGATTTGCACGCTTTGGCGCTTAGTATTCCTACTTTGGCAACATCCTACAAGGATGCCCGTCTTTTGTTAATTGCTACTGCTGCTGAACGGGATAAGACAGGAAGGATTTTACCGGATATTGAGGATGAGGATGAGAGCGAGGGAGAAATTATTAATATTATGAGGGATACCCGAAGTGAGGTCAAGCAACTGAAGAGGATTTTGGAGACGATTGATAGTAAGTTTGACAGGGCACCTCAAGTTCTCTCGTCCTCGGATCCTGTACAAGCTGCACGAGAGGAATTCAATTAGTTGGGCTCTCGCATATTGAGGATTTTATATGAGTCAAGCCAACCTGCTTATCGGTACTACTGTCGATTTATTTCTCTACGATTTATATAACGGTATTGGACAGAGTGCTGAACAAATTAAGGAGAATCGGCGACGTTTCTGGCAGCGGATCTATGAGGACAAGCTTAGTGAGGAAGTATTGGCTGAAAGCCAAGCTGAGTCAGAAAGTGTTTCTGGATATATCGAACTCCTTGGCGATAAGAGAATTGAAAAACTAGACCATCCTTTTGATGGTTATTACTATCCAGTGAAGTTAGGGGATACCTATGCTCTCCAAATTGACTGTTCTGGGGAGGAAAATAATCCTAATTGGGATAATTATCTTCTGGAAAAGCAATTGGAGATAATCATACAAGAGGGGATTCTCAAGGGGGATGAAACTCAGCAATTACCTGGGGAAATGGGTCAAAGTTGGCTTCTCTGGGGGAAAATGGCTACTTCAAGTCAAAACCCAGAAGCTACTGCCCAGGAATGTTATAAGGCTCTCCCATTTGTGACGAAGTCGAATTGGAAGCGCAATTGTAAAGGTCAGGGTAAATTTCAAGGGGCAAGCTTTTTTGAACTAGAACATCCTCAGAGTGCTCAGTCAGGGATGAATCGCAATTATCATATTATCATCTGTCTATTTCCTTACGAACAGGCTGAGGAGGAAATTAAGATAACTATGGGGAAACTTTATCGCCATTTTATTCGGTTATTTCACTATCGGAATAAAATTATCTGGATTTACGAACAGAGTCTTAAACTTAAAGAAACTCTTAAGGATGCTTCTGGTTCGGTCAAAAAAATTGTCGATTCTCTATCTGATTGTATCGCAGAATCTCTCCTGAATCTCAACCAATTGCAACAGTATTTAGCGTCGGCTTTGTCCGTTTCGTACTACTACGAAACTAATTTAGGTTATCTGCAAGAGCATTATTCTACTATTGAAGTTAATATCGGTAATTACCAAAATCGCGTTCAAGTGCTGGCTAAACAAGACCCCAATAGCGATCTGGCTTTTCTGGAAAGATTTGAGGGGTTAGCTACTGGGAAATATCTGACCCAAATCAACACCGATTATAAGGCTTTGAGTGCGGGGTTGAAACCTCTGGAAAACTTTATCAAAACCATGGAAGGAATAATTGAGATTGAAAAGGCTAAGAATGAGCGGATTCTTAGCAGGACAGTGGCGATCGCTAGTGTCGGTATTGGGACAGCATCTATCACAGCATCCACTCTTTCTTGGCACGCTGAGAAAATCGTTAATAGTATTTTAACAGTTCCAGCTAACCAAGCAACTCCACCACGTAATCTTTGGACAAGTTTTGGTTTAGTCTTTTTGCTAAGTTTGGTAACAGGACTTCTGGGAGCAGTTATTACCTGGCGATTTTTGAGCAGAGGGACAAAAAGGTCGTGGTTGCGGCAATCGGGTAGGAGTAGCAACTGATCATATGAAAATTAGTTCGTCCATTGATAACTATTATCCGATATTGGTGAAAAGCTCGCAATCAAGCTACCCAATACTGCTCGGTTAAGAAAAATTGTAGGTTGGGTAGAGCGAAAGCGAAACCCAACAAACCCATCCTCTAAGTTGGGTTTCGTGACCTCAACCCAACCTACTTTACTTCTGTACCCGAGCTTATCCGAGTAGTATTGTCAAGCTACCCAGTTTTTAGCCCGTTCGACAGCTTTCTGCCAAGTGATAAAATTAGTCTGAGCTTGTGCTGAACCTTCCCCAGGTTCAAAAATTCGGTCAACTTTGCGACTGGCAATTAACTTGCTGTAATCATCCCAAAAACCTACAGCTAAACCAGCACCAAAGGCTGCACCCTGAGCAGTAGCATCGAGAATAGCAGGACGCTCAACGGGAATACCAAGAGCATCTGCTTGGAATTGCATTAAAAAATTGTTCTGAGAAGCACCGCCATCTACTTTTAGAAGGGAAACTGCTGTCTCACTATCCTTATTTATCGCCTCGATTACTTCTTTTACCTGATAGGCGATCGCTTCTAACACAGCTCTAACCATATGCTCCCGCTTCACACCCCCGGTAATCCCCAAAAAAGCACCACGAGCGCTCATATCCCAGTGAGGAGCACCCAAACCACTTAGAGCTGGTACAAAGTAAACACCATTAGTATCTTCCACCTGACGAGCAAGGGAATCTGTCTCTGCTGCTGTGTTAATCAGTTTCAAGCCATCCCTTAGCCACTGAATACAAGCGCCTGTGGTGAACATTGCCCCTTCTAAGGCATAACTGGCTTCACCTCCCTGCTTTGTCCAAGCGACAGTAGAGAGGAGTTGGTTGTGCGATCGCGTCAATTCACTTCCCGTCTGAGCAACCAAAAAGCAGCCAGTTCCATAGGTACATTTTAATAAACCCGGGCGATCGCAGCCATGTGCAAATAGAGCAGCCTGTTGGTCACCAAAAATAGCTGTAATGGGAATTTCTACCCCCAACAATTCCGGGTCAGTCTTACCAAACATACCCATACTAGGCTGAATCTGGGGCATTATCTGGGCAGGAATACCGAATAAATCCAGAAGTGCAGAGTCCCAATCCCTAGTCGCCAGATTCATCAACATTGTGCGGCTGGCATTACTGTGATCTGTGCCATGGACTTTTCCCTTGGTAAAGTTCCAGAGAACCCAAGTATCAATCGTGCCAGCGATAATATTCTCGAGGTTAATATCCGGTTTTTCCCGCTTCACCCAATCCAGCAACCAAGCCAATTTTGTTGCTGAGAAATAAGCATCCAGAACTAATCCTGTGCGTTGCTGAATTTCCTCAGCTTTACCTTGCTCAGTTAATTTGCGACACATAGAAGCCGTGCGGCGATCTTGCCAAACGATAGCATTATGCAGAGGTTGACCTGTGGTTTTATCCCACAACAAGCAGGTTTCTCGCTGTACCGTCAGACCAATCGCCGCTACTTCTGAAGCTGAGATGCCTGTATTTTGTAAGACTTGCTGGATAACAGTCAGAGTATCTTGCCAAATTTCGATGGGGTTATGTTCTAACCACCCCCCTTGAGGATAATACTGAGTTAGTTCTTTATAAGTTTGACCAGCAACCGCACCTTGAGAATTGAAGAGGATCCCTCGATTGCCTGTAGTTCCAAGGTCAAGTGCTAGGATGTATTGAGGTGCTTTTATCGTCATAGTTAGGTTAGAACTGGACTCTCCTCTCCTATCTTTAGCATGGTTCAATATGTAGAGTGGCAAGGTAACACATAGGGGTGTTAGTCTGGGGTACTTTTAGAACTTTGTCCCCTTTCCCCGTCTCCCCCTCTCCCCGTCCTCACAAGGGTAGGTTTTTAACAAAAGGGTGAGTCAGGACGATCGCAGAAACGAAAAAATAAGCTTTTTCTCCCCCTGCTTCCCCTGCTCCCCCTGCTCCCCCTACTCATCTCAACTATAAATGTAA
>JBFRWF010000414.1:0-11531 GCA_051439465.1 Xenococcaceae cyanobacterium | reverse complement strand
CGAAGAGGGGGTGGGCAAAAAAACCCTAACTGAAGAAGGCGATCCCTGTCGTGGTCGGGGTAAAATAGGGGAAAAATTACTTGCTCGATGAGCTGTTCTCTAATGTAAATCCAAGACTACATATGTAATTAGCTATGAGCATTTTCAATTGGCAGGTTAATTTGGGAAAGAAAAGGTCAACTCTTGTTTAACACGAGTGACCCACACAAGCGACAAAATGCCCTTATGGACAAAGAAGACTTTCTTGATCCGAGATTATTAGCGGCTGACCGCCTTTTTCTTTAGATGCTCAAGCTCGGAACAAAAGTGAGGGTGATTTATCCTGAATAGGCCCAAAGCCAAGGAAAGTTTCATGAGGTGCCAACTCACGATTCTGCCATCCGTGAGTGCGAGTAGCATAACGAATTTACGTCGTTTCAGCCTTCTGCCTTAATCAAATGACATGAATTTGGAGTCTGCGCTCTTGAGTCAAGTGACTTTAGGCTAATCACTGAAAGCTTTACACAGTAAGACTTATGGTATTAGATGGCACTTCATGGTAGCTTCCTTAGCTTTGGGCCAATGAACTGCATCCCACACTAAGAAAATACTTCGATTTTCAGCCAGAAAGCCCCATTCTCTTAGAGAGTAGTGATGAAGATCCTTGGAATTTCAGCTTACTACCACGACAGTGCTGCCGCCTTGCTCGTTGACGGTGAGCTCGTCGCCGCTGCCCAGGAAGAGCGTTTTTCCCGCAAAAAGCACGACGCCCGGTTTCCCTGCCAGTCGATCACTTACGGCCTCAGCGAAGCTGGAGTCAAACTAAAAAACTTGGATTATGTCGTCTTTTATGAAAAGCCCTTAATTACCTTTGAGCGCCTGTTAGAAACCTATCTCACCTATGCCCCCAAGGGGTTTCGCTCCTTTCTCCTTGCCATGCCCGCGTGGCTTTCTGAAAAGCTCTACCTCAAGGCAGTGCTCAAAAAAGAGCTGGCCGCACTTGGGGAGTGCAAGAAATCGCAGTTGCCTCCCCTGCTATTTACTGAGCACCACCAATCTCACGCTGCCTCAGCCTTTTTCCCCAGTCCTTTCGAGCGGGCAGCAGTTCTGTGCCTGGATGCCGTTGGCGAATGGGCAACGACCTCCTGCTGGTTGGGCGAGGGCAATCAGCTGACACCGCAGTGGGAGATTAACTTTCCCCACTCCCTGGGGATGCTCTACTCAGCCTTCACCTACTACACCGGCTTCAAGGTCAACTCTGGCGAGTACAAGCTGATGGGGTTAGCCCCCTATGGCGCACCGAAATATGTAGACCAGATCCTCGACCATCTGTTGGACCTCAAAGAGGATGGGACATTCCGGCTGAACATGGATTACTTCAACTACACCACTGGTCTGACCATGACCAACCAGAAGTTCCATCAGCTATTTGGCGGCCCGCCCCGCAAGCCAGAAAGCAAACTGACCCAGCGGGAGATGAACATTGCTGCCTCGATTCAGAAGGTGACTGAAGAAGTGGTGTTACGCTTAGCCAGAACGGCACGCAAAGAATTGGGCGAGGATTATTTGTGCCTAGCCGGTGGCGTTGCCCTCAACTGCGTGGCGAATGGGCGAATTTTGCGAGAAGGTCCCTTCCAAGATATCTGGGTTCAACCGGCAGCCGGGGATGCCGGTGGCGCTGTGGGAGCGGCTTTAGCAATTTGGCATCAATACCAAGAGAAACCTCGCTTTACTAAGGGCGGGGATAGCATGCAGGGTTCCTATCTGGGTCCGAAGTTTACCTCCTCAGAGATTCAGAGTTATCTCGATAGAGTCGGAGCCAAGTACCAGTGGCTCGAAGATGGCGAGCTGCTGCCGCGAGTGGCAGAAATTTTGGCACTTGAAAATGTCGTGGGCTGGTTCCAAGGTCGGATGGAATTTGGACCTCGCGCTTTGGGGAGCCGTTCGATTATTGGCGATCCGCGCAGCTCCAAGATGCAGTCGGTAATGAACCTGAAAATCAAATACCGCGAATCCTTCCGTCCCTTTGCCCCTTCAGTTCTGGCTGAAAAGGTTTCGGACTACTTTGAAATTGACCGCTCTAGCCCTTATATGCTTCTGGTGGCGTCGGTCAAAGAAGATTTGCATATTCCCATGACTCCCCAGCAGCAGCAACTATTTGGGATAGAAAAGTTGAAGATTCCCCGCTCAGCCATTCCCGCTGTGACCCACGTAGATTACTCAGCTCGGATTCAGACGGTTCATCAAGAAACCAATCCCCGCTACTACGAGCTAATCCGCCACTTTGAACAGAAAACTGGCTGTGGAGTGTTGGTGAATACGTCGTTTAATGTTCGCGGTGAGCCTATTGTCTGTACTCCGGAGGATGCCTACCGCTGCTTCATGCGCACTGAGATGGACTATCTGGTGCTGGAGAATTTCTTGTTGGCCAAGTCCCAACAGCAGCCTTGGGAGCGAGACGATTCTTGGAAAGAAGAATTTGAGTTGGATTAGAGTAACAGTACCATGGACCAAATCCCCAAACTTAACAGAAAGGAACTGCGCGATTTTGGACTGCTCACCGGCGCAATTGTTGCGATTCTGTTTGGCTTAGTATTGCCCTGGCTCAGGGGTCATTCTTTGCCGCAAATTCCGTGGATCATCGCAGCCATCCTCTGGTTTTTTGCCGTTCTGGCCCCGGCAACCCTCAAGCCTGTCTACCAAGTCTGGATGCGAATTGGACTGGTCCTCGGCTGGGTCAATACGCGAATCATCCTCGGCATTGTTTTCTACGGCTTAATCATGCCGATGGGGGCGATTATGCGCCTGTTTAATCGAGACCCGATGGCTCGAAAATTTGAGGTTGAGCTTCAAACCTACCGCTTGCCAAGCCTGAAAAAAACGAGAGCGAGTATGGAGAAACCCTACTGATGCTTGAAACGACAATTGACTTCCTCAAAGACCTCTGGGGGTTCCTGAACGAGCGGAAAAAATACTGGCTTGCCCCACTGATCGTTACTCTAGTGCTTCTGGGAGCTTTGATTATCTTCACTCAAGGTTCTGCGATCACACATTAATTAAAGTTGTACGTCAGGACGGTGCGAGGACATATGCGCGGATGTCCCTGATCAAGTCTGCGTTCTCATCTCCAAGCGGCATCCTCGGGATAAGTCCCCAAAGTATTACCTGTGTACTGACTTAACTCTGTCAGCCCAGACAATACTGAATTGGTATTTGAAACGTTGGCCGATTGAGATGGACTATTGGTATCTCAAGCAGAGATTAGGATTGGGTGACTTCCGGCTGCACAGTTACGAAGCGATTCACAAGTGGTACACAGTTGTCCATTTGACGTTCACCTTCCTACAATGGCGACTCTATGAGGCTCGCGCTCAAGGAGATTCTCTCCGGTCGGTGGCTGATGTCATTCGAGTTCACCGACAAGAACACGCCCAGGAGATGCTCATTGCTGCTTGCAAGTCACGCGATCGCCATTGGCAGTGTGGACTCAGTCGTGGAGCGCTTCATCTATAACCCATCTCAGGTAGCGTAACCGTTCACTCCCCCCCCCAAAAGAGCGATCGCTACCAACCGACTAAAAGGGCGATCGCTACCAACCGACCAAAAGGGCGATCGCTACCAACCGACCAAAAGAGCGATCGCTACCAACCGACCAAAAGAGCGATCGCTATCTGAGCGACTAATTGAGGTTTGTGTCTACTATCGGGTATACTAGGTTTCATGGCTCGACTAAACTTTGATGATCTAGCTCAAATGAACCGGGATTACTTCCAATCTCTCGATAGGTCGAGATTGGTAGAAGTGGCTGCTAATCTCCATCAGTTGGCTGTCGAGCAATGGGAAAGATTGGAACAGAACTCGAAAAATAGCTCTCGACCTCCGGAGGAGGACAATCCTTACAAAAAAGCCGTTTCACAACAGAAAGAAGAGACCAGCGACACAAGAGCTGACCAAGAGCCTAAGACGAACCCATTCCCAATCTGTGTTCCGACCGAACAGAGCAACAACAGTGAAGATCCCGACGGCCAATCCAATCAGGCTGAGTCAAAAAAGAAGAAATCTCCAGGCAAACAGCCGGGGACGCCCGGAAAATGGCGTTCAACTCCTCTAGTTGCTGAAGCTATCATTCCTCACCATCCCTCTTTTTGTGCCGCTTGTAATCAGCCCCTGACTCTTGCTGACCCCAAGCCCTACATGGGTCATTATCTTCTGGAATTAGAAAAGGGAAAATCAGGATTCTGCGTCGTCTGTCAATTACACCATTACTATAGATCCACCTGTAGTTGTGGACATGTTTCAACCCTCAACTTTCATTTTTTCCCTCGACACTAGTCATCAAGTCGAGCAGATTTCTGTGGTTGGATCACGAGGTGATCGCTATTCTGTTGTTGTTTCTCCCATAGCTTAAGTTATAGCAATCGCCTTTTGGTCGGTTGGTAGCGATCGCCCTTTTGGTCGGTTGGTAGCGATCACTCTTTTGGGGGGGGGGAGTGAACGGTTACGTCAGCTGAGTTTCTCAAGCGAAGAGCGACTATCTTGGTTGAGAGATGCGCCTGCCCCGCATCGGGATTCGAGTGGGAGATCGCCCCTTGTTAAAGCTCAAATTTGCCAGTGTCCAGAGAAGAAGATAGACGCTTGTGTGATGGGATTGGTACGAGAAAGTAGTATTGGACTTTGGACACAGGAAAAATTAATTCGCTTATTACAATCGCTGGTTAGGTTCCACATTCAACGAAAGCTGAATAAGGTGGAATGAGGTTTTCGGGTTTCTCCCAACTTATACATAAAAGTTGACCAGTTGCTCATGCCTGTCTAACCCTTGTGGTGTAAGCCTGACGGAGTTCTTTCACCTGACTTTTCACGGGATCTTTTTCGGCTCAAAAGTGATCGCAAAACTCACATCCTTCAAGCCTTATTCTTACGTTAATCATTTGCAATAACCAAAGCTTATTGCAAATGATTCTAGAAGTGAAACCCTTGTTTTTGCTGGGTTTCAGAGATGCCGTGAAAAGTCAGTTCTTTCACCCTGACGGTAATGTTCTAGTTTTCCGTCGCTATAATACCGCTAGAACATCGTCCTTCAGATCGCGCACACCCTACCCCCCCCAACACGCATCTGGATATCTATGATTCACTAGAAACTGTAGCGTTATAGAGGCCATTTGTGGAGAAAGCAGCGGCCGTCTGGCTGAAACTTGGCAACAACAAAATACAAGCCTATCAGATAACCCAAGACAACCAGCGGCGGATTGTATTTACCCACCGGCTGATGGCCGAACCCATAGGCAAAACCAAAAGCACCGCGCAACGGTTTTGCAAAACCCATGAACTGGAACTGCCGCCCACCATCACAGCCATCGTGCCCGACAAACCCCGCCCCGTCGCCCTCTCATCGTGGGAAGCGGCCCTAGCCTATTGGCAATCCCAAGCCAAAAAAGGCAACACCGCCGCTAAAACCCTAGCAGAAGCCGCCTCCGCCACCTCGGAAAGCGCCCTTGAGATCGAGGCAGCATCCGACACAACCACCATCGAACCCTCATACCCCAAGGATATAGAAGCCGTCCTTGCCGCCCTGCCCTCCGGGGAAGACTTCCCCAACGCAGCCTCAGCCCAGGCAATGGAAGAAGGCCTGCGCCTCATCGCCCGCTGGCTCGAAGAAGCGGGCCTTAACCACATAGCGATCGCCCAATGGAAACTCGGCGTCCTGGCCAGCCGCTTCCCTGCCCTGGCAGGAGCAGCCGAAGACGCCAAGAAACTCCTGGCACAGCAAGATCCCGCTCCCAGCGGCATGATTGCCTCTCAGGTAGCCCAGAAAGTCTCAGAAGCCTTAGACCGCAAGGTATCAGCAGCCGAGGTCAACACCGCATTACATGACCTTAACTTCCAGACCTGGGCCAAATCCGGTTCCAGGGAACGGCAGCTAACAGATCGAGGCATGGCCCATGGCAGAGCGGTTCTGACCACAAGCAAAACAAATGCGTGGAGTGGGGCACAGCTCAGGTGGTTTGATAGCATCGTGCCAGTACTGTGCGAGTATTTCCAAACTCAACGAAGCAATGGCAAAAACAGAATTACATAAAAGGAGTTTTTGTCCCCCAGGACTTGAAGGTGTCAGACGGTTATGATATAATGTCAGACATGAAAGAACAACGAATTACCATCCGCCTTGATGAGCAAGAGCACTCGCTCCTATCCAGTCTCTCTCTAAGGGAGAATAAGACTGAATCTGAGATCGTGCGTGCTGCACTCCGAAAATATTGTCAGGAAGCCTTGGCATCCCAAAGTAGCTACTCACTCGCGCAAGAATTAGGAATCATCGGGATCACTGAAGAACTCCCCTCAGATTTAAGCACCAATAAAGCATATTTTGAAGGATTTGGTGAGTGAATCGCATAATTGTTGATACCGGGCCTATTGTTGCCATTCTTTCGACTTCTGACAATCAGCACACAGTCTGTGTAGAAACCCTTAAGAATATCACCCCTCCAATGCTCACAACTTGGCCGGTATTTACAGAGGTTCAGTACCTTTTAAGAAGAGATAAGAAGGCATTACAAGGGTTATTTCGTGCGTTGGACAGTGGATTAATTGTCCTAGAAGAGATTTCGGCTGAGGCACTTCCTTGGCTCCAAAAATTCCTGGAAAAATATGCGGACATTAGCCCTCAACTCGCCGATGCAAGTCTTATGTATCTAGCAGAGAAAAAGAACATCGATACAATTTTCACTCTCGATAGGAGAGACTTTTCTATTTATCGCTTTAAAAATAAGAAAGCCCCTCATCTTATCCCAGTTGTCCTCTGAAAAGAGTTGGTGAACTTATCCTCGTATGGCAAAAACAGAATTACATAAAATCCAAACTAGAGATCGCCCGTTCCTTGTTCTTCTCAGAAACCCCCAGATAAGCCTCCAACGCCCCCAGGGTACTGTGCCCCGAAATCGCCTGAATGTGGCGCAACGGCACCCCCGCATCACTCATCCAAGTTAGAGCCGTCCGACGAAACGAGTGGCTACTCACCCCTTCAATCTCCAGCCTGCGGCAAGCCTCACGCAAAATCCTATCCGCACTGCCCCGTTTGATATGGCTGAAGCCATGCCGTCCCGGAAACAGATAGGACTTAGTCGGCCAAAAATCCGGGCTTTGCCGATATTCTTCCAGATACTCCCTTAATTTCGGATGAATGACCATTTCCCTGGATTTGCGCTTCCCCTTAGTGTGAATGCGCCGGATCACCAACTTATCCCTGATGCCCTTAACGCCAATCACATCCCCCCTCAGCAGCGTACAAGCCTCACTGATGCGCGCTGCCGTATAGAGACACACACCGAACAGAGAGCGATCCCTCGGCTTGACGAACCCATAGGTAAAGAGCGACGATATTTGTTCAGGGGTGAGTATTTCCGCCTGCCCATAACTAGAAACTTTCATCGGGAGGTATTGGTAAAGATTTGTGAATTTTCTCCAGCGGTATTGTCAGGACTTGTTGACCAACTTCACTGATAAGAATATTTTACGATCCAAAGCTTAACAATAGGATCCTACAACCCTTATACCGCGATCTTTCGTGCCCTAATACCGGGTATAAGAAAACCTAATCAGTCGTTCGGCGGCGCGCTCTGAGTATCTCAACCAAATCATGCGGGATACAGCGATTTTCCATAAGAATGGCTTATAGACGTTTTCTAGGGAACAGGGAACAGGGATTCATTTTTTTAGCTTAGCAGCAAGCCTTAGCTAGAGAGACTTTCAGTCATTTTTGAAGTCGCCTTTACTGGGGACAATCGCTCCTGCCTTCATGAGGCGGGTTTTGACGTGATCGCACCTATATTTTTAGCCTAGCGCGGTCTCGCGAAGCGAGTGCCTAGACTTCGTCCCTGCTTTCGCAGCGCGGCAGCGCAAACATAAATCAATAACCTACATGGGTACGCCTCTTTTTTAGGCAATCGCTGTAATCCTTATCGTTGACTAATATATTAATTAGGAAGAAGATCGGGTAGAGCGTATTACACCTTATACGGATTTAAGAAATTCCCCTCTCAACACTACAGCCTGGATTTAAGAGCTTTGAGGACGAACCGGACAGCGACGGCAACCAGAATCGAGGCGATCGCGATCACCCAACGACCTGTCAAGACAAGGGAAAGCAAGAACGCCGTAGCTGCAATCAGGAGGAGAGAACCTCCCAGAAGGCGAAGAAGAGAACGCTGAGGTGGACGAGCAAGTAACACTGTTACCTGTTGAAATTCGGGCGAGTCTGGGTGCAGCTTGGTTAGGGCATCTTGCCACAGACTGATCGCCGTTTCAACCTGGTTTTGTTGAGCGTAGAGAAGCCCTAGATTGGCTAAGGTAATCCCTTCGCTTTGGTGATCGCCCAAAGCCTGGAAAATGGGCAGACTCTGCTGGTAGAATTCTATCGCCTTACTCCAGTGTCCCTGTTGGCGGTAAACAGTCCCCAAGTTCATCACGGTCAGCCCTTTGCTTTGGCGATCGCCCCAAGCCTGGAAAATGGGCAGACTCTGTTGGAAGCAGTCTATCGCCTTACTCCAGTGTCCCTGTTGGAGGTAAACAGTCCCCAAGTTCGCCAAGGTCTTCCCTTCGCTTTGGCGATCGCCCAAAGCCTGGAAAATGAGCAGACACTGCTGGTAGAATTCTATCGCCTCACTCCAGTCTCCTTGTTGGCGGTAAACAGTCCCCAAGTTCATCATGGTCAGCCCTTCGCTTTGGTGATCGCCCAAAGCCTGGAAAATGGGCAGACTCTGCTGGTAGAATTCTATCGCCTCACTCCAGTTTCCCTGTTGGCGGTAAACAGTCCCCAAGTTCATCATGGTCAGCCCTTCGCTTTGGCGATCACCCAACTCACGGGCTGCTTCCAGAGCTAACAAGTGTGTTTTTTCCCAGTCAGCCCAATAACCTCGGACATCGAAAAATCTGACTAACCTCAAGGCAAACAACACTACACTGTCCCACGCCTCAGCCTGATCTGCCCAATCTAAGGTTGTCAGCAGGTTAACCCTTTCCTGTTCGAACCAATTCAATGCCGCCAGCAGCAACGTTTGCCCCACATCTTCCAGGGAAAGGTCTTCTCTTTCTGCTACCCTGTCTTGGGCCACCTGGCGGCGGTTTGCTGCGTGGAGGAGCGCCCCTATAGTCCTAGATTGCTCCAGATACCACTGCACTACCCTCTGCTTTGCTGCTTTTTGGCTTACCACCGCCTCTGTCTGGTCGAGTTGTTCGCGGGCAAACAGGCGCATCAGGTCGTGAAACTGGTAGCGCCCTTCGCTGGCAAAGTCCAACATCTGGGCATCCAGCAACCGCTCCAAGGAGGTTTCGGCTGCATCTGGCTCCACTTCTACCAGCACCGCCGCCACTTCTACGGCAAAGTCCGCTCCCAACAGCCCCAGGAAGCGAAACAGCCGCGCCTCGGTTTCCTCCAGTTCTTGGTAGCTAAGGGCAAAACTGGCGCGTACATCCAGGTCACTCAGGTGCAGTTGGTGCAGCCGCTGGCGTTCGTCTGCCAATTTCTGGGCGTAGTCCGCCAGCCGCCAGTGGGGTTTCTGTTTCAGCGTCCCGCCAGCAATGCGAATTGCCAGGGGCAAACGCCCGCAGCAGGAGAGAACCTGCGCCGCTGCTTCCAGTTCCGCCTGCACCCGTTCCCTGCCAAGCAGCTTCTCCAGCAGTTCTCGCGCCTCCGCCTCTGGGAACACGTCTAGGTCGAGGAGGCTCGCTCCTTCCAACGCCCCCAAGGACTGGCGGCTGGTGACTAGCACGGCACAGGTGGAGCCACCTGGCAGCAGGGGTCGCACCTGCACTTCGTCTCGCGCATTGTCCAGCAGCACCAGCGCTCGCTTGTCCGCTAGTTGGGAGCGGTAGGCACTCGCCCGTTCCGCCAAATCTTTCGGAATCGCGGCATCATCCATGCCCCATGCTCGCAACCAGCCAGCCAGCACTTCCGACGGTTCCAAGGGCTGTCCTGCTGCGCCGCGCAGGTCAATGTAAAGCTGTACGTCGGGGAAATCGGACTGCAACTGATGGGCGGCGTGGATGGCGAGGGCGGACTTTCCCACTCCTGCCATGCCTGTTACTGCCGAGATGACAGCGACTGGCCCCCCGTTGGCTTGCTGTCGCAGCAGCTTAGTGACCTTTTCCAATTCTTCTTGCCTTCCGGTGAAGTCGGCGATGTCGGGGGGAAGCTGGTGCAAGGAGAGGAATGGGGGTGGGTTTTGGATGAATTGGATGAGCTTCTCGACTTTGTCGATGTTAACTTCCTCAGTCTTACCGATTACAGTGCTATCTATAACTTGAGCGAGTGACAGGTTCCCTTGACCTCTGACATCGAAAATGGGTGTCGGAGGTAGAGGGTCGTTTTTGTAGGAGGCAAAATCGTTAGACATTGAAACAACTATGGACTGGTAGTGGGCTGACTGGATGGACTTGCCGGTTGTGGCGATTGCCCCCCTTGGGTGTCAAGGTAAATTCCTTGGGGACCGATCCGAACGCCAAACATCCAGGCGACAGCTCCCAATGCCAAAATGCCAATCACCAAAAACGAAATTACGTTGCCAGACAGAATATTTGAGCCTCTGCGAGTTGCATTGCCCCCCGCAATTTGACTACCTCTGTCAGCTGATATAGATACCTTGTCGCGGGATTTATCGATTGATACTGACCCTTGGACATCTGGAAAGACTTCACTATTCGACATCTGTCCAACTGTCAGGTTATGGTTTCCAGAAACTGAAATCGAGGTATCGACAGCACCAGTTAGAGAGCCTGATTGTGGTGAGCCTTCCTGCATAATTTCGGTGATCGCCTCAGCCAGCGCTTTATCATCGGTCAAGAATTTCGCTAATTGTTTGGCTAACAACTCTCTCGCTTCCTGATCGTCCGGGTTCTCTGACAATTCCTGAACCGCTCCCTGCGCCAGAGGTTTAGCCTCGACTTTAGGACGCAGTTTCGCCCAGAGTTTTTTTGCTTTCTCCCAAATATCCTCCCCCAATTTCTCCGCTGCACTTTCGGCTGCCTTTTCCCCCAGCTTCATCAGAAATGGGGCAGCAGGTGCAAGAAGATTAACTATTGCCACAACATCTATCATTTAACCTATTGCTTGGCTCAGGTTTTACTTTAATTTTATAGGAGTTCAGGATTGCTGAAGAGCGTAGAATCCAGTTTCTATGTACTGTTCCAAAAACGTTCGTTTTTGACACATCCCGCAGGATGTGAGGGACTATCTCGGCTCAACACCTATCTCGGAACTTTGCCACCTTTAGTCTTCGGAGGTGACTTTTCTGCGCTTGTAAATCCCTGATCTAGCTAGACTGCTCGACCTTAACTTTACCAAAATTGGTCATTCTAGGCAAAGTTCGGAGAGGCGTATATACATGGTTTGTGACAAAACTTTTGTTTGCTCAATGCCAACCTGGAGCAATTAGAAGAGTCGATGCCCCTGTTACCAGGGGACACCTCTCGTACAAAACCGGACGTGCAATTTTCACCGCATCCGGCTCCTGACAATACTATCGAGTCGAGACTCGTTTGCTCGCATGAATTTCCAT
>JBFRWF010000413.1:0-9331 GCA_051439465.1 Xenococcaceae cyanobacterium | reverse complement strand
TCCCTCACCTCCGGATAAATGTAGGGGCACGGCATCATTAACATTTGTAACTCACCCAAAACCCTCAAAACGCCGTGCCCTCTCCACCGAGATTTTATTACTGAATCGATGCTCTAGAGTGCTTGGTTTTGGTGGGCTACGGCGGATAGTTAGTTAGCAGGTTAGTTGGAGAAGTTATCCCCGCCTCAATACTGCGCGGTTAAGGATTTTTGGTTTTTCCCAGTGCAAGCATGGGCTCTGTACGTATGTCGGCTTAACCCCTATTGATTTCAAAGCTGGTGTCGGGTTGAGAAAAGTCTCTGTAAGTTCAAAGGATGCCGCTATCCTGCTCTCTGGGAAGAGCACCAATAAACCCAATGTTGCTACCGATGAACCGAATGCCTTTTTGAAGAAGTTTTGAGACATTATTCTTCAGTTGATTAAAAATCACTTTCTTTAAGTCCCCTATTCTCGCCAATGTTCAGGCTTAGAGAGCGCCTGCGAGCAAATGACCTTTCCACAAACAGAGCCAATCACGCCTGGACTCAGAGCAAGAACCATCCATGCATCTGCATGTTCATCTGGAATAGGATATGGTGCCTCAAATCCGAGATAGCCTGCCGGTTTGAATCCATAGCGTGGATAATATTCTGGATGTCCGAGCACGAATACCAGATCAACTCCTGATTTCGACAAAAGCTGTAATCCTCTTTCAATGAGCTTACCACCAATTCCTTGCTTTTGAGCATCAGGCACTATTGCTAGAGGAGCCAAAATTGCGCTCGATGCTGTAGTTTTGGTTTTTGTTAGACGCGCCGTGGTAAATAAAATATGTCCCACAGCTCGATCATCCTTAAAAGCAAGCAGAGATAAAATCGGTTTGGCACTAGGATCATCTAAAAGATCCCTCACCAGTTCAGCCTCTTTATCATGACCAAACGCTACACGTTCTATAAATAATACATCGTTGAGATCTGAATCCGTAGCCTCTCGTATATACATTTGATTTGCCTACACAACTTTCATTGCCGGGCTGCTTCTAACTGTAGCATAATTATAGGTTAAATGCCCCACGGTTTTTTATGCTCCCCTCAGGTTCCCCCTGGTTGCACGAACCTTCTATTTCCACCAATTAGCAAAAATCTTGAGCGCGAGACAACCAAAGATCGCGCATAGATATAGATAGAGGTAGTTGTTTTAAAAATTCCTCCACAGATGCTAATTGCCAATCGAGAGGTTGTCTGGGAGATATCTTAGGTTGAGTGATCGCATAATCTAGAATTGCTGCCATTAAAGCCGCAGCCTCAATGATCGCTTGTGATTCCATCCAAACAGGAAAAATTCGTACTTCAAAGGTGAGTAGCTCGGGAACTGGCTCTACGAGGTTTTTCAGGTTGAAGTCACAGTATTTTGTCAACTGCAATTGTGCTAAATATATCTTGGCATCCGACCAAGATAGTTGACAAAAATCTCGCTCATTTACCATTTCCCATAAGGTTGGTTGCCATCGTCCTAAGCGTTTACATCTAGGGTTAGTTTTTACTAATCTTTTGAGATTGTCTCCATGTGTCCAGAGAATGTTGACTAAGTTAGCGAAAACTCTGGGAGAACATAAGGGTTTACCATCAAAGTGAATATGGATTGCACCTTCGATGGGAACAATTAGCCCCAAGTCGTGAGCGATATTGAGTAAGACATCTAAGTGCTGCTGATGGTTGTGAGTAATTGGAGATGTAACTAACTCGCAGGGACGTTCCCGTTCCCCTGGTAGAGGTGCAGCTATTGCCACTGGATTTCCCATGCGATCGCTGACACGTATCATCCCTTCAGGACTAGTTTCTGTTTTGGTACCAAATAAACGAGCAATTGGTTGTAAAACTTCAGTAATTTGCTTAGTAGGGTCGGCTTGATTCCTCACTAGCTCCAAAATTCTAAGATCATCGCTAACAATGCGATACCATCCTAGCTGAGGGGATTGGGATTTATTTAAGTCATCTTGTAGAGTAAGATCGTCTACACAACGAGCAATTAAATTCCCTTGTCGATCGATTATCTCAAATCCTAAAGTGAGATTGTCGAATAAGGGTGTTCCAGGAACTTGACTGGGTTCAGATTGGAGATGAAATATGCGACGTACTACCGCATCATATTCCTGTGCTATAGATTCGGCTACATCCTGTCTCGATAAACCTAATGGTGCAATTAATTCAATTTCTACACCAATCTTCCAACTCAAGTCAGACATAATTAATTTACCGACTAGCCTGTTGCATCGCCTTGTCCACTACCTCTTCTTGACCTAGAATTAAGTTACGTCCAATCCGCACCTTAGCATCATAAGGCGAGGGATCCCCCCAAAATTTGGCTAGTTTCTCAGCATCAGCATAAGTATATTTTGACTCGCTATAGAAGTTGAGTATACTTTGAACTGGCGATTTTAATGCCGCTACTCTAGCATCAACAAGATACTGTTCTAAGACGGCAACACTTGTCTCGCCCCAAAGAACTTTTCTACCAATACGAGCTTTAGACTCTACTATAGAATGCGTCCAATAACCTGCGAGAACGCGAGCATCCCAGTAGTCATATTTGCTATTAAAAAATGCTCGGATTTCCCTTGATTGTTGGGTTTGTGCTATCTCAAATCTCTTCTCAGGCTGAAGAAGTAATTGAGAGGATACTAGATTTTCACTAAGATCTCGAGCTGCAACTTTAACTATCGCGGAAGTAGCAGTTAAGAATAGACTTAAAGAAAATAACAGTAGCTTTAAACTAGATTTCATTTCAACTCAATCTTTTTCTTATTGTTATTTTATCTTACAACGAAATTCTTTCAATTTTAAGGAGTTGACTATGGCTGCTATTTCTATGCTCCCGGAGGGATAGCTGCCCGACACTGAAATCGTAAGGGCATACCATCCGGCGGGTAAATCAATAGATTCTGCTGTAAATTTTCCAGAGATGAACGACCATTGACCAATTCCCAATGAAAGTGTCGTAGCAGTTGTGCCAACATAATGGTTGCTTCTAGCATGGCTAAATGCTCGCCCAGGCAGCGATGAGAACCGGAGCCAAAGTCGATCATCGGCAGGGAAGGGCTGCCATTGTTTCCTTTGAGCCAACGCTCTGGCTGGAATTCCTCGGGCTGAGAGTAGATCTCGGCATCTCGGCCAGCCCCCAACATCGACCAAAATATTTTCGTCCCTGGCGGAATAGTAATCCCCTCAATGACAGTCTGCTTGACGGCTTGTAACGAGGTAGAACCGGAGGCGACTGAATAAAGGCGGAGTGTTTCTTTGACGATGGCTCTCAGATAGGTGAGTTCTTTCAGACTGTCGGCTGAAAGCGATCCATGCTGTTCCCATACTTGGTCTACAATCCCTTGAGCCTTCTGGAAAATGTCTGGATGCAAGGCTAATTCACCTACAGTAAAGGATAACGTATGGGCTGTGGTATCGGTCCCCGCAATGAGTAGCTCAATCGTTTCGGCAATCAGTGTCTCTCGAGTATAGCGAGGTTCTTTCCCAGCTATTTTGGCTAGCATCGATTCCTGAAATAAAGGACTGATCGAGCCAGCCTCGATAGGTTTTTTATCTCTGAGTCGCAGCGCCAGCTCTACACGCGGTGTCAGAAATTGTTCAAGATAGCGTCTGGCTGACCAGTAATCACGAGCTGATTGTGTGGGCAGATATTTCATCCAGGACTTTTCGCTAGTCGCCACTCTGAGAAATCGATAACCAACAACTGACATCGCCTCGTAGAGTTTTTGAATGTTCAGAGGTGGCCCTTCAGGGCTAACGATGGTGCTATCGACAGGAATGCCCAACAGTAAGCAGGCAATCACCCCCATGGTCAATTCTACAAATAGGTCATCGATTGCAATCGTCTCTAAGGGGGCGGCTGCTCGAATTGTATCTGTGACTTGAGAACAGGCTTGATGAACAACGCCTATATATCGAGAAAGCCCACTTGCACTAAATTCAGGATTCCAGGCTTTGCGCCGCCATTGCCACTCCGATCCACTTTGCCCTAGTAGAATGGGGCCACTGATGTCGTTCCAGGCCCGACTTGCCTTTTGAGACCTGATCAAACTACCGTCTCTCATGCTATTAATAATAGTGCTTTCAATGACTGAGGGCTTGCTTAAAACAAGAACGGGATACCCAATCCAGTAAACATAAATAGGCCCGTACTGTTGACTCCAATCAAATAGCAGTTGAAAAAATTGTTTCTTTTTGACTGCTGCCAATACTTGAGGAATGTTGCCTAATAGCCAGTGTCCTGGTGGAGAGGGGACTGATTGAAGAGCCTGATGTAGCCTTCTTTTTTGCCAATAGCGCCAGATCAGCATGCCGACAATGGCGATGAAGATTGTGGTAAGGATGACGTAAGGGAGCGACGCGTTAAACAAAATCTGAGCTGTACTTGATGGGGGCATAAATTTACTGTTCTCCATATGGCCATAACTTAAAGACTTTTATTAAAGCTCATGACAATCCACAACACAGGCGATCGCTCCTCAGCGACTGAATCGTGCTGGTCAGATTATAATTGCTAATCTCAACTCATCACTACATATTTAATACTCCCCTTGATTCTTGAGTAACTGATGTACGCGAGTGGGACTCAACTTAGTGGCCATTGCAATTTGGCAAGAAGCTAAACAGCTTAACATACAAAATTTTCTCACCAACTTGGCGGTCTCCCAGAGCGAGTGCGCTCTCCGAGCGCATTCTCTCAAAGCTTTACAGAGTGTAGGTTATATCCGACTATGTCATCGCTTTCAATAGAGCAGTTAAGGCTTGGCTTTCTTGAGGATTGATCTGACGATCTAACCAAGCTATTTTCACCGCTATTGGAAATGCTCGTGCGACTACATCAGGATTAAGTTTTTCAATCATTTCTATCGATTGGGGAATTTTCAAAGCCGAGCGAATTCCCGCTAAAAGAGACTCAGACAGCTCCAGAGAAATTAGTTGAGGTTTTACAGCTTCCCAACTTACTTTCTCTGAGGACTGTCCTACTTGAATCAAATAGGCAAGAAGTCTCACCATTTGTAACTGTTCAGCTAACTCCATTTGCTCAAAGCTATCTTGCCCTTGGTGGAGCGGACCATCTAAATGGAGCTTATGGATAATTTGCTGCCAATCTAGGGAGTTGCAGCCTTCTGGCTTGCCTACGGTCAAAGATACAGTGATTGAATCTGCATCAGATTTAAGACTATTTACTTGAGCGCTCATGCCCAAGTAGCTTAACCATCGGACTATGGTTTCAATCAAAGTAGCTTGTGTCCCTTGACAATTAGCTAATAATCTAATTTGAGTTTGTACTAATGGACGAACTATTTGAGATAGCATCTATATAATATCAATGTGATGAAGATTTACCTCAGTACCAAGAGCCAAGTCAAAAACTAGAGCAGAGGTATTGAGATAGAGATTAGAACCAAGATACTGTTGGTAGTTGAAAAAGTGAAAATTGGGAGCAGTATCTAGACTCACTTAAATCCTGGGTCGAATTGTCAACCAGTTTCCCGAATAATTTTGGGCTCTAATTTTACTAAAATTTGAAAACTTAGTCAATAGAGACTCTTGTGGCTTTTGAAATTGTAGCGAGTTAGAAGTTCTGTCCTATAGTGATGCCAGCCATCTCGGTCCGGCTCCTTTTCCTGAGCGCAAAGAGCTGCGCATTCCTCTGGGAAAGGGGCAAGAGAGTAAGAAGATTAGCGGGGTCCTTGGGCGGAGCACCGCAGAGATCTATCGTTTCCAACCGATAGGTTGTGAGAAGAAGGCGCTACTTTTGGAGCTGATCGTAGCCACACAGCCAAATTGCGCAGGTAGTTTTGCTGTAGCCATATCTGATAAAAACGCCTTGGTTTACGATTTAATCCCAGGTCGTAAGCTGCGAGTGGATAGCTTTCGAGAGGAAGTACTCAATTGGATCGATCTGCTCATAACCAACGGCTGTTTCGATCAACTCGATAACGTGAAGTATAGTGTTCAAGCAGATTTGGTTGGGGATGAGGAGTTGCTCACTCCGGGGTGATGGTTAGGAGGAGGAGACCTGACGGGGTGACAAGCCCGTCAGGGTTCGAACTCAACCAATTTCTTAAAGATCTTCTTTTTTTCTGAGACAGTAAATTTGCCATCTTGTTAAAATTGACCTGCTAAAGCAGCATTACAACGTTCGCAGATAGTCGGATCGTCTGGGAATTCACCAACATGGGTAGAGTAATTCCAACAGCGATCGCACTTGTGTCCATCTGCTTTCACAATTCCCACCGAAAGCGTATCTGAGTGACTCTTGTACTCAGCTTTGTCAATCGTCTCAGGAGAATCTAGCACCTCTACTTGAGAGGCTAAAGCGAGATAGCGCAACTCATCCACTCCATTCCCACTGAGACTATCACTCGGGTTGATATTCCTCAGAAGCGATCGCAATTCTGGCTCGGACACATAAAGCAAGACCTTCCCATCCAAAGAAGAACCAATCATCTTTTCTACCCTCGCCTGTTCCATCACCTTGTTAACCTCAGTGCGGATTTGCCGCAAGGTTTCCCAGGAAGCTGCCAATTCTGAATTTTTCCACTCAGATTTCATTTGCACCCATCCGGACTCGAACACGGACTTGTAAGGTGTCTTGTAGGGGAGAAATTGCCAGATATCCTCCGCCATGTGACAGAGGACTGGAGCGATCGCAACTGCCAAATTCTCCAGCGCCACTGCTAGCACCGTCTGACAACTGCGCCGCCGCCAAGAATCTAGGTCAGAAATATAGAGTCTGTCTTTGGCAATATCCAGGTAAAAATTAGACAGGTCAACTACACAGAAATTCTGCACCGTTTGGAAGAAGCGGAAGAATTGGTAACTTTCAAATGCCTCTGTCACCTCACCAAACACCTCACTTATCCGATGCAGCATATATTTGTCTAACTTCGGCAACTCTTCATAAGGAACTGCATGTTTAGCAGGGTCAAAATCGTGCAAATTCCCCAATAAGAATCGCGCCGTGTTGCGAATCTTACGGTAAACATCAGCTAACTGCTTGAGGATATTCTGACCCATGGGAACATCAGAAGAATAATCCACCGAAGACACCCACAGCCGCAGCACATCAGCGCCGTAAGGTGGCTCTTTTTTCTTGTTGCTACCTCCTTCGATGATAATTGCAGGGTCAACTACATTCCCCAGGGACTTACTCATCTTGCGACCTTGTTCATCCAAAATAAAGCCGTGAGTTAAGACAGTTTGATAAGGGGCAATCCCATTAGTTGCTACGCTGGTGAGTAAACTGGACTGGAACCAACCCCGGTGTTGATCTGACCCTTCCAAGTAAATATCCGCCGGATATTTTAAATTATCCCGCTGCTTGACAACTGCTGCCCAGGAGGACCCGGAATCAAACCAGACATCCATCGTATCTTCTCCCTTGCGGTAGGTGCGACCATTGTTGCGGTATTTTTCGGGCAATAGTTCTTCCACCGATAATTCCCACCAAGCATCAGAGCCTTTTTCGGCAATAATTGCTTGAACGTGGTTAATGGTTTCTTCTGTTAGCAGGGCTTCATTGGTTTCTTCGTCATAAAATACTGGGATGGGAACGCCCCAACTGCGTTGGCGAGAAATGCACCAATCGGAACGATCTGCAACCATTGGAGTAATGCGGTTTTGCCCTTGAGAGGGAATCCATTTTACCGAAGTAATCGCCTTGAGAGCTTCTTCCCGGAATCCCTCTACCGAGGCAAACCACTGTTCTGTTGCGCGGAAGATAGTTGGTTTTTTCGTGCGCCAGTCGTAGGGATATTTGTGAATGAAAGGTTCTTCCTTGAGCAGCGAACCCGCTTCTGTTAGCGCCTCAATAATTGCCTCATTTGCACTATTGAGGACATTTAACCCAGCAAATTGCCCCGCCTCCGCCGTAAAGTTGCCCTTCTCGTCCACAGGGGAAAGAATTGGCAAACCATAGCGCTGGCCAACGATAAAGTCATCCTGACCGTGACCAGGAGCAGTATGGACTAAGCCTGTACCTGATTCCGTGGTCACATAATCCCCTCCAATCACTATCTCACTTTCCCGGTCAAAGAGGGGATGGCGATAAGTAGAATGTTCTAACGCCTGTCCCGGCATTGTTGCTTTTACTGTTAGGTTGGTGCTGAGGTTTTCAGATAGGCGTTCCACCAAATCAGCAGCAACAATGAGATATTGGGGATTGGGGCTCGGAGAATCGACTTCGACAACTGCATAGGTGAGTTCAGGATTAACCGCAACTGCTAGATTACCGGGAATTGTCCAGGGTGTCGTTGTCCAGATGGCTACCCCTAAATCTGGCAGAAATGGCTCTAAAGCTTCCTTTGCCCCTTCCCCTGCTTTAGTCATGGGGAAAGCAGCATAAATACTGCGGGAAGTATGACCTTCGGGATATTCCAACTCCGCCTCTGCTAGCGCCGTGCGAGAACTGGGACTCCAATGAACTGGCTTTAAGCCGCGATAGATATAGCCCTTGAGCGCCATCTGACCAAAGACAGCAATCTGAGCCGCTTCATATTCCGGGGTAAGGGTGAGGTAAGCATTATCCCAATCTCCCCATATCCCATAGCGTTTAAAGCCCTCGCACTGTTCTTTCATGGTTTTGAGGGCAAAGTCGCGGGCTTTGTGACGCAGTTTCAGGGGGGTCAGGTTTTGCCGCTCTTTGGACTTCATTTTTTGCAGAACTTTCAGCTCGATGGGCAATCCGTGACAGTCCCAGCCAGGAACGTAGCGAACCCGATACCCTCGCAGCAGTTTGTACTTGTTGATGATGTCTTTGAGGATTTTATTCAGGGCGTGACCCGTGTGCAGGGGACCGTTAGCATAAGGTGGTCCATCGTGCAAGACGAAAATCTCGCCGGGATTATCCTGGGACAGTCGTTCGTAAATCTGGTTTTCTGCCCACAACTTTTGCAGTTCTGGTTCGCGCTTAACGGCGTTTGCCCGCATATTGAATTGAGTTTTGGGCAGATTAATGGTGTCTTTGTAGCTTTTTGGTTCTGTCACAGTCAAATGCTGAGTAACGCTGGAATCGTCTTCTTTATATTTTGACATCCTCCCCGACCAAATCTTCGATTCTGGTCGGGGATTCCCAAGGATCGCTCCTTGGGTTTCCTGCCTCAATGGGTGAGTTATAAAAAAGTAGGTTGGGTTGAACGAGAGTGAAACCCAACATATAGTGATATGGGTGTTGGGTTAGGCTAGTCTTCGACGCGCTCCGCGAGAGTCTTCGACGCGCTTCGCGAGCGCCGCTCTTCGAGAACGTTGCCTCAACCCAACCTACACAAATGTCTTTTTTTATAAGTGATTATCCGAACTTGATATGA
>JBFRWF010000412.1:0-5410 GCA_051439465.1 Xenococcaceae cyanobacterium | reverse complement strand
GCCCTACCCTCCAGAGTCCAAAAAAGCTGAAACTCTATTCAGACAATGGTTTGAGCTCTTTAATAAATCAGGCGTGCTATTCACCCCTCAACATGAGGTTAACGCCTATATCCCAAGCAGTGAGGGCACCAGCGGTTATTGAGCAGTTACGGGATTAACTCCGTTAATGGCTAAGATTAGCCAGCTAGTAGCTGCTACTGAATGTTCTGTTTTCATATTGAAGTAACCGTTGTTGGTGCCACGAAGCGAATAAGGAACCCCACCGTTATTGCCTTGGACTTTAAGAATTTCTTCGATAATTTCATCAGATTTCCTAGTGTTTCCGAGGAATTTGTAAGCAGCAGCAATCTGGGCTGTACCTTCCAACCAAATATCGTTGGGTTCGGACTGTGCACCACTATGTTGACCGTCAAAATCATAGCCGGTAACATCCATTCCTTTGAAATCGATGGTGAGGCGATGCACCCTCTCGACGTAATCTAGCGAATTAGCGTAATTTGGCTCATCTCCTCCACCAGCTCCCAGTGCCAAGACTCCCCAGGAATTAACATCAACTGGGTCTCGACCATCACCTCGACCAACCTCAAATCTTTGTTCATAGGTATGCCAAACTACTGTATCGAGGAAGGATTTGACTTCGGCAGCTTCTGTGTCATAGCCTGCGGTAGGAAAGACATTGTGGAAATAGGATAGGGCTGCATAGGCATCCTCATTATGCTCAGTGGATGCCCCTGTTTGACCTGATCCAAGGTTGATTCCGCCATCTGCACTCTGAAACTGTAAGGTATAATCAAGGGCATTTTTCGCCATCTGATTGTAGGTGTCTTCTCCCGTGACTTCGCGATAACGGGCAACAGCTAGGGTCACCCATAGCGTCGGTCCGACAGGATTGAGGAATTGAAGGCAAGTCCCCTCCGAAGCCCTGGTAGCTGTACACCAGCCTCCCTTATTCGGATCTGGGTCATCCAGTTGGAGGTCTTTTAGGGCATTGAGTATCTTTTCAGCTTCTTGGATATTTCCCATCGAAAGAAGAGCGATCGCTGCTACCGCCTGATCGTAGATGTAAGCGATATCTTGTTCATCTTCATAGCTATCTAGCAAGTTAGTAGTTTCGTCGCTCTGGCTTAGAAGCCACTTTCGAGCACGAGCGGCTACTTGCTGTAGCTCATCATTCGTTACAGTCAAATCCTCAGCTCCAATCTGGTTGGCATCACTTTTGGTTACACCACACCACAGAGTCACAACCAAGACAAGAACGAGGATGGCTTGGCTGCTCCTACCTCCTTGAAGGAGACGAATAATTCGGTTTAGTTTCATGGGCTTTAATGTTTTTTGGGCAACAAGTGAAATACCCCTCCCTCCGCCAGAAGTGCGGAAGGGGCTTCGGGTTAAGGAAGCCGATGTCTCTAGTTATAGGGTTTATATGCCTACTTCTTTTGGTCTTACTCAGCGTCCACAGGGTTGACTGACTATGTTAAGTGTTAAAAACTGTTTTCATCTTTCAAGGCAAATACTGGATCTTATTAAAACAGACAGTCTCGGCGGGGGTGCCCGGTTCAAAAACGAATTCAGTCACGACATAGAGCCTTGTTTTATCAGCGGTCTTGAAATCCGAGAGAGGAAAAGTATAAGTCTTCCAACCTTTGGTTAGATTGGAGACCTCAATCTTGGTTTCGCGACCGTTGTCAGGGTCGGTATTATCCTTAAGACCTATTGATACCCTTTCACCACCTTTTTCACCTCGCATGTTTATAGAAAGCTTGGTGTATTTTGACAAATCCTTACCGGGCCGGTCTGAGTCGGTAGGCGGTCCAAAAGTTATAAACACGGCACCCCACTGCTCTCCGCTGGGATAAGCCATACACATTGCTCCATTTTTATTGTTAGTCCAATTCCGGCGACCTCTTGAAGAATCTACTCCCATGTCATAGTCAGAAGTAAGCGAACCTCCAGAGAAGACTAGATGTGGTTGCAGCGCTGCGATTGTCGCTGATTCATTTAATGGTGAAGAACCAAAAGCCCAAAGCAGACCAACCATTAAGCTTAGGCTCACTGGCCGACCTATTGTTCTATGTGGAAACATAATATCCTCCTAACAAAAAGCGATTAAGACTATATAATCAATAATATAACAAATGTGTACCCAAAGATCTTCTTTTATACGCACTTGTATATAGATCCCCTGATTGACAAAGGATTCTCGCTTAAAAGGAGGAACTGAGCAGAGAAATCGAGCGATCGCACTTCAAGAAAATAACTGATGACGACAACTATTGAGTCCTAGCGCATCCATTTAGAAAGTTAAAGGGCTTTCGTTTAGTCACTTCTATTATCTGGGAACGGAATTCTGCTTTTGGCCAGTTTTCACGTACTCCTTTACTCAATTGAACTTCTGGCTTGACAATAGCTCCAATCTCAAAGGTCTCGCCATAATTTTCGCCCCGATTTCCAATATATACCCGCGTCTTCCACGTACCGTCAGGCCTTATGGTTACAGGAACCTGTACCCAATATTGACCGCTTGAGCCTGGATTCATAGGATGCACAATTATCCAGACCAGGTCGGCATTCAAAGTAGTATCAACAACGCCTTCAATCAATAGTGTATCACCAACCCTCGCTCCATCTTCCGGGTTTGTAATGCTAAGTTTAGACTCTTGTGCATTTGCTGAGACAAGCTGTTGGTTGGGATTAAAGTTAACATCTTTCGGGCTAGTTACATCCACCGGAGTATTTGATATTAATAAAATTATTGGTAGCGCTATTTTCCTTAGCATTTTCCTCTCCTTTTACTCTTAACGTTTAACTGTTATTTGCTTAGAACGACTAGCATTTTTTATTTCTTTCATTAAAATACCTTCCTTTAATGTCTGGTTGGTTGCAATTACTTGTAGTACATAATACTGGTTTTTATCATCCAGGTCTCCTATCTGAGCTGTTGTAGACCAGCTATTATTGCTATTGTTCGCTTTAAAGACAAAAGTTTCTTGAGTTTTCGTTGGTTTCACGAGAAGATAATGTTTTGTTTCTTCTGGACAAGTTGTTGTACCTTTAATAAAGTATTTCCATGGAACAGTTTCTTCCTTTGAATCCCAGGTAATTTCGACTATGCAATTAGGAGAATCTGGCTGGTTAAGAACATGCCAACCAAAAAATATTAATATCCCTAACCCTCCTAATAGAAGTCCCCAAAAAGGTTTCTGAACCCTTGGTATGTTTGGAGGTTTAGGTTTAATTTCAGGTTGAGGATCATGTGGGTCATACCCAGGCTGATTACCATTGGAAACTTGTTCCTCAATTTCTGTTATTTTTAATTCATTGTGCATTTCATTAGCTGTGAGGAAACGATCGCGCGGATGCGAACTAATAGCCTTATTCAGCACCCCTGTCAAATCTGTACTAAATTTTAGATTAGACATCTCCAAAAAAGGTTCTGAACCCTTTGTAGATTCAGATTGCACCCTTGGTTTCTGGAGATGTCTATTGTAGTCAGACAAAATTTTTTGACCAGTGCAAGAGTCTTTTGGTAACTTGCCAGTTAGAAGATAGATTGCTGTCAGCCCTAAAGCATACAGATCTCTATAATAATAAACTGGTCGTCCCTCTGCTTGTTCATAAGGCATAAACCCACTCGCCTCAAGTTGATTCTCATATATACGTATTATTTGTTTCAAGCCGCCAAAATCGAGCAGAACTGGCAAGTTATCCGACTGGCGCAAAATGATATTGTCTGGTTTAATCTCCTGGTGAATAATTCCCTCTCTATGCACGTCCTCCAGAACTTTCAAGATGTCCATCAGGTTTTGCCTAACTGAATTTTTGTTAAGTGTTCCCTTTTCTTCCACTCTTTCGGTTAAGGTTTTGCCTTCAATCCATTCTCGAACTAAGTAAAACTGCCCATCTTCTGTAAAATAGTCATACCAAGTGATAACTTGATCGTATTTACTCAGTTTTTTTAGAGCTCTAGCTTCGAGCTCAAATCGCTCTTGCACTTGCTGGAAAACCCGCGGGTTCTCCGGTTTAAGCTGCTTAATTACACAAGATCGATTCTCGACGATATCTTCTGCCAAGAAAGTTGTAGTAAAACTGCCGCTTCCCAGAGTTTTTTTGATTTTATAGCGATCGTTTAATATCTTTAGGATACCTCTAACCCAATTTAGGTTAAAGATTTCCTGATAAATGCGATTATAAACTTTCAGCTTCCCGTTCTCTTTAACCACCAACCCCGACAGCCGCAATTGCATTTGTTCATCTCTGTCATGAGCGTCAATCTCGCTATGTTGCAAAATTCGCTTATAGAGTTTCAGCAAAGCCAACTTCTGCTTACTGATCAGAAGGCGATCGCGTATAGTCCTCAAATGTTGTGGATCATCGTGAGTTTCCCAATTATCAATTACTTGCGATCTTACCAAAATTTCAATGTGCTGTGCCTCCTTCCCCTCTTGGATAAAAGATGATGAAGATTGGATGAGATGACAAATCTTTTGGGTAAGAAAGGGTTGACCACCAGTCCAAGCTAATACTTCTCGGAGTGCCTTATTTGGATTTTGAGCTTTCCTCACCAGTCCCTCAGCTAACACTTGGGCTTCTTCAGGTTGAAAACCTGAAAGTTCAATCGCCCGACCAATATTAAATGGACTGGATTTTTTATTTTGAATCAAATCATAGGGAGTAGCAACTCCAAATAAGGCAAAGGTGAGGCGTTTGTATTCTTGATTGCTGGCACGTTTGTTATAACATGCTTTGATGAATGCAAAGAAGTCTTCAATCGGCAAGTTTAAGTCAATAACTATATCTATTTCGTCAATAAAAACCACGATTTGGTTGGGAATCTCTACTAGCAGCACTTTTTCGATAAACTCATTCAATCGCTGCGTAGCAGATAATAACGGGTGCTCGTTCCACCAGCTCCCCACATCGTTTATTTTCTTAAGATCGAAGGAGTTCAACAGCGTGAGGATGATGCTTGCGTACCACTGATCTGGTTTAAGATCCTTAGTACCAATTCCTAAAAGATCAACAACAGCACAAGCGATGCCTGAGTCTTCCAGCTCTTGCTGTGTTCGTACCATCAAACTAGACTTGCCCATTTGCCGGGAGTTGAACACATAGCACAAATGCCCAGCTTTCAGTTCGTCAATTAGTTCTTGGTCGGCTGGTCGCACCACATAGGTTCGGTGAGCGGCAGGTAGGCTCCCTCCTTCGTGTTTATATTCCATCGTTGTTCCTCCTGACGTCATCTTTGGTTCTCCTAGCGACGTCATCTTTGGTTCTCCTGGCGATGTATATAGCGATCGGATTTGATTCATGAACAAGAGTGCGGGCTCGCTACGCGAGTGCGGGAGGCAGCGCCAACAAGAGTGCGGTCTCGCTACGCGAGTGCGGGAGGCAGCGCCAACAAGAGTGCGGT
>JBFRWF010000411.1:0-39498 GCA_051439465.1 Xenococcaceae cyanobacterium | reverse complement strand
TATCGTTGCCCTCACCGCCTTTGAGGGTATCGTCTCCGGCTTCCCCGTACAGCAAGTCGTTGCCCTCGCTGCCCCGAATCAAGTCATTCCCCTTGCCGCCGTACAGTTTGTCTTGACCGCGACCGCCATGCATCTGGTCATCCCCCGCGCCGCCAAACAGGGAATCATCCCCACGCCAACCGTAGATCAGGTCTTTGCCTTCGCCGCCTTTCAAGGTATCGTCTCCGGCTTTCCCGTACAGCAAGTCGTTGCCCTTCCTGCCCCGAATCAAGTCATTCCCCTCGCCGCCGTACAGTTTGTCATCGCTGGAGGTGCCGTCAAGGAATTCGCCAGTAGCGAACACGCCAGGGTAGGCGTCCTGCAACCCTGGCAGCATTGCTAGATCAACTAACATATCAATTTCTTGAATATTTTATGCCTCCAACGTAACGAAGCAGTTCAGTGATTGTAAATTAGAGAACCCACTGAATTTCAATGTGAAGGAAATCTAAAGTTAGGCTATTTTAGTATGAAGTTTGCTAATGGGTGTAAATATAGGGTTTGTGTCACCAGGTGCAGCCTCGTAAAACGTCCCTTTTGTTAACCCCATTTCAGCCCCTTTTTGATGAGTATTGCTAGTGTAAACTTTGCCGAGAATATCCGTAGTCCAATTAAGTTACACAATTTAGATTAGACCATGAGAGCACAAGAGTTTTCATAACAATGCGATCGCGCCCCTGATTTTTGGCTTGATAAAGCGCATTGTCAGCAGCAGCAATCAGTGATTCAGGGGAATCTTCTAGAGTGGGAACTATGCTAGAAACTCCCAAGCTCACAGTGACATATTTACTCACCTGAGATTGGACATGGGGAATCTTGAGGAGCTGTATCTCCCTTCGTATGGCTTCAGCCACTTTCATAGCTCCCTCAGCCTTGGTGTTAGGCAGAGTTACCGCGAATTCTTCTCCCCCATAACGCGCCACTAAATCCGCTGGACGCTTGATAGTGCGGCTTATTGCTTGAGCCACCTGCTTTAAACAATCATCCCCCATTTGATGGCCATATTCATCGTTGTAGGGTTTGAAATAATCCGCATCGCACAAAATCAAAGATAAAGGTTGTTTCTCCCGTGCCATCCGCAGCCACTCTTGATCTAAGTGTTCATCAAAGGAGCGACGATTAGCTACCTTGGTTAAGTAATCTAAGCTGGCAAGGTGCTTTAACTCCTGGTTTGCTTTTTCTAGTTCAGCGGTGCGCTCGGTAATCAGTGCCGCTTGCTGAAGGGTTAATCGTTCCAACTCCTGATTCATCTGTTGGAGCTTCTGATTCATCTGTTGAAGTTTGAGGTTTTGTTCTGCTAGCTTTTTATCCTGAAGATAACTGTGTACCGCTTCTACCACCGTCAATTTCAAGTCTTCAGGCTGCCAAGGCTTGGCTATGTAACGATATAATCTTGCATGCTTAATCGCATTCCCCACCGCTTCAACATCTGCTTGACCTGTCAGCATAATTTTGAGTGTGTTTGGCGACATGGCATGAATGCGCTTTAACACTTCATCCCCTTTAATATCGGGCATGATGTAATCGGAAAGCACTACAGCTACTTCACACTTATCCTCTAGCAACTCTTCTAATAGATATAAAGCATCTTTCCCTCCTTCAGCAGTTTCAACGATACATTGATCCCCGATGGCTTTTTTTAGCTCTATTTTCAAACTATCAAGTACTGTCGCTTCGTCGTCAACACATATAATTACAGGTTTCTTCATAATTTCCCTAATCCAGATTTAATTTGTTCAATTAATTCCTTGCCATCCCAAGGTTTAGACAAACAACAATGCAGGTCAGCGGATTTTATGGCCCGTTCAATCGCTTCTTCATCAGCTTGTCCTGTCAATAGTATTTTAACAATATTAGGAAATCTTGTATGAACAGCAATAAGAAATTCATCTCCTTTCATCCCCGGCATTAACCAATCGGATACAATTACCAAAATATCGATTTTTTCTTCTTGTAGTTCTTCAATTATTTCTAGAGCTTCATCGGCACTTTCAGCAGCTTCATAGAGGTAGGCATCATTAAAGGCTTTCTTGATTTGTATTTTCAGACTATTCAAGATTACTACCTCATCATCAACACAGAGTATAACTGGCTTAGACATAGGCTTTTACCTCGTTGAGATTGAGAGGAAGCGAGACAGTAAATGTAGTTTTTCCTGGCACAGACTTTACTTCAATTTTTCCTTCATGTTTCTCAATAATCTTCCTGACAATATCCAAGCCTAAGCCACTGCCTTCCCCTCGGGGTTTAGTAGTAAAGAATGGCTCAAATATTTTATACTGAATCTCATTGGGAATTCCCTTACCACTATCGGTAATACCGATCAGCACGCTGGTATCTTGCTGCGCCACATCAATTATTAATATTCCCTTATTATCCATCGCTTGCAACGCATTGTGAACAAGATTTGTCCAAACTTGATTTAGTTCATCGGGGTAGCACAGTATAGACGGCACATCGCCATAGTTTCTGATTACTTCTACCCCGTATTTTAGTTGGTTGTGATAAAGGGTCAATACGGTTTCAATACCTTCAATAATATTTGCCTCTATCTTTTCAGCAGTAGACTCATAACGAGCATAGTTTTTCAAGGCAAACACCACTTTGGCTGCACGGTCTGTGGCTGTTATGATGGTTTGGGTGCTCTTTTGTACACTAGAAAATTGATAGGCCGTGTTTAAAATATTCGAGCAATCCGGGTCTTTTAACAGGGGCAAAAAGATTTCAATATCATCATAAACACCTAGATCTACTAAGGTATCGGCAATTGTGTCAGCATTGTCAATTCCCTTTGATTCCACTTGGCGAATCAAGGCTATTTTAAATTTGCGCTTTTCTCTGCTAGAGAAGTTGGATTTTTGTCCGTTTGAATTTTGCAATAAGGCAAAAAAATCTTGCCGAAGTTCTGGGGATAGTCCTTGAAAAAATGCGAGCAACTCTTCTACGTTTTGATTCAAGAAATCAGCAATATTTTCGATGGATGATCGAATGGCTCCCAGGGGTGTATTGACTTCATGGGCAATGCCTGCTACCAATTGTCCCAGTGCTGCCATTTTTTCCGATTGAATCAATTGGGCTTGGGTTGTTTTCAGTTCTTGCAATGTTTTTTCCAATTCCTCATTTTTAGCTTGGAGACTCTTTTGCAGAGAACGTATTGCCAAGTGGGTTTCAACGCGAGCCAAAACCTCTTCAAGCTGAAATGGCTTTGTGATGAAGTCTACCCCGCCAACCGAAAAAGCTTTCACTTTATCTAGCACCTGATTAATGGCACTGATAAAAATAATCGGAATGTCGCGAGTTCGTTCATCTGCTTTGAGCTGTTTGCAGACTTGATAGCCATCCATTCCCGGCATCATAATGTCCAGTAAAATCAAATCAGGAGGGAGACCATGTGCTGCCGAAAGTGCCAACTCACCATTCGGCACGGGTCGAACTTGATACCCTTTTTTCTTCAAAATACTGACCAACAGGCGCAAGTTAATTGGATTATCATCAACAACTAAAATATTCCCTTTATAATTATCTGCTTGAGGGTAATTCATCTGCGATTATCCTGTTCCTCCTTGTCAGTAATTAAAGTCAAAATCTTAATATAAATAATTTTGCTTACCTACTTACCCATTCTACAGGTAGCGCTGCGAGAGCAGAAGCGGTAAGGACGCTCTGTTGGGCATCCTCTGTTGAAATATCACTTTCAGTTTGGTCTTCATAGATATAACGCACTCCCAGATGTTTGTTCATTGTCCTCAATATATCTTCCTCCCGGAAGGGCTGAGGCATAAAGTCATCGCACCCCGCTTCCTTCACCACCGACCTTTCCTCCTCCAATATACTGGCGGTGAGGGTTTTTAGCGGCAATGATGGCGATCGCTTCAAACGCGCAAGGAGAAGAAACGATTAGTCAAATTTAGCAATCCGCGCGGGAATCCTCCGCTTGTAATCTTTGCTCTGCACAGCAGCGACGTGCTGCGTCAGCAGGGACGCGCTGCGTCAGCAGGGGCGCGCTGCGTTAGCAGGGACGAAGTCTAGCCTAGTCTAGTCAATCAATGTCTATTAGCCGTGACAAGTCCATAGCCCGTCGATCTTTTGTTATATGTTATTATATGTGTCTTCAGTCAAATAATTGCTATTGCCAAACAAAATAATGGCAGAATTTAATTCTCAGATTTCTAGCAATTCTCTTCCCCCTCAAAATATTGAAGCTGAGGAGTCCATTCTGGGTGGCATTTTGCTCGACCCCCAAGCCATGGGTGAAATTATCGATCTGATCGTCCCAGAAGCATTCTATGTCAAAGCTAATAGGGATATATATGAAGCTGCGCTGAAGCTTTATTCTCAAGGAAAGCCAACGGACTTAATGACAGTAACAACCTGGCTGCAAGACCACGGCTTACTGGAAAAAGTGGGAGGTACTAGCAAGTTAGCACAGTTAGTAAACCGCACCGTATCAGCAGTGAATATTGACCGCTATACGGATTTGGTGATGAATAAGTACCGACGCCGTCAGTTGATTGCTGCTGGCAATGAGATTGTCAATCTGGGTTACGATACTGCCACAGAGCTGGAGACTGTCCTCGATCTCTCAGAACAGAAAATTTTCAGTTTAACTCAGGATCGTCTGCAACAGGGTTTAGTACCGATTGCTGATACCCTGGTTCAGACTTTTAACGAGATTGAAAAGCGGCATCAGAAAACTACTCTCCCTGGTATCACTTCTAGCTTTTATGATTTGGATGCATTTACCAGCGGTTTTCAGCGTTCTGATTTGATTATTGTCGCGGGGAGACCCTCAATGGGAAAGTGTCTGGAGGCAAAGAGTGAGATAGTTTTAGCCGATGGTAGTGTAGCAACAATTGAGGATATTTATCGCCGTCGTCATGCTCAGTTATTGACTTTGAACGATAACTGGAAATTTAGCTTTACCCAACCATCTGCCTTTGTGGATGATGGGATTAAGCCAGTATTCCGCGTGACAACCAAACTAGGACGGTTCATTGAAACAACTATCACGCACCCTTATCTGACTATTCAGGGATGGCGGCGGCTTTCGGAACTGAAACCAGGGGATAAAATTGCTGTCCCTCGCAAGATAGATGTATTTGGCACAGAAACTATCAGCGAGTGTGAAGTCAAATTATTGGGGTATTTGATTGGGGATGGTTGTTTAATTTGGGGTAAGGATTCTCATACTAAGACGATCCCGGAAGTTGTGTTTAGGTTAAAGCGATCGCTCCTCGCCCTATTCCTAAATTGTCTCTTTGCCACTAATGGATGGGCGACAGTACTCAAAAGTGGTCAATCAAAAGTAGGGTGTGCAACAGTTAGTGAGAAACTGGCACGACAGGTACAACATCTTCTCCTGCGATTTGGTGTTATTGCTGCTCTCAACAAGCGGTCTGTTAAATATAATGGCACTCTGAGAAAAGCTTGGCAACTGGATATTACTGATGCCCAATCTATCAAAAGTTTTATAGACGAAATTGGTATTTTTGGTCAAGGGTCAGCACTATCTTCAGTTCAAGAAGCCTTAGAAAAGAAGAAAGATAAAACTAACTGCGACCTAATTCCAGGAGAAATTTGGGAACAGATAGCAGCAGCTAAGGGAGATATTAATATACACGTCAGTAAAAGTGCGCTGTCAAGAGAAAACCTTTTTACTTTGGCGCTGGCTTTAGATAATTTGCCCCTTCAGCAGTTAGCGACAAGTGAAGTTTACTGGGATGAAATTGTTTCAATAGAACCCGTTGGAAATAAACAGGTGTATGACTTAACAATTCCAGAAACACACAATTTTGTTGCCAATGATATTTCCGTTCACAACACCAGTTTTGCCCTCAATATTGCTTATAATATCGCTAAGGAACATCAATTACCAGTAGCTATTTTTAGCCTGGAAATGTCGAAGGAGCAGTTAGCACAGCGGTTGTTAGCGAGTGAATCAAGAATTCCTAGTAACCGCCTGCGATCTGGGCGAATTGCTCAAACTGATTTGGAGCCTTTGGTTCGCGCTTTAGGTACCCTATCAGGGTTGCCTATTTATATTGATGATACTGCCAACTTAACGGTGATGCACATGCGCTCTGAGGCTCGTCGCCTGCAAGCGGAAAAAGACAAGCAGTTGGGATTAATATTGCTGGATTACTTGCAATTAATGGAGGGGGGTGGTAAGGAGAACCGGGTACAAGAGTTATCTCGAATCACGCGATCGCTCAAAGGTTTAGCCCGGGAACTTAATGTGCCAATTATTGCCCTCTCTCAGCTTAGTCGAGGAGTCGAGCAGAGGACGAATAAGCGACCGATGATGTCGGATTTGAGAGAATCGGGTTCCATAGAACAAGATGCGGATTTAGTGATTATGTTATATCGCGATGAATATTATCATCCGGATACACCTGATCAAGGTCTTGCAGAAGTAATCATAGCCAAACACAGAAATGGTCCCATAGGAATAGCTAAACTTTTATTCGACGCTGAGGTAACTAAGTTTCTCAATATGCAAAAGAGACAAAATTATGAATAGGCAAAACCGTTCTCCCACATGTGTTATAGCAGTCTTATTTAGCTGTCTTAAGATTTATTTTATAGATCCCTTCTGACACTCCCCCTGCTCCCCTGCTCCCTACTTTTGCCTTTTGCATGCAAGCCTTTTGCCTTTGAGCGAAGCGAGTCCCTGCTCCCCCTGCTTCCTTGTCTCCCTTTTCCCAATTCCTATTCCTGAAAGTGATCAATGATGGCTTGGGCAAACTCCGAACACTTTAAAGGCGGCTCTACAGGCGGGGTCATCATCCGTGCCAAATCGTAGGTTACTTGTCGGTAAGCGATCGCCTTTCCAATTCCTTTCCGAATTAAATCAGCCGCTTCCTGCCAGCCCATAAACTCCAGCATCATCACCCCCGAAAGAATCACAGAACCCGGATTAATCCGGTCTAAACCAGCGTGTTTTGGAGCCGTGCCGTGAGTCGCCTCAAAAATGGCACAATTATCCCCAATATTCGCTCCGGGGCCCATTCCCAAACCGCCAACAATAGCAGCGGCGGCATCAGAGAGGTAATCCCCATTCAGATTCATCGTGGCGAGAATGGAATATTCATCCGGTCTGGTTTGAATTTGTTGGAAGATACTATCGGCAATGCGGTCATTAACCATTACCTTCTCTTTCCATTTTCCCCCACCGTGGGTATCCCAGATAGCATCGAGAACCGCTTTGACTTCTTGGCAAACTTTTTCTTGCTTATCTGGGGTGAGAGCATCATACCCAGGTTCAACTTCACCGGCATTATCTTCTACTGTAATTTCTGGATTCCTCTCCTTATTACTCAGAATCCAGGATTCCCGTTCCGTCACGCAATCGGCGCGAAACTCGGTAGTTGCCAGTTCGTAGCCCCAATCCCGAAACGCCCCTTCGGTGTATTTCATAATATTGCCTTTATGCACCAAAGTCACTTTTTGCTTGACTTTGGGCAGTCGCAAGGCGTGTTGGATAGCACGGCGCACCAAGCGCTGGGAACCAGTTTTACTAATCGGTTTGATGCCAATGCCTGAGTCGAGGGGAATTTGCTTTTTGCCATGTTCTGGTGTGGCTGGAATTAATTCTGAGTTGAGTAGGTGAATGAGTTTATCTCCAATCTCACTACCCTGTTGCCATTCAATCCCCAAGTAGATATCTTCCGTATTTTCCCGGTAGACAATGATATCTAGTTTCTCCGGATACTTGTGAGGAGAAGGAGTTCCTGGGTAATAGCGACAGGGGCGAACACAGGCATAGAGGTCATTAATTTGTCGCAGGGCAACATTGAGAGAGCGAATCCCTCCCCCAACAGGAGTCGTCAGAGGCCCTTTAATGGCAATGCCGTATTCTTTAATCGCTTTGAGGGTATCTTGGGGTAAATATTGGTAAGTCCCGTACTGTTCGCAAGCTTCATCACCCGCGTAGATTTTGAACCAGTTGATTTTGCGCTTATCGCCATAGGCAGTTTGAACCGCCGCATTAATTACTTTCTCCGTAGCGGGCCAAATATCAACCCCCGTACCGTCGCCACGAATAAAGGGGATAATGGGATCGTCAGGAACTATCGGTTCGCCGTCTTTGAAGGTAATTCGAGAGCCAGTATGGGGGGGGGTGAGTTTCTCGTACATAAGCTTCTGTTGCTAAATCATTACTTATTGAGTAGGCTACCAGATATTCCCAGGTACACCTCAAGACGTCCTAAGAGGGTGCTAGTCTCTATATATAGATGATATGGGAGCGTCAACTGCTTTAATTTGATTAATTAACGAACGTAAAATGAAAAAGATATTAGTAGTGGATGATGACAACATCCTGCGAACAGTCTTAAAGCATTATCTGGAAAAACAAGGATATCAAGTTGAGGATGTGGGTTCGGGAAGAGAGGGATTGACTGCCTTTAATAAACATTCCCCGGACTTGGTAGTTTCCGATGTTGCCATGCCGGAAATGGATGGATTAGAATTTTGCCGCCAACTGCGATCGCATCCTTCAGGACAACTGGTACCGTTTATCTTTCTCTCCGGTAAGGATGATCTGGAAGATAAAATTCAAGGTCACTCAATGGGGGCAGATGATTATTTAACCAAACCGTTTGAAATGCGGGAATTATTGGCAAAAATTGAATCTCTGCTAGAGAGATCGCGCCGAATTCATGCCGAAATTGTCCGCTTGATCCAGCAGATAGGGGATGCTGGTGCAGCCAATGTCCTACCGTCCGATCAAATGTCAACTCCTGACGCAGCCGTCCTCAGTGCTGCCAATTCAGCAATGGAAGCAGAAAAGCCTAAACCTCTGCCCTTGACACCAGCAGAAGAGCGAGTATTTTGGGAAGTGATTCAGGGGTTAACCAATAAGCAAATTAGCCATAAGTTGTTTATCAGTCCCCGCACTGTTCAAACCCATTTGAGTAATATTCTGGGGAAATTACAGCTAGAGAATCGGTCTCAACTGGTTCGCTTTGCCTATGAAAAAGGCTACGAGAAGATTAAGCATGCATGAATAGCTGCTGAATCTTAGTAATAGGTAGCAAAATGTGGTAATTTGGAGTAGACAACTATACCATAACCTATTGGTGCTCAGGGTAATTCCCAGTCACCAATCACCAGCCACCAGTCACCAGTCACCGATACTGTTGGCGAATGTGCTACAAACAATCTTACATAGAGTATTACTTATCGCCAAGGTAAAGATTTATCGTTATTGTAGTACTATAAATTTCAGCCGAGATTACTTCAGCCAACAGTATCAGTCACCAGTCACCAGTCACCAGTCACCAGTTTCCAGTCCCCTGGTAGCCTCTAAAATCTCTGGGGATTGACCTGCCTCAACTTTTTTGTCAAAATTCTTTAATACCTTAGGTTATTGATTAGTGCTACTTGCTATTATAGTGAATCCGGGTCTAAAACCCCCTTTATCAATTTTCTGTATTTTTCTTCCCCTATTCCCTGTTCCCTACTTTTGCCTTTTGCATGCAAGCCTTTTGCCTTTGAGCGTTCTGCGTACCCGAAGGGCGTCGAAGACTAGCAGCGACGTAGTCTAGCGAGTCCTGCTTCCTTCAAAAAGGGGGTAGTTAACCCGGATTTGGTATTAATGATTATTGCAACAGTCAACAAGTTATTTCATGACTGACCAACAAACCGCCTCAGTCCAAGATTATATCAACGATATCTCGCAGCTAGCGAGCCAGTTTCAATCTGAGTCAGAAAAAAATCAACTTCAGCTTATTCCCAAACTCGTCAGCGCTGGCGAGCCTGGTTGGGCAGTATTGAGGGAATTTTTGCTGTCACATCAGTCGGTACCCGCAAATTTAGTAGTGGGAAAAGTCTACCAAGCCCTATATCAAGCTAATAGCCCCAAAACCCAAGAATTTCTACAAACCTACTTTCCCAGCGGCGTTATACCCCTGAAATCTGAGCGGAACATTGATTACCAGCCATTACAACACTTACTCGTCGGGCAAGACTTTCAAGCCGCCGACAGTCTTACCAGGCAAAAGCTTTGTGAATTAGCTGGGGAGGCAGCACTGAAGAGAAAGTGGCTGTACTTTACAGAAGTCGAAAAATTCCCGCTTACCGATTTACATACCATCAATCAACTCTGGTGGATTCACTCTGAAGGGAAATTTGGCTTTTCCGTGCAGCGGCAGATTTGGCTGTCCTTGGGGAAAGACTTCTCAAAACTGTGGCCAAAAATCGGCTGGAAAACTGATAAAAACTGGACTCAGTATCCCAACGAATTTACTTGGGATCTAAGTGCTCCTAAAGGTCATCTCCCTTTGTCCAATCAACTACGAGGGGTACGAGTGATTGCATCCCTATTCTCTCATCCGGTCTGGTCAAAAACTGATTGGTGATTAGGAATTGGGGCTTAGGGGTTAGGATTCCAGTTCCCTCGCAGTGAAAAGTGAGGCTTTAAATCCTCTATCTTTAGATATAGGGATAACTCTCCAGAAACTTGAAAGAAGTTTCTATTTTTCTTAATCGACGTGGGGTTGATTCCCTGTTGCCTGTTGCCTGTTGCCTGTTGCCTGTTGCCTCGTCGTCAGACGCTGGTCACTGGTCACTTTTCACTGCTCACTGTTTAACAGTCACCTTCATTCCCACCTGAAAAAAACCAATAATCTTTTCTGAATATGTTCATTAAGGAAATTTTTAGGGAACTTTAAGATTAGCAGGCAAAGGGACATCCAAGGGACATCCCAGTTTTTTTGCTTCTCATAAGTTGGGACGCAATGCCTTGCTACTGCTCAAGAGGACATTAGCAAAAATGGTATGCCCCCCAAGCAACTCTGTCAACGACCCGCGCTCGACCTCAATTACGAGCGGGGCATGAGTAAAATCTTATCCTCGTTGATTAGTCTTAGTGCCTCGTTCTGCCATGGGGTACTGCGTTTATCCTGTAGTCTATAGCCTAGAGTGCGACTAGGTTGTGCGAGAGGTTTTAGCCACCTTGGGACGAAATGGTTTTAATTGTTAAATCTTGAAGGGCATTCATCTACTCTTGACCTACCCTTCGGGAACGGCTTCGCTGTAAGGTTCAAGAGTAGGATTCTGCCCTATTTTGTTAAAACCAGTCTGATTGAGATTAGTGATGCAAGTAGAAGCAGCAAACTCTTTAGGGTTAGGGAGAAGACTCACCATGATTAACCCAAAAAACAGACTCTTTTGCCGTTTAGATGGTCTCACCCCAGAAGTACGGGACCAACAAAGGCTCGCTACTTTGAAAAGCTTAGGCTTACTAGAAGCACAGACTCCTCCAGTATTCGACGAAGCAACTCAAACTGCTGCTCGCTTCATAGAAGCGCCGATTTGCATCCTAGGCTTGATGGTTCAAGAGGAACTGTGGCTCAAGTCAGCGATAGGTTTATCCAGACTCGGACTGATGAATCAGTTGGCGGCATTGCGGAGGATACCACGACAAGAGTCTTTCTGCACTTATGTTGTAGATAGTCAGCAAAATTTAACCATTGACGACACGACAACTGACCCAGTTTTTGCCCTTAGCACCCTAGTACAACACCATGGAATTCGCGCTTACTTGGGGACTCCACTACTGACAGCAGCAGGACAGTGTATCGGCACACTGGCAGTGATGGATTTAGTGCCTCGTCAGTTTACAACCAGAGACGTTGAATTCTTGGCTCTAACCGCTCGCTGGTGTTTGAGAGAATTTGAACGCAATCATCTTCTTAAAACTCAGCAAACTAGGGTAACCGAACCATTGACTGAATTGCTAATTCCGAGTCAATACCAACAAGGATGGGAACCAAGTCCCCCAGCTGAAACCCAAAATGTGCCAGCGGCTGGACAGACTTTCCTGAGTTCCACGAATGGGATTAAAGTCAGATTACTTGAGCAACTGACCGAGGAACTCCGAACACCTCTGACCTCTGTGATTGGCATGGCAAGTGTTCTTATACGTCAAGTGTATGGTACTTTGACGAATAAGCAGAAGGAATACCTAGAGATTATTCATACCAGTGGTCAGCATATGATCTCTTTAGTTGAGGAAATTGTCAATCTTGGTATTTTAGATGATAACACCTCCAAACGGCAACTGACTTCTGTGGATATTGAAATGCTCTGCCAGCAGGTGCTTAATAGTCTGTTTCAGGTCGCCAAACACCAAAAACAGGAGCTTCGTTTATCGGTAGAGCCAGGAAATCGCATCTGGTTACTGGATAAGGAGAAGGTACGGCAAGCCCTCTACTATCTAGTAGTTAGCGTGATTGAATCATCTGAGGCAGGCGGTGAAGTGCGCATCCATGTCTCCCGCAGAAGCAAAACACTAAATATTGCTGTTTGGATTTCTCACCCCTGGCTGGGAGATGGCTTGCCTCAAGTTAAACTCTACTCCAGGTTAGTCACAAATCTTTTGAGCGGTTTGGAAACTTCACCAGAAGCGAGTAAGTCCCAGATGAGTGATTCACATTTGGGTAATCAGATACTTAAATCGTCTGATCTGGCAGCAGCTTTGAACAAAACTGAGCAACTGAACAAAAAGTCTGCCGACAAAAGTTCCCGCGAACTTCTCGGACTATTACTGAGCTGCCATCTAGCAGAGATCCACGGAGGCAAAATTATCGTTCAAGGATCGCCAGAGTCGGGCTATCGCTATGTTTTAACGTTGCCCAAAATAGCGGCAGGAGGGGAATGAAGTTTTAACTGGAGTTTAGACTAGTACCCAGTGCAAAACGGTAGAATAAATCAGCTCTAAAACTTTGTTAATAATCAACTGAGTATTTTTACTCAAGAACTATTACTTTTTAGCCCTCGCTAGGCGCGTGATCTCCTTCTACTACAACTTGAAGTTTTGAATGGAGGTTGAGTTTCGCACCGGATACTAGTCTAAACTCCAGTAAGTAGAGAAAAAGTTCGCGTCTCCTGGCCACTCACTCTTAATTAACTGAGTATTTTTACTTGATTGTTTTGGTCGGTTAGCGATCGCCCTCCATATTAGTTTTGTGCTACAGCTTGAAGTGCGGAATGTGGGATCTAGCTGACAGTGCTGTTCTACTTTTGACTTTTGACTTTTGCATGCAAGCCTTTGAGCGCAGCGAGCGGAGCAGACGGTATTCTTTGAAGAAAAGTGAAGTAATGATACGAATGCTGGTCTTTTGTTAGGCGGCAGTGTAATCTTCTCTTCAAACTTAAAGAAAGTGATTTTTAATCAACTGAAGAATAATGTCTAAAAACTTCTTCAAAAAGGCATTCGGTTCATCGGTAGCAACATTGGGTTTATTGTTGCTCTTCCCAGAGAGCAGCATAGCGGCATCCTTTGAACTCCAACACACCTTACTCAATCCTAACCCAAGCCCTCGTGCTTTCTTCGGTAACTCTATAAGTGTTTCTGGTAATAAATTACTGATTGGTACACCTGATGAAGGCGGAAACGGCAGTAGGAGTGGTGATGCTTATTTATTTGATGTCAACAGTGGTGATCTTTTAAGGACTTTTGTCACACCAGTACCGCTTCCTGATTCTATTGATGATCAGTTTGGGGTGTCGGTAGCTATCGATGGAGATAATGTGCTTATCGGTGCACGTAATGATGATAGTGCAGGAACTGATACAGGCGCTGCTTATTTATTTGATGTTAATGGAAATCTTCTACAGACTTTTCTTAATCCCGCACCAAATTTTAATGACAATTTTGGCGAATCTGTTGCTATTTCAGGGAACAATGTTTTGGTGGGAGCAACAGATGATGACACAGGAGCAATTAATAGCGGAGCCGCCTATCTGTTTGATGCTACTACTGGGGGACTTCTAAAGACCTTTCTTAATCCCAGCGTTGATCCTGGGGATGCCTTTGGCGGAACAATTGCAATTGAGGGCAATAATGTTCTTATTGGTGCTACTAGAGATGATACAAGCGCACCTAACGCTGGTATTGCTTACCTCTTCGATGCCATTACTGGAGACCGACTGGAAACTTTCTTTAACCCAACACCATCCAATAATGAGGGCTTCGGTAGCTCAATTGCTGTTGATGGCAATAATGTGCTGATTGGTTCAGCAGCTAGTGATGTAGCAAGCCGTAGTGGAATTGCCTATCTGTTCGATATCAATGACGGAAACAATCCGCTGCAAACTTTCTTTAATCCCACACCAGCTACAGATGATTTTTTCAGCACGGGGGGTGGAGAGCCAGTAGCGATTAAGGGGGATAAAATTCTCATTGGCGCACGAGCAGATGATTTAGGAGCAACTAATAATGGTGCGGCCTATTTATACGATACTGCTGGAAACCTTTTACAAACTTTTCCTAATCCAGAAACCAATAATGGTGCTAGGTTCGGTCATGCGGTTGCTATCGTTGAAAACACCTTGGTAGTTACTGCTGACTATGGTGATGCTAACTTTCCTAATGATATTGGTGGCAGAGCCTATATATACCAGGCAAAATCAGTACCTGAACCTTCTACTCTCTTTGGCTTTGGTTTAATCTTAGGATTAGGAGCATTATCCGTTAAAAGAAAGCAGAAGGAATCCGTAAAGAAATAGACAATTGAACCAGAATAATATGCTCTAACAAAATACTACATTAACCCCGGCATTAAGTCAATAGTGTCGGGGCTTATTGTTGGCTTAGCGTGCAGCTTCGCTGTGCCTTTGGCAGCGCGATTATTTATTTCTTTTTCTCCAAGACCAAGGCGCTTCAGGATTACTTTTCAAAGCTTAGGAAAATAACGCCCCTTAAAGGTGGCTTAGGATTGCTTTCACCGTGAGGGTAAGCCACATTCCCCATCGTCGTCCGATACTTTTCAAGTTCCCAGTAAATCGCTGTTTCTTCATCATTCCATTCAATATTGAGATCCGCAAAACGATCATCCAACCACTTACCTGCAATCGGCTGAACAATTTTTCCAGAAGCGATCTTCCTTCGGATGATGGGATTACTATCCGTTACCGTGTAGAAATACTTAAAAGTCATTAATCCGCAGACCGACAGATTCAGCACGAACTTCTTGCTAGGGGACGGATACTCTCGGATACAGGGATGGGAAGCCCCGCCACCAGTCGATATGAAAAGGCTAAATGACTGTAAGAAAATAGCTACCGCTAAAACACTACTTACTATCGTATTGAGTGGCTTGCCCCGGCGATCACTAACGGCTCTGACTATGGTAAGAACCAACAGACCTAACCCCAACGCCAAGTAAGTATAAATGCCACCTCTCAGGCTATAACCGCTCCTAGGCAGTACAACTAATGCCAACAAATAAAAGAGAAAATATAAACCTTGGCTATAGAGCAGTATGCTCTTGATCTTCCTGCCCAATTTTACCATCAGCTCTCCAGAGTCAAGATTGAGATAAATGTAATGATAGTGGCATTATTACCTTCATCATGGCAAACGTCGCCTGATGGTGAATTCTCCAACTCAGGTATCATCTCAACCACAGCAGAAAGCTCAACCACTTACACCGAATCAGAAAAGGCGTTGCGACAGCAAATAGACAAAAAACAACGCTGGACGTATAATTCGATAAGGCATACTTATACTTCTGAAAAATTTCCAAGCGTGACGGGGTCTATTTCAAAATATCGGCATGGTTCAATATGTAGAGTTGCCAAAATATCCAACCTGGCTGGGGTTCCACATGCTTGCTCGACCAACAATCTCGCCATTGTTATTTTCATGCTTAGGCTCCATTATAGCCAGATGCTGTCTCGTTCTGAGAGTGCTCCCTTGCAGCGCCCTTCTCCGGAATTCAACAATACAGCCCCAGAGTGTTGAACGACCAGATGCTGCTCCACTCCCGCGATCGCCTACCGCGCTGCTCCGCTGACCACCGTGGTGGATCTAAGCAAGATTTGGTCGCTTTATCGGGATTAGGAATTACCAAGGTTTCATAATTCTTCACAAATAAACTTGAAAATGGCGATCGCTAAATCTAAAAACCTGACCTGATAAGAATTCTAGCTTTGATAGTTTTAGCTGTAATATAAGTCGTTCTTCTAAACTGCACCCCCTCGCTACATTTTGCTGCCATAAAAGCAACAAGGGTGATCTACAAAACGATCTAATTTGATGCTTCTCAGGTAAAATGGATAGCTGGGGGCTTACTCCCCTTGTAGAACTTGGCAGTTCCTATTTTGTCAAAATGATGCGAAAAGGTGGTAGAACATCCGGTCACTAACAAGCGATCGCCAATGACTTTATTAGTTTTGACCTATCTTTTGTCAACTTAATATTGAAGGATGTTTATGTGAGGATTAATCCCCAAAAATAGGAGAATATATAATGAAATCTGTCCCCTTGGCTGCCGCAACATTTCTTTGGCTGAACATCGCTAATGCTTTAACAAATACCCCGGCCTTTTCACAATATACAAGAAGTGCCGTCTGTGTGGAGAAATTTTTAACTCTAACTGCAGTAAGAATTGATGACGAATGCGAAGTTCAGCAAGTCAATAGTAATACAACTCTTATTCATTGGTCAGATGGGTTTAGTACCAGGGTAGAACTTAGATGGGATCCAGATACTTCAAGAAAATTTTCCGGAAAAATTGATGACACAAACGTATCTGGATATGGAATTAATACTCCTAATGAATCATGCTTTTCCTGGGATAATTTTAAAAAAGAGATATGCTTTAGGTATCTAACCCAAAAACCTAAACTATCTCCTGGAAACTATTGGCTAAGACTAAATAAGTTGATAGCAGTTTACTCAAGAAATGGGAGGTTTTGTTTGGTGGGAGCTTCAAGACATGGCTCACAGGTTCAATCGTTAAGCGCATCTTCAACAGACCCAAATACCTATATTCCAGACTATTGGGGCGGTTTCCTTTATGCAGTTGACTCAAGCACAGTAACATGGAGAGGAGCAGAGTACAGCTGGTTTTCAGCAATTTCAGATATTCCTCCTGATGTACAAAGGTGCTTAAATTCTAATCAACCTTTTTTTAAGCAAAATTAGATTCAGTTATTTTGAACAAGTAGCTGTAGCGGCCAGCAATGTGCGATTCGTTTCTAGGGGAATAAATAGCCTAGAGTATCGGTAAAACAAAAGTCCTTATCTTATGGAGGTTAAAGAATAGTAGAAGGCATACCGACATAACTTGTTCAGTAATGAGGGTGAAAGTCCCTCCCGTCAGAGGATGACGTGATGCCAAACCTACCCACATAGAGGTTAATCACCAAAATGAAGCTGGGATTAGAGCAGAATCAGAGATGTACTGACTACATCACACTGCTGCTAGGTAGGTCGTCATGGTTAGCAGAAAGCGAAACTCCAGTTCTTGACTCATAATTTCTAGTACGTCAGGCGCTAGATCCTCCTCCTTGGTTTATAATTAGAGATTCTTTGGAAGGATACCAACTTAAGAGTTAGTTGATGAATTCTGCTTGGCAACGATTTGCAATCTCAGATTTGCACCTGTATCAGTGGCGAGGTGCGAGTTATCTGTATAGACTGGTGGGTTTTTTGCGCCTTTGGCGTCAGGGTACCTGGCTACTTCAGTGGGCGGAACCAATTGGGGCGTTGCTGATTGGCCTAGTACTGGTGATGGGGCCGTTTGTTTCGACCAGTTTGATCGGGATTTTGTTGTTGGCTGGTGCCCTTTTCTGGGGACTGCTGACGCTGTCGGAGGACGGGAAACCTGGAGTAACCCCCATTCATCTGCTTGTCCTGTTGTATTGGAGCATTGCCACGGTGGGGATGGCTTTCTCGCCAGTGAAGTCGGCGGCTTTTTCTGGTTGGGTGAAGCTCACTCTTTATTTGCTGATGTTTGCCCTATCGGCAAGGGTGCTGCGATCACCCCGAATCTCCTCTTGGATCATTACCATCTTTCTCCATGTCGCCCTGGCTGTCAGTGTGTATGGGGTACGACAGGAGTTTTTTGGGGTAGAACAGTTGGCAACTTGGAATGACCCCAACTCCTCCCTAGCTCAAGACACGCGGGTTTACAGCTATCTGGGCAACCCGAATTTGTTGGCGGGATATCTCTTGCCGGCGATCGCCTTGAGTATTGCCGCCGTTTTCGCGTGGCGGGGTTGGGTTCCCAAAGCCCTAGCACTGACAATGGTAATAGTCAACTCCTCCTGCTTGTATTTTACCGACAGTCGCGGCGGCTGGATAGGAATGCTAGCGTTAATTTTTGCCTTCCTGTTGTTGCTGCGCTATTGGTGGAATGACTATCTCCCTCTCTTCTGGCGCACTTGGTTGCTGCCGATGGTCTTAGGTACCTTGGCAGGATTATTAATCATGGCGGTGCTGCTGGTTGAACCTTTACGCCTGCGGGTTTTGAGTATTTTTGCGGGTCGGGGGGATAGTAGTAATAATTTTCGCATCAATGTCTGGTCAGCGGTATTTGATATGATTCGCGATCGCCCTTTAATTGGCATTGGACCAGGTAACGATGCTTTCAACAAGGTTTATCCCCTTTATATGCGCCCCAACTTTACTGCTTTAAGTGCTTACTCAATCTTTCTCGAAATAGCCGTGGAAACTGGCTTGATTGGTTTGGGGTGTTTCTTGTGGCTGCTTGTTGTCACCTTCAATCAGGGAGTCCGTCAGTTAGAGCGTTTGCGTGCTAGCCGAAACCGCCAAGGATTTTGGATGATGGCAGCGATCGCCGCTATGGCGGGAATGCTCGCCCACGGTATAGTAGATACGGTTTGGTATCGTCCCCAAATTAATACTCTCTGGTGGCTGATGGTCGCTATTATCGCCAGCAACTACAACAACCTTGAAGGAACAAGGGAATTGCCCAATCACCAATCACCAATCTAATACCGCTTCATCGCCCGCTCCATATCCCGCTGATCCTGACGGCGCTTGAGGGTTTCACGCTTATCGTGAATCTTCTTGCCTTTCCCCAGCCCCAAACTCACCTTCACCCAGCCACCTTTGAAATACATCTTCAAAGGCACTAACGTCAACCCCTTCTGTTCCACTTGACCGATAAGCTTATTGATTTCCCGGCGGTGTAACAAAAGTTTACGAGTGCGGCGGGGGTCATGATTAAAATATTGTCCGCTGGCTTGGTAAGGGGAGATGTGCACATTCAGTAACCAGGCCTCCCCATTGCGGATCAGAGCGTAGCCATCCCGCAGGTTAACTTTCCCTGCCCGTATTGACTTGACCTCCGTCCCCGTCAGTTGAACTCCCGCCTCGTAAGTGTCTAAGATTTCATAGAGATAGCGAGCTTGGCGGTTATCACTAATAATTTTGATTCTTTCTGCTTGATTACCCATATCTCTTCCAGCATAGCACTTGTTTTGTTAAATTAATTTGCTCATCCCTTGACATTTCCCTAAAAAATAGTAACAATAAATACAGAAGTTAAATCGTTCATCTCTCTAGATCGGTTGACTGGAGAGACGGAAGTAGGGATTTCTGCTATCTCCCGAAGGAACGCGCCTCATATCACCACAATTACTAAGGAGGCGAAGACCATGAAACTTCGTTATCGCGGTACCAGCTACGATTACGAACCCCTAGCTGTTGAAACGACAACAGGGGAGATCGGTGGAAAGTATCGGAGTCGGGATTGGAGATTTCGTAACTTGAAGAAGCCACCCGTGCTGCAACCGATAGCCAACCTGACTTATCGGGGAGTTAAATATAGCAAGCCCGGTACAATTGCCACAAGCACAGTTGAGCCTGAGAAGACTCCTACTGTGTCTATTCAAGAGAAAGCTCGCTCTTTGATGATGAATCACACCCGGGCAATCAAAAACCGTCAGCAAGTGATGTTGAGTCGTTTATCAACAGAAATTGACTCACCTGCTAAAGCATCGGAATACTGGAGCCGCATTCAAGGCAAAATTCACCCCAGCTTCCGGGCAACTTATGACCGCTACGGCGCTGCAATGAGCTAGATTGGTAATCATACCAAATCAGGGTTAAATACCCCCTTTTTTCCGGAAGCAGGGAACAGGGAACATATATTGAGCAGAGGAGCTCTGAGCAGGGAGAAAGGAGAGAATTAACTTTTGGAAAAAACCATTTAATTAATCTCCTGTGCACCCTGCTCCCTTCTCCCTTGCCTCTTTTGGGGAGAGATTTACTAAGGGAACAAATCATTTAATTAATCTCCCTCACTGATTCTATAATGTGTTATAGCAATACGATGGTAGGTTAGGATATATTTAGATGAGGGTTAAGCAGACTATTGACTTAATCCGAATAAGGGTTTAAACTCCCTATGGGGAGGTTGGGTTTTGTCCTAATCCCTATCAGGGATTGAAACTATCAGGGATTGAAATATCTTCCGAAGAGGATGGGTCTAGTTCCCAGCGCTCCCTATCGCGCCGCTCTAACTGTTCTATAGTTTGCACTGGTTCACCATCAACATCAGAAATCCCCATCGAATGAAGCAGTTCGTCGGTTACATTTTGGTCAGGAGTTGGAGTCTGTCCACCAACTGCTTCTTCGCCCACCACCTCAGCTTGATACAAATTATCGTCAAGATCGCCACCCGTCACGTCACACCCGTAGGCCATTGTAGTTCTTAACTTCTTCAGTGTTCTTCCCATTCCAGTGTCGCGGTCAACCAAGCCATCAAAAGTCGGGTCAGCATCTAAGTCCTCTAAAATCAGATCAGGGTCTTCTATAGCGTCTTCTATTTCAATGAAATCTGCTAACAAGATCTCTTCAGTTTCAGCTTCCCGCTGGGCTTCTTCAGCTTCCCACTGGGCTTCTTCAGCTTCCCACTGGGCTTCTTCAACTTCCCACTGAGCTTCTTCAACTTCCCACTGGGCTTCTTCAGTTTCCCATTGGGCTTCTTCAGTTTCCCATTGGGCTTCTTCAGCTTCCCATTGGGCTTCAGAAGAGTTGACTGCATTGTTGTTGTTTGCCTCTGCCATAATACTCACCCCTTGCAGCCTTCTGAGCGATTGCTCTTCAAAAGTATCTAGCTACTTCAATTCTAAGCGCTTCTTCTGAGTAACAGCTGCAGGAGACACATTGAGCCAAAGATGCGGTTGCGCAGCGTGATACTGAATCCGGATCTAAAACCCCCTTTATCAATTTTCTGTCTTTTTCTTCCCCTGCTCCGACGTTGATTGACCCTAGGGCAATTGGCTAATTAATTGAATGAGAAAAATTCCAATTGTCAAAGTTATAGCAGTTTGGAGCGTATAAGCTGCTGTCCATTTGAAGATTTGCTCTAGTGCCATCGTTCCACACCAACTTTTAACTTTTGGACGATTGCCAGTATGCCATGGGCGGCAAGGATTATACTTCACTCAGTTGACTCACCCAGTTGGGTGAATTTGTTCTGGAGACTGAAAGTATTGGCGTAGAATCTGAGGGTTTCAAGCTCTTTTCCTTACTATCCTTTAATGGGAGGAAGCTTCATTCTGTCACGCTATCGGTTCACTACGATTAACCCATAGCGGGAGTAGCGAAACTCCAGGACATTGGCAAATTTTAGCTGCGGATGGGAGCGATCGCCTCCTCCAAACCCGCCAGCAATTCCCGATTTTCACTTTCGGTGCCAACTGCTGTTCTGAAGTAGTAAGCGTCTAACCCAGATTTCAGCCCAAAATCCTGCACAAATATATTTCTAGCACGAAGAGCCTGAACTAAATCACTTGAGGTAATTCCTAAATCTTTGCTTCTAACGAAGAGAAAGTTGGTTGCTGACGGATACACTAAAAAACCCAGCTTTTCCAATCCTCGTGCCAAATTTGTCCTTTCTCGGCAGATTTGCTCTATGTTTGAGTTAACATAAGACATATCTGATAGCGCCGCTAAAGCTCCTACTATAGCTAGTTTATTCACAGGAAATATTTGGGCAGCTCGATACAGATAATCAACTATCGTCTCGTTACTAATCCCATATCCTACCCGCAAGCCTGCCAAGCCAAAGCTCTTTGATAAGCTGCGCAAAATGATGAGGTTAGGATATTTATCTACTAAATCTGCGACTGTTTCCTGACAGATTTCATAATAGCACTCGTCTACTACCACGATGCACTCTAACCTATTTAATATCTCTAGAATAGTATCCCGCGAAACCAGGTTGGCAGTGGGATTGTTCGGATTAGCAATAAACAAAACCTTGGTGCGGGGTGTAACTCGATCTAATATCGCCTCAACATCTAAACCGAAATTCTCATTTCTCTGCACAAAAACAGGTTTACCCCCGACAACATTTGTGGAGAAGGAGTAGACAAAAAAGGTAGGAATCGGTAGCAATACTTCCTCTCCCGGTTTAACAAAAACCTTGAGAATTAATTCGATGAGGTCATCTGAGCCATTACCAATAACAATCTGTTCTGTCTTAGCTCCAGTATAGTCAGCTAATGCCCCTCGCAAGGCACCACCTAACATTTCTGGATATCTATTTATTGTCACCGCTGCGTCGCTAATTGCTTTGATTACATAAGGAGAGGGTGGATAAGGTAACTCCCCTTTATCCAGACGAATAGCATCATCCCCTTTCAGGGGTCCAGCTTCCTTGGGATTTAAGGCTCTAACCCATTCGTTAACCAGGCTTCTCAATGTATTCCTTCTCCTAACAATTGCGGCAGTTCAAGTACGCTGTTCAGAATAACATCACAGCCCAAGTCTTTGAGCATTTTCCGCTTATTGTCTCTCGCCTTGCCTTCTGCAAAACCAGTCAGGACACCTATGGCGACGCATCCAGCTTGTTTAGCAGCAACAACATCACTCCCAGCATCCCCAATATAGGCAACCTTCCTGGCGTCTACAAGCTGAAATTCTTCTGCACATAATATCTCAACATCTTCATCGGGATGAATCGCCTTAAACAAGACAAATGGATGGGGTTTGCCAAGTTTAATCTTTCTGTCTGAGTGGGATAGGATTGACTCGGCTTCTAAAACTTCGTCATAGGTAACAATTCGCTTTGGGTCAAAATATTGCAGCAGTCCCAGAGCAGTCATGGGTTGGATGACTTCAACGCGGGGTCTTCCGGTGGCGATCGCTAAAGTGTACTGACCTGAATTGTGCAATGCTCTAAGTGCAGCGTCAATGCTCGTTAACTCTAATACCGTCTCGTCGTCAGGTAGAGAGTAGCCTTTTTTCCCCTCATACCAATCCTGGAAATTGCTATAGCAGAGTTGCCATAAATCCCCTTTGGGTTCAAAGGAGGGTAGATTTACCCCTAAAATCCGGTTGGTAAAAGAGGTAACGTACTCAAGCACTGCTGCTCCAGTGAGTGAGAGAGTTTCCTCCCAAAACCTCTCAATCACTGCATTGCTAATCCGGTCGTCATATTCATGCCCTTGCAGGAGTCTTCCCACCCGATGTAATTTTTCCCCAATGGGGATATCATCTTTGCTCAGGATATTCGACCAACTATCGGGTTGGACTTGGCTAAATTTGCTCAGAATCCCCACTAGGTGCAGACAGATAACAAAAAATGTGAGATCCCAGTTCGAGTTGATGGCTCGACTTTTTAGTTTGTAAATAAAGCTATTTGATATTACTCTTTCGCCTACCTGAAGTAATCTGGTGGATACATCACTACTCTCACCAAAATAGTTGCTCAAACCGAGGTAGTTTTCACTGGAAATTAGCTCCCAGACGGTAAGTCGAGCAGTATTCCAATATTTTTTTTCGCTGGTAATAACACCATCCAAGTCAAAAATGAGAATTCTCAGTTGCTCTTGAATGCGAGATGGCAGGCGGTAGCCTCCTGTTGATTGCTTTGTATCGTTCACTCTCATCAATTCCCCGTGGTCAACTGCGTGGTCAACTGCAACTGGTCATAGCTGTTAAGGAGCCTTTATATTTTAGTTCTTCAACGAGTCGATGGTGAGGAATAGTAGGAAGGGATCTGTCTTGATCTACAAAAATAACCAGCCTGTAGCAGTTGTCATCAACGCTGAAACCTTTCAGGAATTTCTAACTTGGCGTGAGCAGCATCATCAACCTTCTTTGGCAGATGCTTTGGCCGAACTGCGTGGACTGTGTATTGACGAGAACTATACGTTTGAAATTCCTGTTCGCCAAAACCGACCGAATCCCTTTGCAAATGACCTCAATCAACTTCCTCTGTGACACAAATATTCTCAGTGAATTGGCATGGTAGAGGCAAGCGATCGCTACCAGACTAGAAGCGATCGCTCAAAAGTTCGATTATATGATGATCTAATTCCCGTAGTCCGTCGCGTAGTGGATAGTCTCTGATAACGCGGCCTGTCATCGTAAATCCTAACTTTTCAAGAACACGAGCTGAAGACGGATTGTTAGGAAAAGTTTCGGCCTGTAGTCTGTGGATACCTAGAGATTTTGCATGATTTAGCAAGATACTGACCGCTTCCGTAGCATAGCCTTGCCCCCAATAGGGGCGGCCTATCCAGTAACCGATACCGGGTTGATCCTGTGAACCCCCAAAGCCTACTGCACCAATAAACTCACCTGTCTTTTTTAGAAGAACAGCAAAGGTATGTTCCCCGGTTTTAACTTTCTTTTCAATCCAGTCACGGCCTGCTTCTTCCGTACATGGATCGGGCAAGCTTGATGTCATACACACTGCTGCGCTGTCTTTATGTAGTAGCCGTTGAAAGTGGGCGGCGTCGGCGATGGTGAGTAGACGTAGAATAAGTCTTTTTGTTTGCAGTTTAGACATCAATAATTATCATTATTTTACATCTACGAACTCTTTTCTCAAAGTTGCCTTTTTGACTGTAACTTGGTATCAGTTATCCCTTCCAATTCAGAATCCAGTAAGCTTTTAACTGTACCCTGGCTAATGCTACCCATTTCAACAGACATAGCCAGACCCAGCAATGTAATTTCCGGTGGAAACTTCTGGGAGTCACTCAGGTTCATCGTCAGGAAAGGACAACAAAACAGAGCCAATTTCAAATACTCTCGCCAGTCGGTAGAAAGCCAGCCTCTAGATTTGAGTTCCTGTAACATAGGTTTGAGAACTCGATAGAGCTTTGAGCGCAGCAGGGCAATCCGAACTTCTGTCGGGACAAAATCATGTTCCACAACGATGGTATTTCCTTGAATTTCCAGTTTGATAGACAAAGTGCTGGCAATTTCTTTGGGAAAATACATCCAGATGGCGAAAACATTGTGAAATAAGGGCTTAGCCAAATCCAAAAAGGGCGAGTGGCGACCCGCAAAAGCTGGATCAAAGTAAATCAGAGAAGCACGATCCCGATCTACAAATACATTGCCATTGTGTGCATCACCATGCCCCACTATCGAAGGTATATCGCATCTGGATGGATTTAAAAGCTTGGTAGCCAGTTGCACGAGATCGCCAAAGGTATCTTTGTATTCCACCCCATTTACGATCCATTTCATTGCACAGAGATTATCAAAGTTGATTCTCTGTCCTGGCAGGATCATCTCTGTGCCTTGATAAAAGCTGGTAAAGCGCCCTCCGGTGAGTCTGTGGGAGAATAGTTGATGAATTGGTGCTTTGGCGTGTTCTTCTGCCCCTAAGTGTTGAAGCGTCTTGAGATAAATTTCCCATAGCTGTTCATCTGCTTTATGTTGCATGGCAACAATTTGCTGAGCATCTTTCCTCTGATTAGTCTCAATGTCACGGATGACATCAAACAGTGAAGGGAACTCGACGCATTCATAAACTAATAGTTGCTTGCCCCATTCAGTGGAATTAAATATCGGTTGGATTACCGGATAACCAGCTTCAGCCAGAATCTTTGAATTGTAGTATTCATCAATGAGGCTTTGAGGTTCAATGTGGGTCTTAAAAAATAGCCTTTTGCCATCTCCTGTAGTTAGAAACCCATTAATAGAGTTAAGGGAGACAGCTAAAGGGCGAAGGTTCACCGCTTCTACCTGAAAAGGTAGATTAGCTTGGAAAAATTCTTTGAGTAATTTATTCGCAGCTTCTATATCGGTGAACTGGAGAGTCTGGATTTGCTGCAAATCCTTATCAGACAATATTTCCTCCTCAATTCTCAAAAAAGTTCTACCAGATTTGATATCATTCCTGATTCGGCTTTAACAGCTCATCCCGCTCTCTGATGGCCATTGCGTGGGCAGGAAAACCTTCATAATCAGCCAAAGTTTGGGTCGTCCCTTTCAAGCGCTCAAACCCCTCTTGAGTTAGATAGCCAAGGCTTGAACGCTTGAGAAAGTCGAAGACTGACACAGCAGAATAGGAGCGGGCAAAACCGCCGGTTGGTAGAATAGCATTCACCCCTAGGCAGTAGTTGGCGGTGGGGATGGGTGTATAGGGACCTAACAAAATCTCACCGGCGTTCTGGATCCTTCCCAATACACTAAAAGGATCTTTAACCAGAATCTCCAGATGTTCTGGAGCATAGTCGTTGACAAAGGCAATGGATTCTTCCAAGCTGGATGTTAGCAAGATCCCACCGTAGGATGATAGCCCTTTCTCGCAGAATTCCCTGCGCCACTCTGGAAGCTTGTTGAGGTACTCAGGCAAGAATTCAGAGGCTTTGAGAGCAACGGATTCGCTATGAGTTACTATCAGCGCTGCGGATTCAGGGCCATGTTCGGCCTCAACTAGCAGATCGAGAGCTGCCAGTTGAGGATCGGTGTGTTCATCGGTGAGAATGATTGATTCGCTAGGTCCAGCGGGTAGTCCTACATCAACTGTACCGTATAGTAGACGTTTAGCTGCGGAGCCGTAGACATTGCAAGGGCCTGTTATTTTGTCTACTTTGGGGATGGTTTCTGTGCCCAGAGCCATGGCGGCGATCGCCTGAATTCCCCCAAGTTTGTACACCTCTTTTACACCAGCCATCTCGGCAGCTACCAGAGAGGCAGGTTCCACATTGCCATTTTTATCCGGGGGCGTACACACGATAACCCTACTAACCCTGGCGACCATAGCTGGTATGCTTAGCATTAGCATCACAGAGGGGAAAGCACCTTTTCCTCTGGGAACGTATAGCCCTGCACTGGCTACAGGAGTCACTTTCTCACCAGCAAATATGCCCCCATCAATTTCTGCCAGTTGGATTTCCTCTGGCATCTGTCGCTGGTGAACTTCCTTGATATTCTCAAATGCCTTATGGATGGCTGACTTAATTTCAGGATCGATTAATTTGCGGGCAGCCGCAAACTCCTGCTCACTGACTTTCAAGTTTTCAACATCTGCACCCGCATAGTCGAACTTCCTGACGTATTCGATTACCCCTGCATCTCCCTGTAGCCTGATCTTGTCGATTACCTCTTTAGCGATCGAGAGTGCATTTTCGATGTCCAACTCTGCTCGCCTTTTCAATGAGGAGAGTTGTTCAGATGTCATTTCACAGAGCCGGAGAACCCTTACCACTGCCTGCCTCCTTTTATAAATTCTCCAGGAACCAAAACTCTTTGCCTGGTATAGATAAATTAGCCAGCATTGTCAACTTAACCTATATCTGGCGCGATTTACAAGTCATTCGATTTTGGATTGGAGTCTGATGGTTGAGAGAGGGAACTTCGGATCAGGGAACAGGGAACTTCGGATCAGGGAACAGGGAACAAGAGCCCGAAAGGCTGATTCTTTATGCAGAAGCAGATAATGCCGTTGCTGCGGGTCATTATAATGATGCTAGTTTACTCGCCTTGTCAAGCAGATAGAGCTTATGTTTAATTCTGACTGCCCGATCGCACAAAGTCTCCGAGAAAAATTCCACATGAGAGTATGATTACCACTCGAACAATGCTGGATAAACTCAAAAGTCATGAAAACTGACCATCTATTCTATCGTTTATTTAAAGAACTTCCTAGCAGCTTTTTTGAACTGATTGGTCGTCTAGGTTCACAAGCCGCAGCCTATCAATTTGAGTCCGTGGAACTCAAACAAACTGCCTTGAGGATTGATGGAGTTTTTCTACCTATTGACCTAGCCAGTAACATCCCGATTTATTTTACTGAGGTACAATTTCAGAAAGACCCAGATATATACGCCCGTCTCTTTTCCGAAATCTTCCTTTATCTGAGAAATAACGGTTCCAGTCTGCCTTGGCAAGCTGTCGTGGTGTTTAAAAGCCGTAGTGTCGAACCAACCAAAAGGGAAAGAGAACCCTATAAACCTCTCTTAGACTCTAACCTAGTCCAGCGCATTTATTTGAATGAATTGGAGGTAACGGATGATGCTTCCCTAGGTCTGAAAATTATCCAACTAGTTGTCGCGAGGAAAAAGCAAGTCTCTGAATAAGTGGGCAAGCTAATAAGTCAAGTCAAGCAAGATATAACAGATGAGCTACTTAAGCAAAAAGTTATCAACTTAATAGAAACTGTTGTCTTGTACAAATTGCCCAAAATCAGTCGAAAGGAGTTAGAAGCAATGTTTGGCATAGAGGATTTAAAACAAACCCGTTTTGCCCAAGAAATGTTAGAAGAAGGCGAACTTAAAGCCAAGTTGAAAAAAGTCCCTAGGTTGTTGGCGCGGGGATTATCTGTGGAAGATGTGGCTGAGATTTTAGAGTTGGAAGTTGAACAAGTACGACAGGCTGCTCAAGAAAATTAGCCTTACTATACCTCTGGGGGCAATGCCCCCTACACCATTGTTGGTAATAGACTCCAACCTAGTCCAGCGCGGCTATCCACTTAAGCCGGGACAGTAATCAAAAGGCAACAGGCAACAGGAAATAGGGAATAGGGAACAGGGAACGGGGAACGGGGAACGAGACTACTATAGCAGTCCTATAAAGGGTTGTGAATCAAAACCCTACTCCAGACGACTAGGATTCCCTTATGATATGGAGTCAGTGCCAATTCTTATCAATAAACTCAAACACTTCCTTAAGTTGTCCTCCCCAGAATTTGTAGTCATGCCCCGCCCCTTTAACAGGATTGTATTTTATAGAAGCTTTGTCCCCGTGGCGACCGTGGCGATGCAGAGCATCGTGAAATAGCCGACTCTGGGATTCCGGCACGATGTTATCAGCAGTACCGTGGGCAAGATAGAGAGGCATACTCCATTCATTTACCCGCGCCTGGGGATTGTCATATCCCTTCCATCGTTCAGGGAAATTAGCAAAAGAGCCATAGACAGACGTCATCAGTCGATCTTGGCGCATATTTTCCTGGCTGAAATCCCCCGAAAGGCTTGCTCCTGCCACAAACAATCCTGGATTTTCCAGAGCAATCAGCGCCACACCTCTGCCGCCAGTAGAAAGCCCTAACATAGTGTTGTGCTGCCCTTCTTTAAGCAGATTGTGTCTCTTTTGGATTTCGGGAATAAATCGTTTTTTGATGAATTTACCGCCGGGTACACGATACCATTTCATTTTAGTTTCTGGATAGTAGGAACTCTCATACAGAGTTTTCTTCATCTCCGGCAGTATTAAGGCGTATCCATATTTATCGGCGTATTCCACTAGACGGGTATTTTCCACCCAGCTAGTGCGCTGGAAATTCCAGCCCGGAAGCACCAGAAGACAAGGAAGGACATGCTTAGAGGCATCACCATAGTTCTTGGGAATGTAGAGATCGTAAGGCACATCGTCCACCATCAGATTTTTATTCCAGCCCGCATTAGCATTGGGGATTGCCATCTGTGTTTCCTGAGAGGTTGAAATTTCTGGTAGTGCCGGGGAAGTTGAAATTTCTGGTAGTGCCGGAGAAGTTGAAATTTCTGGTGGTGCCGGGGAAGTTGAAATTTCTGGTGGTACCTGAGAGGTTGAAATTTCTGGTGGTGCCGGGGAAGTTGAAATTTCTTCGGGCAGTGGAGGTTTTTGAGTTGAACAGTTTTGTAAAGCAGCAACTAAAAGAGGAAAAACCAAGAACAGCTTAACGAACCTGTGCCAAATATTTGTTTTCATTAATTGTCAATAAGCCTTAGTTTTGGGAAAAGGTGATGGGGAAGAGTCCCACTATGTCGCCAATTGGTTGGCGTGAGGAGTATCCTACAATCCATGACTGTAGGGGCACGGCATATTTTAATCTCAATGATTTTACCAAAATTTACATCTGCCGTGCCCCTATACCAACCCCAATACTGCTCGGTTAAGGGAGCGCAGGGAGCGGAGGGGGCAGAGGGAGCGGAGGGAGCGAAGGAAGAATTTTTGTTCTCTAGGCATGGTTCAATATGTAGAGTGGCAAGGTAACACATAGGGGTGTTAGTCTGGGGAACTTTTAGAACTTTGTCCCGGAGTCCGGTGTCTCCCCCTCTCCCCCTGCTTCCCCTGCTCCCCCTGCTTCCCCAGCTCCCCCTGCTCCCCCTCTCCCCCTCCCTCTGCCTCCGGTGCCTCCTCTATGAGTATAATTTCTCATTCGAGCTGCTGGGCTGAGAACCAGACAGCGATATACTAGGCAATGAGATTGTAAAAAAATCTTCACAAAAAAAGCTGACAGACAAATTTCGATAGAGATTGTATCAAACTAACCGAGTAATTACTTGTATCGGCAAACATGAACCCAGGAATTGACCTACAAGGAAGTTTTATCCAATCCCTCAAGGATTTGGGACTCCCCGCTGGTGTCGCCAAAGCCATCTGGATGCCCCTACCAATGTTTCTGATGATCATCGGTGCAACTGTGGGGGTTTTAGTGGTAGTTTGGCTAGAGCGGAAAATCTCTGCCGCCGCCCAACAGCGAATTGGCCCAGAATACGCCGGACCTCTAGGTGTCTTGCAGCCAGTAGCGGATGGTATAAAGCTAGTTTTCAAAGAAGACATTATTCCAGCTAAATCTGACCGGTGGCTGTTCACCCTCGGACCCATCATAGTCGTGCTTCCCGTGTTTGTGTCCTACCTGATTGTGCCTTTTGGACAGAATCTCGCGATCACAGACCTTAACGTAGGCATATTTCTGTGGATTGCCCTCTCCAGTATCACGCCCATTGGTCTGCTGATGTCTGGCTATGCCTCGAACAACAAATACTCCCTCCTCGGAGGTTTAAGGGCAGCAGCACAGTCGATTAGCTACGAAATTCCCCTGGCATTGTCAGTGCTGGCAATTGCCATGATGTCCAACAGCCTCAGCACCATCGACATCGTTGAACAGCAATCTGGCTACGGCATTCTCGGCTGGAACATTTGGCGTCAGCCAGTAGGTTTCATCATCTTCTGGATTGCCGCCTTAGCAGAATGCGAACGCCTACCCTTTGACCTTCCTGAAGCAGAAGAAGAACTGGTTGCCGGATACCAAACTGAATACGCCGGGATGAAATTCGCCTTATTTTACCTCGGTTCTTACGTCAACCTGGTTCTCTCCGGCCTGATTTTTGCCGTTTTGTACCTAGGAGGCTGGGAGTTTCCGATTCCCCTCGATCGCTTAGCTGGCTGGCTGGGGGTTAGTCAAACGAGTTCCTGGTTGCAGTTAATCACCGCTTCCTTGGGAATTACCATGACCTTACTGAAAGCCTACTTCCTCATCTTTATAGCAGTTCTCATGCGCTGGACAGTTCCCCGGGTGCGCATTGACCAGCTACTCAATTTGGGCTGGAAATTCCTGCTGCCAGTATCCCTAGTTAACCTACTCTTAACGGCTGCCCTGAAGCTAGCATTTCCTGTTGCTTTTGGTGGGTAGTTATTAGTCATTAGTTTTTGGTGGACTAAGGACTAAATACTAAACACTAAGGACTTTTGACAAAGAACAAAGGACAAAATATATGTTCAAAATTCTCAAACAAGTTAGCGATTACGCCAAAGAAAGCGTTCAAGCGGCAAAATATATTGGTCAGGGACTATCTGTCACCTTCGACCACATGCGACGCCGTCCGGTTACAGTCCAGTATCCCTACGAAAAGCTGATTCCCTCGGAACGCTTCCGGGGCAGGATTCACTTTGAGTTTGACAAGTGCATCTCCTGCGAAGTCTGTGTCCGAGTTTGCCCAATTAATCTGCCTGTAGTGGATTGGGAATTTAACAAGAAAACTAAAAAGAAAGAGCTTAAGCACTACAGCATTGATTTTGGCGTTTGTATCTTTTGCGGCAATTGCGTGGAATATTGCCCCACTAATTGCCTCTCGATGACAGAAGAGTACGAACTAGCTTCCTATGACCGTCACGAACTAAACTATGACAATGTAGCCCTCGGACGCCTACCCTACAAAGTCACTCAGGATCCAATGGTCGCGCCGATGCGACAATTAGGCTACTTGCCCAAAGGCGTGATCGATCCCCATGACTTACCCCCTGGTAGTCAACGGGCTGGCAAGCGTCCAGGGGAGATTCTGAAGGAGATGGAATCAGAAGAGAAAGCAGTCAGCAAGTAGGTGGAAAAATTTAAACCCAAAATCCATCTGACGATCTAAGAAACCGGGTTGAGTGCTTGTAGACTCCATTGAAGAAACCCGGTTTCTAACTGAGAAGAATAAGGAGAATCAAAGACTGTGAATTTAGCTGAAGGGGTTCAAATTGTTTCGTTTGGCATTCTGGCTGTAATGATGATTGGAGCAGCTTTAGGGGTTGTGCTATTATCCAACATCGTCTATTCAGCCTTTTTATTAGGAGGCGTATTGATCAGCATTGCCGGTCTATACATCTTGCTCAATGCTGACTTTGTGGCAGCGGCGCAAGTTTTGGTTTATATCGGTGCTGTTAACGTGCTGATTTTATTTGCCATCATGCTGGTGAACAAGCGTGAAGATTTTGCTACCCTCCCCAGGCGCTGGATACGTAAGGGAGCAACGGCTTTAGTCTGTATCGGTTTATTTGCTCTGCTGGCTACTATGGTTTTGGTAACCCCCTGGTCTATAGATTCAACTTCACCAGCAGTGGTTGAGAATATAATTGTCGAGATTGGCAAGCATTTCTTCAGCGACTTTTTGCTGCCTTTTGAGCTGGCTTCTGTGCTGTTGTTGATGGCAATGGTGGGAGCAATTATTCTTGCCCGTCGGGATTTTATTCCAGATCAGTTACCGCCTCAGGAAACTCGGCAAACAGTTTTGACTTTACCAGAGCGCCCCCGCGAACTGGCATCAGTGGGAAGCAACTCTTCAGAAGATACTTAATTAAGCAGGGGAGAGAAGGAGAATTTCCCAATTACTCTCTCTCCAGTCACATATCACCAGTCACTAATCCAAAATCCAAAATCTAGCGAGGATTCATGCAATTGCAACTTGAGTATTATTTACTACTAGCCGCTGCCCTTTTCTGTATTGGTATCTATGGCTTGATTACTAGCCGCAATGCTGTGCGGGTACTGATGTCGATTGAGTTGCTGCTCAACTCAGTGAATCTGAATTTAATGGGGTTTTCTAATTTCCTAGATCCCGTAGGAATTAAAGGTCAGGTTTTTGTTGTGTTTGTGATTACCGTTGCCGCAGCAGAGGCGGCTGTGGGGTTAGCAATTGTGCTGGCGATTTATCGCAACCGCGAAACGGTAGATATGGAACAGTTTAATCTGCTCAAGTGGTAGAAATCTGAACACCAAGGCAACAGGCAACAGGCAACAGGCAACAGTAAGAAGCTTCAGAGATTTCAACTAGGTTAAAAATGTGTAATTAATTTTGCCTAGGTACTTACTGAATCCGGATATAAAACCCCCTTTATCAATTTGTTGTCTTTTTCTTCCCCTGTTCCCTGTTCCCTGTTGCGCCCAGCCGACAACGTCGACGCTGGGCGCACTGTTCCCTGTTCCTTGCTTCCCTCAAAAAGGGGGTAGTTAACCCGGATTTGGTATCAATTCTGCTTACATCTCTGTTTATCTGTGGACTATTCCTCAAGCACAACTTGTTTGACTCAGTATCAACCCCTAGCTGCGATCGCAACTACCCCCATTGCGGCACAAACCCTACAACCTCTGTGTCAAAACACCGATGCAAGCCTTTGGGTTCCAGAATCCCTCAATCACCTGGAAAATACCCAAGTTTATACAGGTTCTCTCAAAGCTCACATCGCCTCCCTCTGGCACGAATACCGCGCCTTTGTCTTTTGTCTAGCGGCTGGGGCAGTAGTACGCCTTATTGCCCCTCTACTCAAAGATAAATCCCGCGACCCCGCTGTAGTAGTATTAGACCAAGAGGGTCGTTTTGCGATCAGTTTGTGTAGTGGTCATCAAGGGGGTGCTGACCAACTTGCACAGTTAATTGCTCGCCAGATAGGAGCAACGCCAGTCTTGACGGGCGCATCGGCTGGTTTGGGAATACCAGGTATCGATGTGTTGGGAGTTCCCTTTGGCTGGCGTCGGGGTAGGGGGGATTGGACTGGGGTGAGTGCTGCTATTGCCCGTGGTGAAACTGTGGAGGTGATACAGGAAGCTGGTTCAAGGCTGTGGCAAAGTCATCTGCCAGAAGGACATCCATTCTATTTTGGCTTTCCGGAATACACGGCTGTGAATCAGGAAAAATCTATTTCACCCAAAGCCCGGATCTGGATTAGTCCAACAAAGCGACAATTTTCCTCTGAATATAATTTTCCAAAAGTCCAGTGGCATCCAAGAGTTTTATGGGTAGGAATTGGTTGTGAGCGAGGTACATCAAGATATTTGATCGAAACAGCGATTCAGCAAGTTTTTCAGCGTCATCATTTGGCACAAGAAGCGATCGCCTCCATTGCGACTATCAACCTGAAAGCTGATGAAGCGGGGATATTAGAATTATGCCGCGATCGCAATTTACCTTTAAAAACTTTCCCCGCCGATGTCCTGCGCCGCGTTGATGTGCCCACCCCTTCAACTGTTGTCAATCAAGAAGTGGGAACCCCCAGCGTTGCCGAAGCAGCAGCTTTATTAGCAATTCCCTATTCTCAATTCCCTATTCCCAATTCCCTATTAGTTCCCAAACAGATTTTTAAATTAGAAGGTGAACCAGGGGCAGTAACCGTGGCGATCGCTCAATCTCAACTAGAATATACTGGTCGTCAGGGTAGGCTATTCCTGGTTGGCACTGGTCCGGGTAATTTAGATCAAATGACCCGGGCGGCACAAACCGCTGTCGTAGGAGCCGATGCCGTGATTGGTTATTCCCTCTACATCGAGCTAATTGCACCCTTGCGGCGTCCTGGACAAATTATCGAAGCCCTACCAATCACCGAGGAAAGGCAACGGGCGCAACGGGCGATAGAATTAGCTCAATGGGGTTTAACGGTGGCTGTAGTTTCTTCTGGTGACTGTGGGATTTACGGCATGGCAGGGTTAGTCTTAGAGGAACTCCAGGCTAATGGCTGGGATGGTACCGCGCCCAAAGTGCAGGTATTTCCTGGAATTACTGCCCTGCAAGCCGCAGCAGCTAGGGTTGGCGCCCCCCTGATGCACGACTTCTGCGCGATTAGTTTAAGTGACCTTTTGACTCCTTGGGAAGTAATCGAAAAGCGCTTGGAAGCTGCTGCTGCTGGGGATTTCGTTGCGGCAATTTATAATCCGCGATCGCCAAAGCGCACCCAACAGATTATCACTGCCCAGCAGATTTTCTTGAAATACCGCGATTCTAATACTCCAGTGGCGCTGGTGCGTTCTGCTTATCGACAAGACGAACAAATTACCCTCACAACTCTTGACAAAATGGTGCAATTCCCCATAGATATGCTCACTACAGTGATAATTGGCAACCGCAGCACGCGCAACTATGCTAATTGGATGATTACACCAAGGGGTTATTTGGGTTTTGAATCTCCAATTAACTAAGAATTACCCTGATTTTCCACTCCGAACAATTGGTTCAGCAAGCTAGACACAAACGACAGCACAATTGAACCAAACACAGCCGGAAAGAAACCACCTACTGTAAACCCAGGGGTAAAATATCCCACCAAACCAAGAGCGATCGCATTCACTACCAGCAGAAACAACCCCAAAGTTAGAATTGTCAGTGGCAAGGTAAAAAACACCAGGATAGGCTTGACAATCGCATTAACCAATCCCAAAACAATCGCCCCTACAGCAGCGGCGCTAAAACCTGCGATCGTAAGACCAGGAACAATCCAAGCGGTAATCAGCAGTGATACTGCTGTGGCGAGCCAAGTTAGCAAAAATTGGAACATGAGCTATTTTTTCAATCACCTATCTTCTCAATTTTAAGTGACGCTCCTACACTTCACGCTTCGGGTAAGTGTAGGCTTCTGGCATCCACAAAGAACTACCAGAACTTCCTTCGAGGTACTATTAGTAGTAGAAAAGGTTACTGCAGGGTTCCCTCTACGGTGTTTTATAGTGGGGAACACGCCCAGCCCCACTCGCTTGGTCTTTTTCTAAGCGCCCTTCCTTATTTATTATAATGACGACGGGCGCTTAGCTAAAGAATATTGATTGCTGCGTTAATGTCACGATCAATCCAAAGCTGCAATCGGTAAACACAAACTCATCCGAGTACGATAAAAGTTGAGATGTATAGTTGGGTTTGACCTTTTCAACCTTAGCCCCAGCTTTCTCAGCTTTGTATTCTAATATTGAAAAGAATTGACCCTTTCCATTTATTAAATCAGTGATTGATTTTGGCTCTACACTGACGATAACACAGTTGAGCGAAAAATGTCAAGATAGAGTTTAGTGGCTTCGAAGATAACTACTGCTGAATAGGAAAACTCCTGCGCGAGGTTGTTATATGAAATACAATACTCAGAACGGCTCCAACGCTTACAGAGCCACTCAAGAACGCTACCGTTTCCCAATTCTAGTTTTGGCTGGTATCTTGTTCTTAAGTACAAGTCTGACCTTGTTAGCCGTTGCCTGTGCTGATCCCCTTTCTCTTCAGTCTGACGGCACCCAGAAAAATAGGGAAGAGTTAATTAGTCAGGAAAAGGGCGATCGCTTACCCTCTGAGCTAGTTGATGCTGTTCGCCAGGATCTATCCCTCCGAACTGGAGTTTCCTCCGAAAAGCTCAAAGTTATTGAGGCTAGTCGGGAAACTTGGCCAGATGGTTGTCTGGGGCTTGCTAAACCCGATGAATTTTGTATCCAAATGCTAGTGGAAGGTTGGCGTGTTGTGGTATCGGATGGTAGCCAAACCTGGGTTTATCGCACAGATGGGGAGGGAAGCACAATTCGCTTAAGGGACTAAGGCTAGAAGGTATCTATCAAGAAAATATTAAACCCTTGGGTAGAGTGGGTTAGGTCCGGATAACTTATCAAACGTTTAGAAAGCCTACTTGAGAATGATAATCATTCTTTAGTAGGGGAAGTGAGTTCGACGAACTCAAAAAACTGCCGGAGGCAGAGCAATTAGCTGTAAATCCCCCCTCTGCCTCCTGCCTCCTGCCTTTCTCAACCAGCAATTTTTATTTTGAACACAGTATTAACAATGTGTAGGGAACTTATTATAGATTTAGCCCCTGACACCAGTTCGATCATGCTTTGCTGCCTTAATCCCAATTGCGATAAACCCCAGAACCCTGATGGCACAAAGTTTTGCCAAAACTGCGGCACACCTATAGTACTGCTGAGAAACCATTATCGTCCTATCAAACCCCTTGGTGCTGGTGAATTTGGGAAAACCTATCTGGCTGAAGATATTGACAAGCTAAATGAACGCTGCGTCATCAAACAGCTAGCACCGAATATTCAGGGAGGCTGGGCACTCAAGAAGGCAAAGGAACTATTTGAGGAAGAAGCAAGGCAACTGCAACAGTTGGAGGAACATCCCCAGATTCCTACCCTGTTGGCATATTTTGAGCAAGATAATCGCCTCTATTTGGTGCAGCAGTATATTGAAGGGCAAACCTTGCTTCAGGAATTGACACAGCAGGGGGCATTTAGTGAGCAAAAGATTAGGGAACTGTTGCACAACTTATTAGATATCCTTAAGTTTCTCCATCAGCACAACGTCATTCACCGGGATATCAAGCCAGAGAATATCATTTGTCGCCCCCTTACCTCCAGCCCCTCTCCTATCCAGGGAGAGGAGAGTGAGAGAGTGAGTTCCTTAGTACTAATCGACTTCGGGGTAGCCAAACATTTGAAGGCGACAGCAATGGCTACACCAGGAACTACTATCGGTTCCCTTGGCTATGTGCCAATAGAACAAATGCAGGGTGGCGAAGCTTATCCAGCTAGTGATTTATATAGTTTGGGTGTAACTTGCTTTCATCTGCTGAGTGGGATTCATCCTTGGGAACTGTGGAAGGCACAGGGTTATGGTTGGGTTTCTAACTGGCGACAGTATTTGAAGCAACCTGTGAGTCAGGAATTGGGGGAGATTCTGGATAAGCTGCTGCAACAAAACTACGAACAGCGTTATCAGTCAGCGGAGGAAGTCTTAGCAGACTTGAATCGGAGATCACCACCACCGCCTCCCGTACCTTCTAAAGTAGATCGGCCTCGTGAATCATTCCCATCACAGCCTCCTGTATCTTCTGCAGAAACTTCCCCTTCTCCAACTTCGCCCTCACCTGCAATACCTCTTCCAGTAACTTCCTCTCCTCAAGTGTCACCAAAGCCTGTAGCTTCAAGGAAACCTAAAGCCAAGTTCAAAAAACCATTACTGGTGGGTGGTGCCATCATGTTGTTGGGATTAATAGGAACTCAAATCTATGGGTATTTTCGGTATGGACTCTCTGTGATTAGTCAGATATTTCTGATTACTAGTTTACAGAGCAGAAGCTTACTGAAAACTACTCTCACCGGACATCCCCACTTAGTTAATTCGGTGGCTATTAGCCCTGATGGACAGACTCTGGTAAATGGGAATGTAGACGATACTATCAAGATTTGGAATCTGAGAACGGGGGAGCTAAAAAATACCCTCACCGGGCATACCCACTTGGTTAGTTCGGTGGCCATTAGCCCCGATGGACAGACTCTGGTAAGTGGGAGTTGGGACGAGAAGATCAAGATTTGGAATCTTGCGACGGGGGAGCTAAAAGATACCCTCACCGGGCATAAAGACAAGGTTAATTCAGTGGCCATTAGCCCCGATGGAGAGACTTTAGTGAGTGGGAGTAAGGACAAGACGATCAAGATTTGGGATCTGAAGACAGGGAAGCTGAAAAATACCCTAACCGAACATATCGGCTCGGTTAATTCGGTGACCATTAGCCCCGATGGACAGACTTTAGTGAGTGGGAGTGGTAGCTTCGCTATCAAGATTTGGAATTTGAAGACGGGTGAGCTGAAAAATACTCTTACTGGGCATCTCGGAGCGGTTACTTCCCTGGCCATTAGCCCTGATGGACAGACACTGGTAAGTGGAAGTGTGGACGACACTATCAAGATTTGGAATCTGAGAACCGGGGAGCTAAAACATACTCTTACCAGGCATAAAGACAAGATTTATTCGGTGACCATTAGCCCCGATGGACAGACTTTAGTGAGTGGGAGTGACGACAAAACAATCAAGATTTGGAATCTGAGGACTGGTGAGCTGAAATTTATCCTAATTGGGCATACCGATTGGGTTAGGTTCGTCGCCATTAGTCCTGATGGGCAGACTTTGGTGAGTGGAAGTAGGGACAACACTATCAATATTTGGCGGATGCCCTAGTAGTCTATCAATTATATCTGCTCCCTTGTGGGAAGCTCGTCGCTCATGTGGTCTCAGATTTCTTTTCAGTTTTATTCTTTCAATCCAGGTTTTAAAAGCTTTGTTTCATCCTTTTGTGTTGGTAGCAGCATCCTTCCTAAAAATCCAATAATAGGCAAACCTATAATTTCAAGTACCATATTTTCCAGTGGAGTACGTATAAGCTCAGGCAAATTATGC
>JBFRWF010000410.1:0-18551 GCA_051439465.1 Xenococcaceae cyanobacterium | reverse complement strand
CAGATGTGAAAGGTGACATTCTTGTTGGCTTTCAAACTTTCAAACTCTTCTGTCAGTCCAACAAGAATACAAATAATTTCTATCTCTTCAGTATTCCTCGATACAAAATTAGATGCGCTTACCCTGCCTGTCTGATAACCTATCGTAATGCTTTTGTCTGGCATAGAAGACTGCACAGTTGGTTAAGCTGTTAGCCCGTCGGCATTGATCTGCCCAGAAATCTATTTCTTCATCCGTGAACTTAGCTCTAATTGGTATAGTTCTGTAAATCTTTATCACCTCCTTCTCCATTCTAACAGTTTATTTTCCCAAGGAAACGGCAGGTTAAAACCCGTCAAGTCGGATTTATTGGATAGAATAAGTTAATTTAATTGGTTTTGCTAAAAGAGCCTTCAGTAGTTCCCGAATTCTCAATCACCAATGCCTCGTAAAAGATATACTTTTCTAGCTTTAATACCTCTGAAAACTCGATAATCAGAAGTCTATCATCTAGAATGAATTCTATTGTTTTAGGAGTGACTTCAGAGGAAAAGCAGGAATGATAATGGGGACATATATATAAAAACTTTTCATAACCATTTTTTGGTAAGGCTTGACCTAATTTGAGAAAATCTTCTTTTTCTTTTATGAGAAAAACCTTTTTTTTCTCAAAGATTGAGGCTCCCAAGGATTGTCCAAGATATTGATGAGGTACTGCCACTACTTTATTTGTATTTTCTTCCACGAAGTTTATCACTGTTAAAAACCCTTGCTTTAATAGAGCCTGTGTACCTAAATATGTGTTGGTATAAAAGCCATGTATAAAGAAGCTTGCAAATATGACAATACTAATATACTTAAAATGTAGTCTGTGCACTCTCCAGGTTGATTTTAATGCCATTATTGCTAGCAAGGAAATTAAAGGCATGAGAATTAATAGAAACCTTGGACCCCATTGCTTACCTCCATCACTGGGAACAATTAGCGGCACAGTAAACATGAAAGTTATAGATATTAGTAATAATTGTCTCATTAATGGGTTAAATTTAATTTGGTCAGTGAATATAGATATTCCTACATATATCATCGGAAAATAGATTATGCTAAAATACTTAAACAATTGATTATTCAAGGATTTGGATATTTTAGATGCTTCATATAGTCTTCCTCTTGGGGAGAATTCTTCTACCACTTGAAGAGCATGAATCCCTAAGGGATGGGTATAAATTATTGTGTTGATCCCCAAGAAAAATAAAACTGTAATTATCATACTCATTAAAAATATTGTCTTGTTTTCATAAAGCAAGGTTAGGGAACCTAAATTGAGCTTATATGAAGCAGTAACTAGTACAAATAGAATTCCTACCAGGCAGAGGAACTCAGGTCTAAACCAAACGGACAAGCCAATCAGCATACCACTTAATAATGCATCTCTTGTCGAAAACCCTTGTTGTCCCCGGACTATTATGATTGCTAGACCATTAAAGGCAAGAGATACAGCAAGAGTATGCTCCCAATACATTACACTATACATGGATAATGGAGCAGCAAATATTAGAGTGCTGAGGGCAACAGATGTGAGAGTAAACCCTAATTTTAGATAGTCGCAAACCCAATAAAATCCTAGCCAGACAACCCAGGTAGACACAAGAGGAATTATATACAATCCCTTCCAGCCAAATAGAGCATAAAAAGGTGCGGTAACTAAGGGAAAAGTAAAAGGGAAAGTAATATAATATACATCGGCTTGTTTATAGACAAAAGGTGGCTCAAAGGGATATAGCCCATTATTCCAAAGTTGTTGAACCCAAGATTCTGCTGGGAGCTTGAGGTCAAAGTGGAAATCCCCAGAACTCAATTGCTTGGCTAGTAAGGCTTTCAACCCGCCATCCCCACTAAAAAAGACCTCGCCTTGAACTTGAACAAACAAGAATAAGGTCAATAAAACACCTGTTAAAATAATCAACCAAGGAAAGTAGTCGGGTTTGAGCTTCATTTTTCTCCTCAAAGTTTACAAAAATTTGGGTTTAAACACTCTTGACTCAGGGAGGTTAGGCTTTGTCGCCAGTTAAACCAACTATTCTAGTTACAGGGGGAGCAGGTTATATTGGCTCCCATGCTTCACTAGCACTTAAACGAGCAGGCTACCAGGTAGTCATTCTTGATAACTTGGTCTATGGGCATCGAGACCTAGTAGAGAAGGTTTTACAATTAGAGCTAGTTGTTGGTGATATTAACAATCAAACCTTACTCGATCGCCTATTCACAACTCACAAGATTGCTGCTGTCATGCACTTTGCTGCTTATGCCTATGTGGGTGAATCCTTCGTCGCTCCAGCTAAGTACTACCAGAATAACTTCACAGGCACTCTAACACTCTTGGAAGCAATGATAGATGCTTCCATCAATAAATTTGTCTTTTCTTCGACTTGCGCCACCTATGGTATACCGAAAACTATTCCCATTCCTGAAGATCATCCCCAAAACCCGATTAATCCCTATGGGACTAGTAAATTGATGGTAGAGCGAATGCTAGCCGATTTTGATGTAGCTTATAACTTGAAGTCTTTATCTTTGCGCTACTTCAACGCCGCAGGGGCAGATTCGACTGGGTTACTGGGGGAGGATCACACCCCTGAAGCTCACCTAATCCCCCTGGTGCTACTGACTGCTTTGGGCAAAAGAGAGTCTGTCTCAATTTTTGGCACAGATTACCCGACAACTGATGGTACTTGTATTCGGGACTACATTCACGTCACTGACTTGGCAATCGCCCATGTTTTGGGGTTGGAATATTTGTTGAAGGGTGGCGATAGGTTGGTGTTTAACCTAGGCAATGGCAATGGCTTCTCGGTAAAACAAGTCATTGAAACTGCAAGGGCAGTGACAGGGCGAGAAATCAAAGTAGAGGAGTGCGATCGCCGTCCTGGGGATCCTCCTGTCCTAGTTGGAAGTAGTGACAAAGCCCGAAAAATACTTGGGTGGTCTCCAAAATACCCAGAATTGAGCGAGATTATATCCCATGCGTGGCAGTGGCATCAACAGCGTCATGGTTAGGTAAAAAGCATAAATCAAAAAGATCATAGCTGCTAATGATGGAACTAACTTGCTCCTTAGCTGATATTACAAAGGAAGGTAATTTGAATGGCTTTTCCTAGCTGCTCGCTCTGGATTTTGGTCGCGCGAACCGATATTCCCTTTATGATGCATACAATTCCTCATCTGGTGGGAATGAGTAATTTTCCGTTTCGCGAGCGAGTATTAGCTGTGGATACCGCACCCCTATCGGGGGATAAACTAGGTCGTCCTGGTATTGGGACTATGGCTGAATTACGCGATCGCACTGAGGAGTTACTTAAAACTGGTGTAGTAGATCGAGTGGTGGATATTAATTACGATCCAGGTTATCGCGATCGCGTTTATCGCAAACATTTTGGCAGCCTCCTCCGGCAAACTCATAACTACAAAGGCTATCCCATTCTGGGGACGATTTTTACGATTGAAGAAGCGCAAAGTGACTATATGCTGCACTTTGACAGCGACATGCTACTGCACCAAAAATCTGATTATAGCTGGGTGGAAGAAGGGATGAAATTGATGGAAAAACATCCTGAGATCATGTCTTTTAGACCCTTGACGGGACCACCTAGAGGGGATGGGAGTATGTATCAAAGGATGCCTTATGAGAAGGACCCCAATGGGTTTTACAAGTTTAAGTTTTTTGGCAGTCGGGTATACCTAATCAACTGCAAGGGTTTCGAGGAGTTACTGCCGTTGCCGATTATCTGGCGTCCCTACCGACGAAAGTTCATGGATAAGTTGCCAGTGAAGTTGCAAACAACCTTGAACTACATCACAGGTAAGGGAGCGTTGGATTCCTGGGAAATTATGGTATCGAAGCAGCTAGAGCGAACTGACTATTTCCGAGGGACTCTTGCCAATCCCCAAGCTTGGACTCTGCATCCAAAAGATCGTAGTCCAGAGTTTATTCAAGCCTTACCGCAAATTATCGAGAAGATTGAGGCTGGAGAGTATCCTCCTGAGCAAGCGGGTTATTATGACCTGAAATTAGAGTTTTGGATTTAATACCATTTGGGTTTGACTTTGACATAAATGCGCCCCGACCCCCAGAGATTTTTTCTGCTGGAGGTCTTGTGAGGTAAACGATACTGTGTTAACTTTTATTAATCCCCCGCGATCGCGACCCAAACTCCCCTGCCGATCTTAGTAAAAATTTACTAAAAACTAGCACCAGATAGGAAAAAGTTATGTCAAACTTTTTGAAGTTACTTTTTCTCAGACTGGAATTGGATTTGGATTTCAGTGGCTAAGAATTGACACAACTGTCGGCTAGTATAGCTGAGTTGTTTAATTCCTAATTTTTCGGAGATAAGCACACTTCCCCGCTTATACTATAGTCTAATTGCCTTAGAGCACAAGGGTCGTTTTTGTAATATTTATTCATAAATTGTGGGTGTCAAACTGTCAACTAGAGAGCTACAATTATAGCATGAAAGTGTTGTATTGCACTCGGTGAGACCAGTAGAGCTGACCAAGAGTAAAAAAATCAAAATGATAGATTTAAATCGGTTATTTCAAGGATTTAAACCCAAAGATGCCAAGATTACTGTTAGTACCTGTTTTGATGACAAGTATCTTAATTACGGAAAAATTTTGTTGAATTCTATTCAGCATAATTCTTCTAGAGTAAATGTTAAAGTATTAACCATTAATATACCTAAAAGCAAGTTACAAAAATATTATGATTCAGAAAATATTGAAATGATAGCTGAGAATAAAAAATTTAATCATCCTTACGAACAGCGTTTATATTCTGTAGCGCGACGAATTTTCTTTGTGCATGAACTTAGACATGATTCTTCCGTAGAAAATCTTCTTCAATTAGATGCCGACTTAGTTGTGAGGAAGGATTTAAACAAATTTGGAAAACTATTTAATCAAGGAGATTTCTGTATTTTTGCTAGGCTGAATATGAGATTTGAATTTCTAAGATTAACCATGAATATCTTAGGACTATCAAATACCTTGATAGCTAAACAGTTAACCAATGAATGGGTAAATCAACTTTGGAATTTATTAGATGAATCTCAAGACAGTAAATATATAGATCAATTAACGTTATGGAAAGCTTATGATAAAATAAACAGTGAACAGGGAGTTAGATTAGTTAATTTAGGGCATCCTTACATTGGAAGAGAAGGAAATACGATCATCAGAGCTTTTGCCGCTACTGCCAATGCGAAAGGAGATGCAAAATTACTAAAAGAACTCAATAAGTATAGTGATAATATTTTAGATGATGCTCCAAGTAATGCCCCTAAACCTTCCGAAGATGGTAGTGTGCGTTTAACCAGAGAAATGTTATTCGAGCACTTTAAGAAAGCCGGTTTAAGTTAGCCAGAGATAATATTAAGCTGAGCAAGGTAGTAGAGACCCCTAGTTCTAATAGTATAAAAAATTAAAGTTACTTAATGAAGATCATGAAGAGAACTTTGACACAAAGAATCTTTCATAAATTCGATAGCTCTGTTTTTCAAAAAGTTTTATTTATAGGCGGTCGATCTCATTTCCATAGTGTCCGTGTACGCTGTGTTGAAGTAGCTAACGCAATTGGATGTGATTACATGACTGAAGTGAACTCGGTTCAAAATATTCCAAGGGAAAAAGAGATTTTTATTGGTGTTAAGCCTCTATTTAACAAAGAAGCTTTAGAAGAAAAGTGTTGTCAGTAGAGCACAAACTATACTGTAAACAGCACTCACTTGCTTTTTCTGGCTCAGGCGAGGCACATGGGAGTGACAAAGCTGTCAAATAGATAATCTTGGTAGACAATGGAAAAGATATCCTTAATTGTTAGCGATCTATCTAGCAGTGGTTCTGGCAGGTGGGGAGGAGCGGTGCGTCCCTTTTTGCTAGCCCAAGCCTTGAGAAAGCTTGACTATGAAGTAGAGATACTTGGTTTGGCGTTCAATAGCGATGCCCCTACTATTTATGCCCCTGAAATATCGATAGTTTCTATTCCTTGTCAATATTATTCTGGAATTATTAGCGCTGCCAAGGAACTGCTGCAAAAAATTGATGGAGATATCATTTATGCAGTTAAGCTAAAAACCACAAGTTTTGGTTTATCTATAGTGAAAAAAATAATTAGTCGTCGTCCGCTTATTTTGGACATAGATGACTGGGAACTTAGTTGGTATGGAGGCGAACAATGGAAATATCGTCCTAGTTTAAAGCAACTTGCTAGAGATATCTTCAAGCAAGATGGGGCATTAAGATATCCCGATCATCCCCTTTATTTAAAATGGATGGAAAGCTTAGTTTCCCATGCAGATGCAATTACAATACACACTAAGTTTTTGCAAGAACGCTTTGGAGGAGTATATGTCCCGAATGGGAAAGATACTTCAATATTTTCCCCTGAACAGTATGACCCCCAGGAGAGTCGAACCAAGTATGGTCTAGCTGGGTATCGAATTTTAATGTTTCCTGGCGCACCGCGACCTTACAAAGGACTAGAAGACGTTCTTATCGCCTTAGATCAGCTCAATCAGTCAGACTTGAGGCTGGTGATTGTGGGAGGAAGCCCTTACGATGATTATGACAATCAATTGATTGAGCAATGGGGGCGGTGGATTATCAAGCTGCCAAGATATCCCGTTCAGGTCATGCCAGAGGTGGTATCTGCGGCTCATGTTGTGATAGTTCCCCAGCGGTATACCCCCGCAGCTCAAGCTCAATTTCCCCTCAAACTGACAGACGGTATGGCAATGGCCAAGCCAATTTTGTCCACTCGCGTTGGCGATATTCCTGAAATTTTGAGGGACACGGGTTATTTGGCCGAACCAAGTTTCCCGGAACAAATTGCTGATAAAATCAAGTGGATATTTGAGCATTTAGATGCTGCGAATGCTAAAGGGATGCAAGCCAGACAGCGATGTGTCCAGTACTATAGTATAGAGCGAATGGCAGAGATTCTTTCTGGAGTGATTAAACGCCTGCAATAAGCCAGTAAGCTGCTTGTAATCTTGATTACCTTATCCCAATGACTTCTAATGAGCTACTTCTGAAATTGGCCATTAAATATCCCTTCCTCATTTTTTTTAATGTCCTCCTTGGATTTTCGGGGGCGCTTTTCAACGGGGTGGGGACTGCTTTATTAGTGCCTCTTTTGCTGGCATTTGTCGGTCAGGATATGATTGATTTCCAAGCAGGATCACCAATTATTCATAAATTTATCTCCTTGTTTGACCGCTTTTCGGGAGACACTAGATTAATTGCCATATTTGGGGTAGTACTGCTGACAATTATCCTCAAAAATGCTGCGAACTATGCCAATGTACTAGTTGCTGGTCATCTTTCTCGTTCCCTCGTTAACAGTATACGGCTAGAGGGAATTAAACTCCTATTAGAGATTGATTTAGATTTTTATTCTAAAAACAAAATCGGAGACATTATTAATCGTATTGGCTCAGAGGTTAGTAGGGCAGCAGGTGCTCTCCGAACTGCTATTGAGATGTTCAGAACTATCTTGAGTATTTTCGTATTTATTTTTGTTCTGCTCTTCATTTCTTGGCAACTAACTGTCATCTCTACTTTTTTATTGATCCTAGTAGCTCTGGCCAATCAATTTTTTGTTAAAATGGCCAAGAAATATGGTAAAATTCTCTCCCATGAATCCCGAAAATATTCTAACAAGTTATTAGAGATATTGACGGGAATTCGCTTAATCAAAACTGTTAGTAATGAAGAGGGGGAATATCAGCTAATTCAAAAATACATCCGGGGACGAGAGCAAGCTGATTTCGAGTCACAAGCTGTCTTTGGACTGATTGGTCCGTTCAACGAAATTTCTGGAATTATTTCCATAATAGTAATGGTATTATTGGGGCGTTCTCTATTTTCAGATCGGCTCCAGTCTTTTTCCACAATTCTGCTGACTTATCTGGTATTTCTGTTCCGATTACTTCCTTTTGTGTCTCAATTAAACAATAGTCGCAGTCGATTTGCCAATGCTGCTCCCAGTGTGGAGATAGCTGCTGATTTCTTGCGCCGAGATAATAAACCTTTTATGGTTAAGGGTCATGAATCTTATACAAAGTTAGAAAAAGGCATTCACTTTGAAGGGGTAAGTTTTTCCTATCCTGGTCACGACGATTTGGTGCTTAGGGGGATAGATTTATGGATTCCGAAAGGTCAAACGATCGCCCTAGTTGGCGCTTCGGGTGCTGGGAAGTCAACTATAGCAGATTTGTTAGCTAGATTTTACGACCCCACTGAGGGTCGGATCGCCATCGATGGAAAAGATTTAAGGGAATATGACTTAAAAACACTCAGACAAGGAATGGGGGTGGTGAGTCAGGATACATTTGTGTTTAATAATTCGGTGCGTTACAACATTTCCTATGGGTTGGAGAATGCCACTTCCTCCGAGATCATTGAAGCGGCAAAAAGAGCAAATGCCTATGAATTCATTGTTAACTTGCCCAAAGGGTTTGATACTGAGATTGGCGATCGCGGCGTGCTGCTCTCTGGAGGGCAACGACAACGGATAGCGATCGCTCGCGCACTGCTGCGAAACCCAGACATCCTGATTTTAGATGAAGCCACTAGCGCTCTGGATACGGTTTCCGAGCGACTGGTGCAGCAGGCAATTGATGAACTCTGCCGCGATCGCACTACCCTGGTAATTGCTCACCGACTTTCTACTGTGCAAAGAGCTCATCAAATTGCCGTGCTGGATAAAGGACAGATTGTAGAAATTGGCAAACACCAAGAACTGATCGAGAAGGGGGGCTACTATGGCCGTCTGTACTCAATGCAATTTGCCGATCAACCTAGATCTAAAGCTGTCAGGTCGTTTAATGAAGGCTCCCTGCGAGCCTCCCTTGAATTCCGGACTCATCTTTTTTACGAAGTCCGCACCAGCCTTAACTCCCTGCTTGGTTCCCTGCGGTTAGTGGCTGACGGCTTGATAGAAAACCCGGAAGAACAGCATGAATTACTTGAGGAATCCTACGACTCAGCTGTGCGCCTTGTCAAAACTATCGAATTCTTTGAAGAAAATATCCCTAGGTAACCAATTGAAATGAAGAGTAGACTTAAAAATGCTTCAGAAAACGAGCTGCTCGCTGTTGTTTGCGCTGCTGACAATAGATATGCAATGCCGCTTTGTGTAATGCTTTACTCTTTAATTGAAAATCTAAAAAGCAATCAAAAAATAGTCTTATTTGTAATTGATGGGGGAATTAAATGGTTGAATAAACGTAAAATAATGAAATCACTAGTTAGAGAGAAAGGCGAGCTTGAAATCCAATGGTTAGAATCCCGAACTTCTGAGATGCTGGCCCTTCTAGAGAATGTGAAAGTGTCAGATTATGTGACAATTGCTACCTACTACAGATTGCTTATCCCTTACTTGTTGCCAGATGACTTAAGCAAGGTAATTTATCTAGATAGCGATCTAGTCCTAAGAGAAGATTTAAGGAAGTTATGGGATATGGATTTAGAAGACAACTATCTCCTGGCTGTGCAAGATATGGGAGCACCTTACGTATCATCTCGCTATGGACTGGCAACATACAAAGAATTAGGGATTCCTTCAGATTACAAATATTTTAATGCAGGTGTTCTAGTCATCAATCTAGAAAAGTGGCGGACTGACAACATCACTGTCAAGGTTATTGAGTACCTTGAGAAGTATAGAGAGCGTGTCCGCTGGTGGGATCAAGATGGCCTAAATGCAATTCTTGCGGGTAAATGGGGAGAGCTTGATCCGAGATGGAATCAAACACCTCACATACATAGATTTCAATCATGGAGAGAGAGTCCATTTACGGAAAATATGTATAGAAATATAGTTAATGCTCCCTATATTATTCATTTCGCTACAGGTAATAAACCCTGGAATTTTAAAATAAATTACAAGCCTACAGAGAAGTTATTTTTCCAGTATCTCGACCGTACATTATGGTCAGGCTGGCGACCGCGAGAATCCTTTAACTCTAAATTAAATCGTTACTGGCGGAAGTTTTTAAGAAAGATAACCGGGCAAAAATGCTAAATATAACTTGGCTATCCACTTAAGCCGGGACAGTAATCAAAAGGGAACAGGGAACGGGGAACAGGGAACGGGGAACGGGGAACGGGGAATATATCCATCCTTTTTGCCAAATCTTTAGGTCTCTATAAGACTGTATTTCAGACATTTTAAACTCCCTACTTCCTGTTCCCTACTTCCTGTTCCCCATTACCTATTCCCTATTCCCCATTACCTATTCTCCATTACCTATTACCTATTACCTATTCTCCATTACCTATTACCTATTACCTATTCCCTGTTGCCTGTTGCCTGTTGCCTGTTGCCTATTCCCTGTTCCCTGTTCCCTGTTCCCTGTTCCCTGTTCCCTGTTCCCTGTTCCCTAGTCAGAAAATAGCTTTATTATGAGATATTATAGAACTGCTAACATAGGGGGTTGGACGAAGAGAATGGTCTATATGATCCAGAGTTTTTAATATTCTATTCTCCCAAGAAAATTGCTTAATAAAATCAACTTTATTTATATAACCTTCAGGTTGTCTTGGATATGTTTCCAAAATATACTGAATACCTTGATGAAACTGAGTTGGGTTATCTGGCTCACACCAGTACGCTACTAGATTTGAAGCTCTAAATTCCTTCAATGGTGGAATTTCAGTTGCCACAATGGGAACTCCAGCAGCTATATAGTCAAATAACTTCATTGGAGAAGTTATAGTAGCTGCTTTCCCAGAACAATGAGGGGATGTCAAAACATCAGCAGCTTGGAGTAAGCTTGCTAGCTTTTCATGGGAGATGTAGCCCAAAAAAGTCACATTTTTTACCTGCTTTTCGAGGGCCATCTGCTGATATACTTGTACCTGCGATTCAGGTCCGCCTGCCAGCACAAATTGAATATGTGGCAGTTCTTTGGCAACATTAATTAGCAGATCAATTCCTTTAAATTTGTACAAAGCTCCTGCGTAGACTACCAAATGCTTGCGCCCATCTACAAGCAGTTTTTGTCGCCATTCTTCAGCTTTTTCAGGCTGTCTGACAAAAAACAAATTATTGAAGCCATTATGAAGCTTAATCACTTTTTCCGGTGGCATCCCATTTTGGATCAGATCTTCCCTAACTGGCTCAGACACCGTTACAGTGACTTGAAAAAGTGGGTTATGGACAATTTCAGGCTCATATTGTTTTTTTTCGTAGTGGTCATGCTCATAGATAGCGGGAACTCCGTGCTGAATTGCCGCTTTGACACAATTCCAGTCTCTAGTGTGAACAATTTTAGCGCCAGGAAAAATATGAATCGGTAAATAATACTTACATGCTATCGTACTGGAGTTAATCCACTTGCTCTTTGCCCGATCAATAGGCCAGGGCATCGAGAGTGAAACAACTTTTAGCTTTTCCTGAATATTGTAAAATTTGATTAAGTTTTCTTCTGGCTGTCTGGGTCGAAATGGGTTAATCCAATTAACGGGATTGAAAGCCGCAGCTCCTTTTTGCAGATAGACTAAAACTGTTGAGTAATTCAGGTTTGCTGCCGCGTTGGCTAATTCAACTATCTGAACCAAGGCAGCAGAATTAGACTGAGGTAAGGTATTTCTGACAAAGAAAACATAGTGCTTGGTCATAGGAGCTCTTTTCTTTTAATAAATATTTAGAGAGCATCTTAAACAGTAGCTGTGTCAGGATCTACGGTTAACTGTTCGCTGCTGGGCAACTCCAGACAATAACCAGCACCGTACACAGTCTTGATATAGCGAGGGTGGCGAGGATCGGGCTCTAACTTGGTTCTCAAATGTCGGATATGTACCCGGATGGTTTCGATATCGTCGTCTGGGTCATAACCCCAAACTTCTTTGAGAATTTCACTGGGAGAAACTGTCTGGCCATGACGTTGCAGCAAACAGTGGAGTAACTCAAACTCCAGATGAGTCAGCTTGACTGTCTTGTCAAACCAAATTGCTTCAAATCGTTCGGGAATAAGCGTCAACGGACCATAGTTAAGGATTTCCGAGTGCTTTGCCGCTTGGGGAATTCGATCTGTCCGCCGCAGCAAAGCCCGCACCCTCGCTAGCATTTCTTCGATTTCAAAAGGCTTGGTTAGGTAATCGTCGGCACCGGCATTGAAACCTTCGACCTTGTCTTGAGTTTGACCCAAAGCTGTCAAGATCAGTACCGGAATATCGGAAGTGCGCTCATCTCGACGTAGTCGCTGGCAGATGGTAAAGCCATCTACTTTAGGCAGCATCAAATCGAGCATAATCAGGTCTGGCTGCAATTGCACTGCTAGAGCCTGACCTTTTATACCATCTTCTGCTTGATTGATGTCATAACCAGCCATCTCCAGATTAATGGAGACTAATTCTGAGATTGCAGGGTCGTCGTCAATTACGAGTATTCGGGGCATCACCAGATTAGTGTCGACTATAGTTTTCTGTAAAGGTTCCCTAAGAACTGTGGTCGGAAGTAAAATATCCTGTACTGATTATAAGCATGAATCCTAAATTCTTTCTAAAGATGTTTGGAATTGCTCATTTATACCAAATCCGGGTTAACTACCCCCTTTTTGAAGGGAACAGGGACTCGCTTCGCTCAAAGGCAAAAGGCAAAAGGCAAAAGGCAAAAGTTGGGAATAGGGAATATAGCAGTCCATTATGAGTCGTTCCCCTGCTCCCGGGAGCTCCCCCTACCTCACAGGGGTAGGTTTTTTACAAACTAGTTAAGGCGAGACAAGGTGGACAAGGAGGGAAAGTAGACAAGGGAGGAAGACCGTACAAGAATAGTTCGGTTACAAGTATTACAATAATCCTTGAAAACACCATTTTTCGTTTCGTTTGTATTATCTTCGAAGTCTACCTGTCTTCTAATCTCCCTTGTCTCACCCTCACCGAGAACCTTTGTAAAAAACCTACCCTTGTCAGGAGGGGGAGAGGGGGAGAGGGGGGGAGCTTACAAGTGTAGGTTTTTTACATTCAGCTTGTAGAGAGGGAGAGTGGGAGAGTGGGTGAGAGGGAGAAAGCTGATTTTTTCGTGGCAAATTTATCTCCCCGTCGACCGTGTCTCCCAGTCGACCGTGTCAGTTTCACGGTTAAATGTTAAAAACCTACCCTTGTGAGCTCCCCCTGCTCCCGGGAGCTCTCCTATTTTGAACCATGCCGTGACAGCTTACTGGGCTGGGGGTGGACTTGGCGCGGGCGATCGCTGCAAAATTGCTATCCGAAGTATTGTTTGAAATACTCTGGTGGAACCCAATCCACTAACCAAACTCCATTATCTGAACAGTAGAACGTATAACCTGCCTTGTGCATCGAAGCGGCATCAACTGCAAAAATTACCGGGCAACCCCATCTTTTACCAATATTTCTTGCTGTGGCAATGTCTGTGGATAGATGAACGTGGTGCCGCGACATTTTGCACAACCCCTGGTCAAGAATTGACTTAACTGCACCCTCTCGGGTGCCATGATACAACACATCTGGAGGGACAAGAGGCTCTAAGTGCAAATCTACCTCTACACTATGTCCTTGGTTAGCGCGAATGCGAGTGCCACTCGTGTCGAAGGAGAAGCGTTTTTTGTCGTTACGTTCGACTACTTCATTCAACTGAGTGCGGTTAATCGGAAACTTGTGCTCCCTGCACGCAGTCAGTAGTTTATCCACAGACACCCAACCTCCAGGGGCAAGTTGAAGACCTAGTTTGTCAGGATGATGTCGCAGGTGATAACTAAGATATTTGCTAATTTTAACCAGGCGAGAATTGTTCATCATTTTTTTCAAACAAGCTCTCAGCTTAGACTTTGGACACAACGGATTAGCACAGTTGGCGGGTTGTAAGCTGTTGCCCTCCCCCTTGGCTGTAAAAATTCTTAATAAAAACTCTCATTAAATCAGTTTAATCTACCCAATTAGGCGGTTTTTTTGCTTTTGTAACGATTGATACACCAGAGTAAACCATAGAAACAGGAAATTTAGCATGAGTGTCAATTTAGCAACCATGTTGCGCGAGGGAACGAAAAAGTCCCATACTATGGCAGAAAACGTTGGTTTTGTCAAGTGCTTTTTAAAAGGAGTTGTTGAAAAGAACTCTTATCGGAAGTTGGTTGCTAACCTCTACTTCGTCTATTGCGCGATGGAAGAGGAAATGGAACGACTCGGTCAACACCCAATTGTTTCAAAAATTTACTTCCCTGAGTTGAATCGCAAGCAGAGTCTAGAGAAAGACTTATATTTCTACTATGGTCCCAACTGGCCAAAGGAGATTGCTCTCTCAACTGCCGGACAAGCCTATGTGCAGCGCATTCGAGAAGTAGCTGCCTCTCAACCAGAACTATTGGTTTCCCATTCCTACACTCGCTATATGGGGGATTTGTCTGGGGGGCAAATTCTCAAAAACATTGCTCAACGGGCAATGAATCTTTCAGATGGCGGAGGTACTGCTTTTTATGAATTTAAGGACATTCTTGATGAGAAGGCGTTTAAGAATAAATATCGCCAAACCATGGATGATCTACCCATCGATGACAAAACCGCCCAGCAGATTGTCGATGAAGCCAATGCTGCCTTTGGCATGAATATGAAGATGTTCCAGGAACTAGAGGGCAATCTGATCAAGGCAATTGGTCAAATGCTATATAACACTCTCACACGCCGTCGCATTCGCGGCAGCACAGAATTGGCAACCGCTGAGTAATCGAGGACTGGTTAGTTAGGTATTCATTTCTAGCTCTTAGACTCAATTGAATTTATGCTCACAATCCTGAAAGCTGGGTTGCGGTTCATTGAATCGTTATCAAGCTTCCAGGATTGTCGGCTTTTTAAGAGTGTGGGAGATGATGATCAACCTCCCCCCTACCAATACTGCTCGGAAATCTGTTGGATAATGACTACAATGTACACAGTTAGATAATTTACATTTTTGCTCACTATGTCAATCTTGGCGGCGATCGCAGTTTTGGCGCTTTTAATTGTAGTCCACGAATTGGGTCACTTTACAGCAGCGCGTGTTCAAGGAATTCGTGTCAATCGTTTCTCCATTGGCTTTGGGCCAGTCCTCTTAAAATATCAGGGATCGGAAACCGAATATGCAGTGCGAGCCTTCCCCCTGGGAGGATACGTCGGGTTTCCCGATGATGACCCCGACAGCAATATTCCCCCAGATGACCCCAACCTGCTGCGCAACCGCCCCATTCTTGACCGAGCAATCGTCATCAGTGCAGGGGTGATTGCTAATTTAATCTTTGCTTATTTAGTTCTGGTAGGTCAGGCAGCAACTATCGGCTTTCAGGATATTAACTATCAGCCGGGAGTTATGGTTCCCGAAGTCATCTCAGAGGAAATTTCGGCAGCATCTAAAGCAGGAATCGAGCCAGGTGACATTATTCTGGCAGTAGACTATCAAGAACTAGGCCCATCCTCCGAAGCCATTACTTCCCTCAGGGAAAAAATTCAAAACTCACCCAACCAGCCTCTGCAATTCACCATTCAGCGAGGCGAGAAAACAATTTTTCTCACCGTAACACCGGAATCTGACAAAGACGGCAAAGGTAAAATTGGAGTCATGCTCGCTCCCAACGGTGAGGTGGTGCGTCGCCGCGCTGAAAATCTGGTTGAAGCTTTCACTGCTGGTACCAGCGAATACCAGCGCATTGCGACGCTGACTGCTCAAGGTTTTGGGCAACTAATTAGTAATTTTGGGGAAACCGCTGAACAGGTAGCAGGTCCAGTGGCGATCGTCGCAGTGGGGGCAAAACTTGCCAGTGACGATGTGGGGAATCTCTTCCAGTTTGCTGCCCTGATTAGCATTAACCTGGCGATTATCAACATTTTGCCCCTACCAGCTCTCGATGGCGGACAGTTGGCTTTCTTGGTGATAGAGGGATTGCGAGGTAAACCATTACCTATCAAAGTTCAGGAGGGGATTATGCAAACTGGATTAGTCCTGCTGCTCGGTTTGGGAGTATTCTTGATTATTCGGGATACTGCCAATTTGACTGGGATACAACAACTCTTCCAATAGGTTTTTGCTGTGAGTATCACCCGTAAATGGGCTGCCAAACAGCAGCGATCGCTTGAGATTCTGGTTCTTCTCAAGGGCCTTTATCCAGATGCAGCCTGCACCCTCAACTATGAAACTCCAGTACAACTTCTGGTAGCAACCATCCTCTCGGCTCAATGTACCGATGAACGGGTTAATCAAGTAACCCGAGCCTTATTCGAGCGCTTTCCTGATGCTCCTTCCCTGGCTAATGCTGAACTAGAGGAACTGGAAAATCTGGTGCGTTCCACGGGTTTTTATCGCAATAAAGCCAAAAATATCCAAGCTGCTTGTCAGAAGATTGTCAGGGAATTTGGGGGTGAAGTGCCAAAGCAGATGGAAAAATTGGTCAGTTTGCCCGGAGTTGCCCGCAAGACGGCTAATGTGGTTCTCGCCAATGCTTATGGGATAATTCAAGGGGTGACAGTGGATACCCATGTAAAGCGTCTCAGCAAGCGGCTGGGATTAACAGAACATACAGATCCGGTACGGATTGAACACGATTTGATGCGACTTGTGCCCCAACCGGAGTGGGAAAATTTTTCAATTCGCCTGATTTATCATGGTCGGGCAATTTGCCAAGCACGGAAACCCAATTGTGGCGCTTGCGTGCTGGCTTATTTGTGTCCTTCTGCTGCAGTTTTTGAGCCAACGCTGGATTCGGAATATGCTGCTTCTGAGTAGAACCATCGGATAAGATAAAGGATGCTGTCTTTAATCGAGGAATACTAGCAAGGTTTATGGCGAAAAAAAGCATGGTTGAGCGCGAGAAAAAGCGCCATCGTCTCGTAGAGAAGTACGCTGCTAAGCGGGATGAGTTGAAGGAACAGTTTCGGACGGCATCATCCCAGAGGGAGAAGTTGGAAATCCATCGCAAAATTCAACAATTACCGCGCAATAGTGCGCCAAATCGCAGGCGCAACCGCTGCTGGGTGACGGGACGATCCAGAGGATACTACCGTGATTTTGGTCTATCTCGCCATGTAATGCGAGAATGGGCCCATGAAGGGTTATTGCCAGGAGTGGTTAAGTCTAGCTGGTAACAAGAGTTTATGGGTTAACTACCCCTTTTTTGAGGGAAGTAGGGAATAGGGAGCAGGGGGAGCAGGGAAAGCAGGAGGAGCAGAGGGAGCAGAGGGAGCAGGGGAAGCAGAGGGAGCAGGGGAAGCAGGGGAAGCAGGGGAAGAAAAAGACAACAAATTGATAAAAGGAATTTTAGACCCGGATTCCGTTATTAGTCATTAGTAATTAGTCATTAGTTATTAGTTTTTTGTCTATGCGTACTAGTACAGCTCGCTTTTGACTTTTGACTTTGTTCTCTGTTCCATGTTCCATGTTCCATGTTCCCTGATCCGAAGTTCCCTATTCCCTATTCCCTGATCCGAAGTTCCCTCTCTCAACCATTCATTGTCCACAGCAGCGATCAATACCCATACTGTCTAGGAGCAATTCACTGACAGCATTGGCGATCGCAAACTCGCTATAAAAACTCTCTCTAAAGTTAAACGCCTGCATCTCTGTTACAATGGCAATTACCAGGGCTCCCAGGTCATTTTCTCCTTCAAGACGCTGCCGGACAAAGATTTGGGAAGCTCTCTGGGCAATTTTCTCGTTAATTGGTTCAGGAATAAATTCTCGATCAAGCCAGGTGTGCAAAACGTTTTTCAACCACTCGCCTTCCCGAATAGGATCTTGGATCGGAGGTAAGGTAATGGGTGGAATTGGTTCAGCTGTCATTATGTTATTTGTTATCTGTTATTTATTATTTACCACTGACCACTGATCGCTGACAAATGACATGGAATGGGATATTCCTTCCCTAATTGATGGGTACGCCCAAGGTTACTTTCTCATGGCAGATGAAAATGGAGATTTAGGCTGGTATTCTAGCCGTCAGCGGGCGCTCATTCCCCTTGATGAACGATTTTGCTACCCGAAGTCCCTGCGGCGTGTCCTGAATCAAGAGCGCTTTACTGTAGCGATTAATCGAGATTTCCAAGCTGTGTGCGAAGGTTGTGCGGATCGAGAAAGCACCTGGATTTCTCCGGAACTACTAGAGATTTACTTGGCACTGCATCAAGCTGGCTGGGCACATAGTTTCGAGACTTGGCAGGAAGATCAGCTTGCTGGAGGCATTTTGGGCATTGTCATCCGGGGCGCTTTTATTGGGGAATCGATGTTTTACCGGATTCCTGAAGGGTCAAAAGTAGCGATGGTAAAGCTGGTTGAGTATTTACGAAAGCGGGGATTCATTCTTTTTGATGCTCAAATGCAAAATCCCCACTTGGCGCGGTTTGGTGCTTACATTGTCAGCGATCTGGATTATCAAGTTTTGCTGAAAAAAGCATTGACACGTCAGTGTGTCTTTGTGTAGGGAACAGGGAACAGGGAACGGAGAAGGGGGAGCAGGGGGAGCAGGGGAAGCAGGGGGAGCAGGGGAAGCAGGGCTCTTAAGGGTATGTTTTTAAGATTTTCGGTTTAGTAA
>JBFRWF010000409.1:0-15344 GCA_051439465.1 Xenococcaceae cyanobacterium | reverse complement strand
CATTTGGGGAATTATCCTGCTGTAGGGGCGCAAGGCTTGCGCCCGCTCATTAGATAACCTCTGCTTATCACCATAGATACAGGAGAGCCATTCTGTGGTGTTCTGACAATCTTCCCCTAAATCTCGGCAAATTTTCCTGCTGCCCACCCTACACCACTCCCCTGATGTCTTAACCGAAAATATTTATGTCCTAACTACTTAGCACGTGGTTTTACGGTGGAAGCGATCGCCGACATCCTGAATCTGGATATTGAGCGGGTTAGGGAAGCGATCGCCCCTGGAGCAAGGCCATGTCTTTCCAACCTGCAGAATTTAGAATAAATAGTTCCGATATCTCAATTTAGCGCAGAATATAAATAGTGCTTTGAGTCTGTGCAGTCTGAAGACACGCAGATTAATTATACCTCTATAGTTAACTTTAATTTTGTCCTACTACTTAGTTAAATGAATGCAACAAGTGAGATTCTGATTATTGGTGGCGGTGTGATTGGTCTGGCGATCGCCGTTGATCTCAAACTCCGTGGCACAACCGTCACTGTCCTCAGCCGCGACTTTCAGCAAGCCGCTACCCACGCAGCTGCCGGGATGCTGGCACCTCAAGCAGAAGCCATTTCTCCGGGTCCGATGCTGGATTTATGCCTGAAGTCGCGGTGGTTATATCCAGAATGGATTCGCAAGCTAGAAGAATTGACTGGCTTAAATACGGGTTACTGGCCCTGCGGCATTTTAGCACCAGTGTACGAGCAGCCGCAGTCTGAGATGAAAAGTGAGCCGACAGCTATTTGGTTAGATAAAGAGGCAATTAAGCTATATCAACCAGGACTCGGTTCAGAGGTTGTTGGTGGCTGGTGGTATCCAGAAGATGCCCAAGTTGATAACCGTATTTTAGTTAAAGCCCTGTTACAAGCAGCACAAGCACTGGGAGTTGATTTGCACGAAGGGGTTGCCGTTGAAGCCATTGGGCAAAAACAGGGGCAAGTAAGCAGCGTCATAACCTCTGAGGGGGAATTTCAGGCTCAAAAGTATGTTTTAGCTACCGGAGCCTGGTCTAATCAATTATTACCTCTGCCAGTGCGTCCAGTGAAAGGACAAATTCTGTCGGTGCGAATGCCCAAGGAAAACCATCAGCCCTTACCCCTCCAGCGAGTGCTATTTGGTCCGGAAACTTACTTGGTGCCTCGGCGAGACGGACGCTTACTGATGGGGGCAACGGTAGAAGAAGTTGGCTGGACTCCTTATAATACCCCTAAGGGCATTCAGACTTTATTAGAGAGAGGGATTCGCCTCTATCCGGAATTACAAAACTGGTCAATTGATGAATTTTGGTGGGGATTTCGACCAGGAACTCCTGACGAGTTGCCCATTCTCGGTACCGGATCCTGTGACAATTTAATCTTGGCAACGGGTCATTATCGCAACGGGATTTTACTTGCCCCGGTAACGGCATCTTTGCTGGCAGACCTAATTTTGCAGCAAAAGTCTGACCCCCTACTGAAACATTTTCGCTGCGATCGCTTTTACTCTAAAACTGCTCGCACTCCCTTAGTGATGACTTCTTTAACCAATTCTTCTAACAATTCGATTCCTGTAAAAGCAGGCTTGCTCAATGGTTCATCGGCACAAACAGATATCTCAACTAAACCCGCCCCGACAACAGCAACAGCAACCGATAAGTTGACTATTGCGGGTCGCACTTTTCAGTCTCGCCTGATGACTGGTACTGGGAAGTATTCCAGTATTGAGCAGATGCAGCAGAGTATTGCCGCTAGTGGTAGCCAGATCGTAACGGTTGCCGTGCGTCGGGTGCAAACGAAAGCGCCAGGACATGAAGGTTTGGCAGAGGCACTAGATTGGACTAAGCTGTGGATGCTGCCAAATACCGCTGGCTGTAAAACTGCCTCCGAGGCGGTGCGGGTGGCGCGTTTGGGACGGGAGATGGCGAAGCTGTTGGGGCAAGAGGATAATAATTTTGTCAAGTTGGAAGTGATTCCCGATTCCAAGTATTTGTTACCCGATCCCATTGGCACGTTGCAGGCGGCAGAACAGTTGGTTAAGGAAGGTTTTGCAGTTTTGCCTTATATCAATGCCGATCCGCTGTTGGCGAAGCGTCTGGAAGAAATAGGGTGTGTGACAGTAATGCCTTTGGGTTCGCCCATTGGTTCGGGGCAAGGGATTAAGACTGAGGCAAATACTCGGATTATTATTGAGGAGGCGAAGGTTCCGGTTGTCATCGATGCTGGCATTGGCACCCCGAGTGAGGCTGCTTATGGAATGGAGATGGGGGCAGATGCGTTGTTGATTAACAGTGCGATCGCTCTTGCTGAAAACCCAGTGGCAATGGGGCAGGCAATGGGTTTGGCAACGGAAGCAGGGCGGCTGGCTTATCTGGCTGGACGGATTCCAGTGAAAAGTTGTGCCACTGCGAGTTCACCGCTGACGGGAACGATTAGTTAGTTATGTGACGTTCTCCCCCGACAAATCAAAGATTCTGTCGGGGGCTTCAAAACAGACTCAGTAGATCACAAACTTCTTGGTTGAGACTGCACCCGGTGCAGGGAGCGGGGAGCGGGGGAGAAATTAAATGCTTGAAAATGTGATTATCCAGTGAGATTATTGAGTTTATAAGCAGTTAAAGTGGGATTAAATCTTAATTTAAGCTTATTTGGCTTTAATTGACTCATAATCATCTCCCTTTCTCCCTGCTCCCTGCTCAGAAGCTCCCTGCTCAGAAGCTCCCCTCACCAAAAAGTATGGTTATTCAACCGGATTTGATATTACCAGGCGATCGCAGTTGAGGGCGATCGCCCTTTTTAAGAGAAGACCTAACAACCAAATAAACCGCACATATTGCGAATCGTGTTTACACCCTCATTGATATTTTTGAAGACCTCACTAACATCCATCGTGTCGCGGGGATCGTTTTCATTATTACCCACATAAGGAGCCCCTAACTCTGGTGCTGGTGTGTTTTCTACTTCTAAGTTCAAATAAATTCGTTGCTGGGGTGCCAGTGCCAAAAAAGTATTAATGGGAATGGCATAATTAAAACCAGGCTTAATCAAACTAGAAATGTTAGTAGCTGCTTCCTGACTCAGTCCTTCTCTCTGCAGTCGCCGTGGATCTTCAGTATCTCCTAAACCATGAATACCAAGCACGCGCCCTCCTGCATCTAAAACAGGTCCCCCACTCATACCACCGAGAGTCGTGTTGGTGTAAATCATCTCATAACCTTCAAGAGGCTGAGGCAGAAAACCTGATATCCGACCATCGGTGAACTGGCGCACAAGTGTTCCCCCAGCTGCGTTACCCACTGTTGTCAGGCGGGGCCATCCAGAAACAAAGACTGGCTTACCCTCAGCAGCAGTGTCAGAATCTGCAAGCTTTGCAGTTTTATACTCTTTATCGCTGGTAAACTCAACGACCGCTAAATCAGCTCCAGTCAGATGTTTCACCTTGCCATAATCAAGTTGATAAACTTTTTTATCATGAGTGACAATCTTGTAATCATCTTGAGTAGCAACAACATGGTTGGCAGTAAGGACATAGTAAGTATTGCCATTCTGGGAAATAATTACCCCAGAACCATGTCCTTGATTTCCACGAATCAAAACCGTAATCTCACGGGCAATATCGTTGACTTGTTCGCCAGTTAGGGCAAATGTCGCTTGGGGCTGCACGACTACAATGGCACTGACAATTGCTGTACCAGCCAGTACTGTCGATAGTTGCTCAGAAAATTTAATCATTTCACCTCAAACCCAAATAAACTTGGCATGGTTCAAAATAGGTTAACACGCTTAGAGGGGGAGCAGGGACTCGCTAGACTACGTCGCTGCTTCGCAGAACGCTCAAAGGCAAAAGGCTTGCATGCAAAAGGCAAAAGTAGGGAGCAGGGGGAGCAGGGGGAGCAGGGGGAGACACTGGACTCCGGGACAAAGTTCTAAAAGTTCCCCAGACTAACACCCCTATGTGTTACCTTGCCACTCTACATATTGAACCATGCCATAAACTTAAATAGTTGGATCAGCTTCACCACAGTAATTCTGGCAGTGGACTAGATCGTCTTTGATTAGGTATAACCGGGCGTTCGGCAGGCAGTCTTGTTGGTAACTGACCAGAACTGGGCGATAAGGTATCCTCTGAGGAAAATTGCCCAGCTAGCTGCATAAACTTTTCAACCGGAATTCCCCAGCTATAGCGTCTCATATATTCGCGCAGAGATTGATTAGGTTTAGAGCCATCTTGATATATATAAGGATCGCCCCAAAGTGGATAGGCATGCATTCCATTAATGCCAATCACCTCACCCCGACGATTTAGTATGGGGCCGCCACTCATCCCTTTACGAATATCATTGGTATAGCCGATTTGGTAGCCTTCAACCAAAGCCTGTTCTAGTACTAAAGAAACTTGTCCCCTTGTAAAGATAAATCCGCCCAACCCTCCCCGATCAATAGAGGACAAAGGAGATTGATATGCCTCAGTTAAAAAAGGGAAGCCAGCGGCAAACACCTCATCCCCAACTGCAAGGGTTGATGAATTCCCCAGGGATGCCACTGTATAGGTTTTCTCAGCACTGCGGAACTGCAATAATGCCAAATCATTCCCCTTAAATTCCAAGTCTCTGGATATAGATGCTGGATAGATGCGACCATCGCTTGTCTGAACGCGATGGGAGTCTGCTGGGGTCAGTACATGACGATTAGTCAAAACTGTATAAATTTGTCCTCGCCTGTCAATGATAATTCCTGAACCCCAGGTTTTTCCCGACAGCACCTTGACAGTGATTGCTTGGGCTAGTTGATGCAGTTCCTCTACCTGCTGCTCTTCCGGTATAAGGCTGGGGGCAACTACTGGTATCGAAACAGTTTCAGGTAGCGCCTGTACTGAAAGTTGATACAACAAACTACTACAGGTAACGAGCATTAGTTTAGTGAAAGTCGCTTTTACCACATCACATCACCTGGTTCTGCGCCTGGGGGATTACTATTATTCGGTGGTGACGTTGTTTGAGGGTTAGGAGAGGTAGCATTCTCCACTGGAGCAGTCTTGAGATAGTTATTCATATCGATGTAGACAGAGGCATTAGAGCTATTAGAACCTTCGTAAAGGGGACCTGCTGCACCAACACGGATATCGAATAGTTTTTGTAACGTTCGGCTGGCATTCTGCCCCTGCTTGAGGGTGAATAACAAGTCACTACAAGAACCCCCGTTGCTGCTAGTAACACAGACAACGGGTTGACCATTCATAATCCCGGTAGTGATATAGTTCAGCCTGCCGTTATTGTAGTAATTCTGGAATCTTGTCGATACTTCTTGACAGCGTCGCTCGGGGGTATAGCCAGAACTACTGAAATAGGAAGACACCCAGCGAATTACTGGGACATTGCCCCTTGAGGTGCTGGCAAAGGTTGTCGGTACTCCGTTGCTTATACCACAAAAGAAGGTGGTTTTTTGAGCCTGGCTAGGTTGACTGGCGAGAGTCAACCCACCTAGGGCGATCGCTCCTGCGGTGAGAACTTTAGTCAGTGATAGCAGTTTCATAGGCAAAACCTCTTCCATTTATACAGGTGGTTGGTCAACTTTTGCTATTATTTTGTCGTATCATAACAAGAATAACCAATGTTTTGGGTGGGTAACCTGAGTTCGATGTAAGATTCCTTACCTGGCTTGGTTTTGAGGCAGAAGGCTCCCAGGCAGAAGACAGGAGAAGGAGAAAGGGAAAGAGGCAGGAGGCAACATCGTCAATAAAAACACTAAATATCGATGTTGCCTATTTCCTGTTGCCTGTTGCGCCCAGCCTCCAACGTCGACGCTGGGCGCACTGTTGCCTTGTCCTCACAGTTAACTTTAATGGCTCTCCCAGAGTAGTTATGATAAATTAGCATAAAATGATTCCTACAAGCCTTGCCAAGCAAGGCTTATCAAGATTTTAAAAAGCAATTTTAAGAAAAAAAGCTTTTTATTTTGTTGAATCCTTTGCTCTTGAATGGGTTAAGCTCATTTAAACTACTCATTTACTATAACCACTCTGGGAGAGCCACTTTAATTATGTCCAACTACTTACTTCTTTCATTTTTATATAAATAAAGTTCAACTTTGAGAGACTCTTAATTCTTTAATCTAAACTAACTCTTTTGAGTTCTTTTAGTCTTTCTATAAGGACTCCATCTATCTTCGGTTTTTTGTCCTTGGATAGTATCAATACTGCCTAACAACTGCTCTAGATTTTCAAACATTCTGTATATAGCAAAAATACTATGATCGTGATGGTAAGGATTTGTATCCCTACTAAGTGTTACACAAACTTTAAGATATTTTCCTTTTGTTATCTGTACTTGAACATCAAAATCAAAATCTTCGTGAGATAATTTTTTCGAAATATCTTTTAGATTAATTGTTTCAGAAATCGTTTTTTTGAGAACAATATCCCAGACTTGCTTCCATTTCCCATTTGATAGCTGTTGTAATTCAGGGTTTTTATTTATAATAATATCATCTGCACTGTACTTCATTTGAATCACCTCAGTTAAGGTATAAGAATATCTATAAACCTTGCTTCTCTATTCAGAGTAACAAAAGACTCTGGTTTGAAAATTGTTTCAGTAAATTTTTCTTCGCCAGCAATTCGTCTTTTAACAACTTGATTACTAGCTTCGAGCTGACGATAAATATCATCACAAAGTTGCATGATTAAGATAGCTGGTTGTGAACTGTGACGCCGACCAAATTCATATGCTAGTGAAAGTTTTTCCGTCACTGTATTACCATCTTGTTGAGTTAGCTCAATTGTGTAGAAACCGGGTCTATTAACAAGTCCACCTCTAGAATAGTTTCTTGCTGCACTGATACCAATTCAATTAGTAACAATATTGTTAATAGATTCTAGTGAAGAACCATGAGCAAAGTCTCTGAATTCTTCACATTCTTCCTCTTCTTCCTCACAATCATTAGGATTGTCTATAGGAGATAATGGCACTGGCTGCGGAGATGGAGTTGGAGTTGGAGAGGATCTCTGTGGCGGAGGTTTTAGAGTTGGTGTTGGTCTTGAAGAATTACCTGGCTTATTTAAAAGCTCTTGTCGATGCCTCAAAACTCCTCAACAGCATTACCGATACCAGCGCCTAAAGTTGCTCCAACTTGACCGAGACCAACTGCACTACTAATGGTTCCGCCTCCTGGTAAAGCCAAAGTTCCACCACCTGCTCCCAATATAGCACCAAGACCTCATTTAAGCGGAGACGATAGGAGAAAGTGATCGCATCGCACCGAGAAGGGAATTTATCGAAACCCACGGCTCGCGACTGAATTTGACAGATCTTACGGCGATAAACTTAACGTATAACATTAATTAGAAGCAAGAACTGCCTGCAACTTCCAAGCGAAGGAAATGTACCCGTCCTGAATGAGCGCCTGCCACAATAGTAGTACCATCCGGTGCAACTGCACAGCAGTAGATCTGACTCTCGGCGGTGAAACTGGCAATTTCTTCTCCTGTAGCTAAGTTCCAAACTTTGAGAGTACAGTCCCCTGAACCAGAAATCACCTTTTTCCCATCGGGAGTTACTGCTAGAGCACTTACTGAGTTACTATGACCGTTGAGGGTGAGCAATTCCTTTCTTGTAGCCAAGTCCCAGACCTTGAGGGAACCGTCTCTGGAACCAGAAATCGCCCGCCTTCCATCAGGAGTTACTGCTAAAGCTAATACCGAGCTACTATGATCTTCGATGGCGAATAGTTCCTCTTTTGTACCTAAGTCCCAAACTTTCAAGGTTGCGTCCTCTGAACCAGAAATCAAGCGTTTTCCATCAGGGGTAACGGCGACGGCATATACTGAGTCACTATGACCGTTAAGGGTGAATAGTTCCTCGCCTGTTCCCAAGTCCCAGACTTTGAGGGTACTATCATCTGAACTAGAAATCGCCTTTGTTCCATCGGGAGTTACCGCTACTGCTAATACCCAGTTTCTTAAAGCTAGGTGTACATCCTCACTGGGCTCATTGAGTGGGAACAATTCCTCTCCCGTTTCTAAGTCCCAGACTTTCAAGGTATTGTCATATGAACCAGAAATCGCCCACCTTCCCTTAGGGGTCACTGCGACAGAACTTACTATGTAACTGTGACCGTTGAGGGTGAACAGTTCCTCTTTTGTTTCTAAGTTCCAAACTTTGAGGGTACCGTCTGCGGAACCAGAAATTGCTCGCTTTCCGTCAGGAGTTACTGCTACAGTACTTACCCAGTCAAGATGACTATTAAGGGTGAATGGTTTCCCTTTTGTTCCTAAGTCCCAGACTTTAAGGGTATTGTCCCCTGAACCGGAGATTGCCTTGGTTCCATCAGGAGTGAGTGCGACAGCACTTACCCAGTCAAGATGACCATTAAGGGTGAACAGTTTCTCTTTTGTTTCTAAGTCCCAAACTATCAGGGCTGCGTTAGAGGAATCCCCTGAATCAGAAATCCCACAGGTGCCATCGGGGGTAACCGCCACAGTTCGGATCTTCTGACCGTCGAGAGCAAACAGTTCCTTTTCTGTGGCTAAGGTAAGGTAGCGAAATTTCTTGTCGGGTAAGTTCCGGTCGAGAGCAAACAGTTCCTTTTCTGTGGCTAAGTCCCAGACCTTGAGAGTATCGTCATCTGAACCAGAAATTACCCGCCTGCCGTCAGGGGTCACAGCGACAGCATTTATCCGGTTGTGATGACCGTTAAGGGCAAAGATTTCCTGTCCTGTTGCCAAGTCCCAAACCTTAAGAGTGTTGTCCTCTGAACCAGAAATCAAGCGTTTTCCATCAGGGGTAACGGCGACGGCATATACTGAGTCGCTATGGCCATTGAGAGTAAACAGCTCGAAGGCGGTGACTAAATCCCAAACTCTAAGGGTTTTGTCTCCTGATCCAGAAATCGCCCGCCTTCCGTCGGGAGTTACAGCTACAGCATTTACCCAGTCATTGTGACCAGAGAGGGTAAATAATTCTTTTGCGGTTGTTAAATCCCAGACTTTTAGGGTATTGTCGCTTGAAGCAGAAATTACTCTTGTGCCATCAGGGGTTACTGCTACGGCATTTACTGAGTCACTATGACCATTAAGGGTGAACAGTTCCTCTCCTGTGGCTAAGTCCCAGACTTTGAGGGTATTGTCCTCTGAACCAGAAATTACCCGCCTGCCATCAGGAGACACTGCAACAGCATTTATCCAGTTACTATGACCTGTGAGAGTGCGCAGCAAGAAACTGACTGGAGGGATGAAGCTAGTTGTTAAGGGACGCAACCAAGGAGTATTTTTTCCTTGCTTTGCCTGTCTGAGCAACTTCTGAATCTCTGGCTCTTCAATGGAAATTAATCGTCCCCACAGTTGCTCTACTAGTTGCGTTTTGTCCTCAGACAGAATATTAGCAGACAATCTAAGTGCCCCTTGGATTAATTTCAGACTTTCTTTTTTCGACTGGGCAATTTCGATGTCGGCCGACAAAGCCAAATCGTAATCTTCAATGAGGGGCTGTGGTTCCAAGGTAGAAATCTTGGCTGAGATGAAAGCGAAGTTGATTAGCAGTAAGTGCAATCGCTCAGCTTGGGATGCCTTTGCTAGATGAGTTGGTAGGCTTACCAAAGTGGCTCGCCGCTGGTCAGATGGCATTCTAGCTAACCGTGTGCCCAAATTACTCATCACCAAAAAGCCCATCCCACAATTAAGTCAGATACAAACTCATATACATTGGTCCTGTTCTCATACAGTAACTCAGATCCCTCTGTGGAACATGAAAGTGTAATGCTTTGAGGGGGTTACGAGTATGGATTTTTCCCTGGCTCGTCTGATAGCGGCTTGGGAGCAAGTACGCACTAGAACCAAAGTAGCAGGAATTGATGGCATTACCACCGACTTATTTGCTGGGGTGGTACTCGAAGAACTACGCCGCCTGCAATGGCAGTTACAAGGGGAAAAATATGCCCCTAATCCGGCTAAGGGGTTCTATCTCAAGAAGAAGAGCGGCGGTTACAGGTTGATTGGCATTTCCACCGTTAGGGACAGGATTATCCAGCGGTTCATCCTGCAATCGGTCTATCCCGCTCTAGAAGAGGTGTTCAGGGATTGCTCCTATGCCTACCGTCCAGGATTGGGAGTGCAGACTGCCATCGCGCACCTATCTGAATTGTACGCGGCTCGACCGACTTGGGTGATCAAGGCGGATATTTCTCAGTTCTTTGACAGCCTCTGTTGGACATTGCTCTTAACTCAGTTAGAAGGGCTGTCCATTGAATCGGTGATGGTGCGATTGGTAGAGCAGCAAATCAAATCGGGCATTGTGGTCAATCGGCAAAAGCTGCGTTGGACGAAAGGGGTTCTCCAAGGAGGCATTCTTTCTGGGGCTTTAGCCAATTTGTATCTCAGTGATTTTGATGCAAGGTGTTTGGATTTGGGCATCAACTTGGTGCGCTATGGGGACGATTTTGTCATCGTCACCCAAGGGTTATTAGAAGCGAGGCGCATCCTCAATTTAATCCACTACTGGTTAGAGGATATCTATCTCACCTTTCAACCAGAAAAAACCAAAATTGTTGCCCCCCATGAGGAGTTTAAGTTTCTTGGCTATTGGTTTAAGGCAGGGGAAGTCATTGAGCCGGAAAGGAAGTTACCCAAACCCCGTCACAAGTCTAAAACAGCCAGGATAAATGAACCATCCCGTCCACCTCGCGCTTGCAGCTTAGTTAAGGCTAGGCAAGTTATTGTTCCCTCAAATTTTCATCACTATTGGAGTGAAAATATGACGACATTATATATCACGGCACAAGGGACTTACATCAAAGTTAAGCGCCAACAGTTTCAGGTCTATCACAACAGTGAAATGAAAGTTTCTGTTCCAGTAAATCGGGTCAGTCATATTGTTATCTTTGGCTGTTGTAATTTATCGCATGTAGCCGTGAAGTTGACATTACAACGGCAAATTCCGGTAATGTTTCTCTCTCAGCGAGGGCATTATTTTGGACGCTTACAAGCTGAGGGAATGGCTGAGATTGACTATTTAGCTAAGCAGGTGGAACGTTTGCAAGATTCTGAGTTTATCTTGCGTCAGGCAAAGACTATTGTGGGGGCTAAGTTGAATAATTCTCGGGTTCTTTTGTTGCGACTTAACCGTAAGAAAAGGACGGAAGCAGCAATTAAAGCAGTTTCAGAGTTGGCTGTCTCAATTGAAAAAGTAACTTTAGCTGAATCTCTGGAGTCTCTGTTGGGATATGAAGGACAAGGCGCTCGCATCTATTTTCAGGCTTTGGGCAGTTTGTTCAATGAACCGTTTAAATTCACCAAGCGAACTCGCCGTCCTCCTACGGAGCCAGTGAGTAGTTTGCTCAGTTTAGGTTATACTTTGCTGTTTCAGAATATGTACTCTCTAGTGCAGGCGGTAGGACTTCATCCCCACTTTGGCAACCTTCACGTTCCTCGCAAAAACCATCCTGCTTTGGTATCAGATTTGATTGAGGAATTTCGGGCACCTATTGTGGATTCATTGGTTATGTATTTGGTCAATTCCAAGATTCTCAAACCAGAAGACTTTACTCCGCCAGATGCACGGGGAGGGGTGTACTTGTATCCTGATGCCCTCAAGAAATACCTCAAGCACTGGCAAGAACGATTGCAAGCGGAGGTAACCCATACCCATACAGGATACAAGGTGAGCAACCATCGCTGCTTCGAGTTGCAGATTTGGGAATACATTGCCTGTCTGATGGGTGAACAAGAGAGCTATCGTCCGATACACTTAAGTGTATAAGTGGTAACCACTTTTCCGTAGGGGTCAGCTAATCCCTGAAACCTGCATTTTTTCGTAGACCCCTGCGGAAGCCTTGCCAGCGCTGTGATTCAAGTGTTTTCTTCTTCTGGTTGTTGAGAATGAGTGGCAATTATCTGAGAAGATTTTCGACCCCCCCAGATTGGATGAGTTACAATGCTCTTATAGCAAGGGTTCCAGCATGGCACTCTTCTAACTTCTTCGGAAGTTGAATTAATGGAAACCATTATCAGGGACGGGGGATTCAATCTCTTGTTGCGGTGGTGCTTCTAACTTCTTCGGAAGTTGAATTAATGGAAACTCTGGTATGTTGTCTCATATAGATTACATACCGTTATCACTTCTAACTTCTTCGGAAGTTGAATTAATGGAAACTAGAATTGGCAGGCCATGCTTCAAGCTTTAAAAACTTCTAACTTCTTCGGAAGTTGAATTAATGGAAACCTGGAGAAACATTTTCTTCTCGCTTTATAGGCTTAACTTCTAACTTCTTCGGAAGTTGAATTAATGGAAACTATCAGACATAAAGTTTTGCCATCATAATACCCTCTTCTAACTTCTTCGGAAGTTGAATTAATGGAAACCAAAATCGGCGGCTAAAAGAAATCATTTGACTATTTCTTCTAACTTCTTCGGAAGTTGAATTAATGGAAACAACAGACAACTCTCCATGTCCCGGGACAAAGAGCTCTTCTAACTTCTTCGGAAGTTGAATTAATGGAAACTTTTCTTGATCCGAGTTGGCGGTGGCTACTCCAAAAGCGTTGCTTCTAACTTCTTCGGAAGTTGAATTAATGGAAACTAGAACCAGTTCTCCGACTAATGGGTGTCCACTTCGATCTTCTAACTTCTTCGGAAGTTGAATTAATGGAAACCTTTGGCTGCCGCCAGTATACCTCGGCGAGAGCCGCGGACACTTCTAACTTCTTCGGAAGTTGAATTAATGGAAACCTGGTTGGGAGTCCAAGCAAGGAGCTCGGCAAATTTCTTCTAACTTCTTCGGAAGTTGAATTAATGGAAACACTTACATCCACTGTTATTTCACCCACCTTTTTAACTTCTAACTTCTTCGGAAGTTGAATTAATGGAAACACACCAAGTATTTGATGAAGGCATCGAAATCGAGGACATCTTCTAACTTCTTCGGAAGTTGAATTAATGGAAACAAGCATGCGCTTAAAAGAACGACAATCATCAGAAGAGCTTCTAACTTCTTCGGAAGTTGAATTAATGGAAACATTACTACAATCAACAAAGGGCGGTTGCTATTTAAAAAACTTCTAACTTCTTCGGAAGTTGAATTAATGGAAACAATGTAGCTATCCTGTAGCCTTACGTCAAAGCTAGCTTCTAACTTCTTCGGAAGTTGAATTAATGGAAACAGCAAATCAACTTCTTCAAACTGTATCGCATATTTTTCTTCTAACTTCTTCGGAAGTTGAATTAATGGAAACTCCGGACGATCGTGTTGGTACGCCCGTCACCTTCCCTTCTAACTTCTTCGGAAGTTGAATTAATGGAAACGCCATGACTTCAACGCTCCCTTAAGAGACTTGATACTTCTAACTTCTTCGGAAGTTGAATTAATGGAAACACGACTAATTTGCCATTTACAATCGTGGCCGCGACACTTCTAACTTCTTCGGAAGTTGAATTAATGGAAACCATTGGTTCTTTTTGAGAAGTTTTATCTGGGTTTCTAACCCTTCTAACTTCTTCGGAAGTTGAATTAATGGAAACAGTCTTCAGATACAACAATAATTGCTGTAAAAATCGCCACTTCTAACTTCTTCGGAAGTTGAATTAATGGAAACTGTATCGGGTTATAGAGGTATGAGCTGATGACCTCTTCTAACTTCTTCGGAAGTTGAATTAATGGAAACACTAACATGGGAGACATGTTAGTTTCCTTACAACTTCTAACTTCTTCGGAAGTTGAATTAATGGAAACAAAAGTTTTTCCGTTGCTGCTGGTTAGGGCCATAGCACGGCTTTCAACTTCTTAGTAAACCACATTCCGCCGGAACCAATGTAGTATAAAAAGATTACGGTTTTAACTGATTTAGCGATATTCCAGTTTGTCTAGATTCTCTAATCGTAAAAAATGCAATCGCCCTGATATTTCACCGACAACAATTGTTTTCCCATCAGGGGCAACAGCACAAGAAAAAAACTCGCTCTCACCCATAAAACCAGCAACTAACTCACCACTTTCTAAGTCCCAAACTTTGAGAGTGTTATCTGCTGAAGCAGAAACCACCAGTTTTTTATTAGGAGTAACGGCAACTGCATTTATCCGTTTAGTGTGTCCTGTAAGGGTATGCAGTTCGATGCCATTCTGTAAATCCCAGACTTTCAGAGTACCATCCCATGAAGAGGAAATAGCTAGCTGCTCATCAGATAGGGGAATTACACAATTAACTACGTTGGTATGAGCTTCAAGAGTGTACTGTTCCTTACTTGTTGTCAGATTCCAGACTTTGAGAGTTGTATCTCTAGAAGCAGAAACTGCTTGTTGTCCATCAGGAGTGATCGCTACTGTCAAAATCGGAGCAGAATGCCCAATGAGAGAATGGATTTCTTGAGCACTATCTAAATCCCAGATTTTTAGAGAATGGTCCCCTGAAGCGGAAACAGCCCGTTGTCCATCGGGAGTAACGGCCACTGCATTTACCCACCTACTATGCCCAGTGAGAGTACAGGTTCTGATACCACTTTTCAAGTCCCAGACAATAAGTGTCTTATCTCTAGAAGCAGAAACAGCCCGTTGTCCATCGGGAGTAATGACAACTGCTAGAATCGAATCATAATGACCGATGAGGGGACATACTTCAGTACAGCTTTGCAAATCCCAAACCTTTAAAGTATCTCCAGAAGCGGAAATAGCCCGTTGTCCATCGGGAGTAACCGCCACTGCATATACCCAATCATCATGATCAATGAGGGAACATACTTCAGTACAGAGCTGTAAATTCCAAACTTTGAGAGTGTTATCTGCTGAGGCGGAAACAGCGAGTTTTCCATTAGGAGTAATAACAATTGCCAGAACCCATCCTTTATGCTCAGCAAAAGTCGTCCCCTGAAAATTACTGGACAAGTTCCAAACTTTGAGAGTATTATCCTCTGAGGCAGAAATAGCCTGTTTCCCATCGGGAAAGATGGCCACTCCATGTACCCATCTACTGTGTCCTGTAAGAGTGCGCACTTCGCTCCCACTTTTCAAATCCCAAACTTTGAGAGTGTTATCCTCTGAGGCTGAAATAGCCTGTTTCCCATCGGGAGTAATGGCCACTGCCTTCACCAGGCTACTATGTCCAGTGAGAGTATGAACTTCAGCTCCACTTTCTAAGTCCCAAACTTTGAGAGTGTTATCTGCTGAGGCAGAGACAGCATGTTGTCCATCGGTTGTAATAGCAACTGCTAGGCAAAGTTTCCGGCATGGTTCAATATGTAGAGTGGCAAGGTAACACATAGGGGTGTTAGTCTGGGGAACTTTTAGAACTTTGTCCCGGAGTCCGGTGTCTCCCCCTCTCCCCCTCTCCCAATCTCCCCGTCTCCCCCT
>JBFRWF010000408.1:0-4194 GCA_051439465.1 Xenococcaceae cyanobacterium | reverse complement strand
CACTTCCTTAACCTAGATACAGATGTTTAACTGTTGACGACAGGGCTACAAACTAGCGTCGCATTTGTAGGTGTCTTGACTCAAAAAACGTAGTCAATGAAGACTTAGGCTGGTCAGGTATCGTGGTGTGCAAGCCCCCGTTTTCAAACGGGGGTAACATCCCACCTAGGTTCCTGACGATTGACGTTCTAGAAGTACATAACCAAAAGCTTCACGATCGATTAGTACCTGTCGTATCGTTTCAAAAGACTGCTCATAAGTAGTTTGTTCTAGGGTAAGAGGATCCACTGGGTGCAATTTTTGCCAACGTTCTACCAGTGAATGCATCGACTGTGGTGATTCTAACAGGGGAGGCAATAGGCAAGCAGCAATGTTACTATCCATCAAGCTCTCGTATCCAGTAATTGGCAGATACTTACTGATTTTAAAGGGTTGTAGCTGGTTAATACATCGGATTAGTTCTTCTTTCATTGCTGGTGTTTTGAGCTGAGGATGCAAATACACCTTGACTTTTTGCCAATCAGAGTTTGTCCATTTCTCAACAGGTATTGAGGGTTGAGCTTGATGGGGATGTCCACACCAGAAATCCAGCAGTCGGTTTACTGGATGTAACAGTTCAAATAGATGCAGCTGTTCTTCTAGACTAATCTCTTCTAGGCTAATTGCCAACAATGTTGGTAAATTTTCTGGCTCTTTAAACAAATCCATCAGTTTCCATTGCCGCCAGTTCACCATGCTGATAAATTCCAGATTAGCTGCCTTAAGAGCAGAGAACATTTCCGGAATCGTGTAACCTTTATCTCCTTGGAATAAATAATTCATCATAAAGTATTGTTCGTTATTTTCCCTTTGAGGGTTCCAGGTTGACGCCTTAAGCTGGACTGCATCTTTCAAAGCTTTGAACATTTCCCGTACTATGTCAACCTCCAGTTCTCCAGGATTCTCATCCATTAAGCCCATCATTTTGAATACTGACTGCGCTCGATAAACGTTAAACCGCTGAAAGTAACTATGGAGATTCGCCCGAATGATTCCCTCCGACTTCAATACTGCTTTCATCGCCTCTAATCCCACTACTATATCTGGTAAGAGATAAAGCATTTCATTATTGTTTATGTAGTCAAATTTCATCTCCAATTTGGGCAAATCCTCAAGGGTAAGTAGATGAAATTCAACCGAGTCAAACCCGTGGTATTGCAAGCGTTTTTGAGCGAGGGCAATAGACTCTTTTGAAATATCTATTCCAACAATTTTAGCTCCTGGATTTGCTTCTGCCAAAGTTAATGTTGAGCAACCACTTCCACAGGCTGCATCCAGAATCACTTTGCCTTCAAGGTCTATAACTTTTTTATTTCTCAGGTAATAAGGCGTTACTAAGTTATGAATATAAAGAGCAACTACATTCTCCTTGGGAGATTTTTCTATTGAAACTCTTGGGTAAGGACCACTATCAAATTGCTGACGAATTTTTTCTGATAAATCCAAGGAAGTTTTATCCATGAGCGCTACTGATTGATGCTGATTATGGGGAATGGAACCAGGGGGTACCAGTGGTTGCGACCTGTTATTACTTATCAATGATAATACCAATTAAATTCGAGGGCATGGTATCCGTTCAGGAGGGCGATCGCTATTGGTTGACTGAAAAATCTCAGGTGTTACATTTATATAGTTCCCTGAAATCTTACTGGAGTAACATTTTCCGATTCAAAATCGAAATTTCCCTATAAGACCCACTAGACAAGAATTTCAGGAGTTTGGTCAGTCGATCAGGTATCGCTCCTAACCGGATTTCCTCGTTCCCAGGCTCTGCCTGAGAATGTGGGGAAAAAACTTGTGTTTTCCTTCATCCGGTTCGTGGCGATCGCTGTGTTGACGGTTTAAGGCTGGACAGGAAAAGGCAGAAGACAGCTATGCTGAAGGTACAAGATCGTCAATACATATTGAACCATGCCCCAAAAGCTAATGGGTCTTACTTCGAGCTGGAGGCACACTTGCCTCAGTTGAAAGACCGCTTTGGTGATGGAATTCTCGAAACTGTTACTTTTGCAGTATTTTAGGGAACTCTATAAGTGTTGGGGATTGTAAAATCTCTGGTTGACTGACAAAAGTGTCTGAAACTCTTATCCTGTAGGATTTTTACGATTTAGGGTCATGGGAGTTTTGTCAGTCAACCAGGTAAAATCTATTTAGACTTCAAAACTGTTGTTATTCAACCAGACTTATGAATTTATCCTCTAGCGCTGAACAATTGATGCATACTGAGTTTCTTGCCAAAAACCAGGAAGAAATGAACCCTTACTTTGGTGCTTTTTTCAAATTCATGCGTAGGTCATTAGTTGCTGGAGGTTCAGAGTTGGGTCTTGGCATGACTCTCTTTTCCTTGGCAGTCAGTATCAAAGCAGTGAATATAATTGAGATTGGACGTTTCAAAGGATTTTCTACGCTTTGCTTGGCCAGTGCCTTAAAATTTATAGAGATGGGATGGCAGGAACCCCTGCAACATAAGCAACGTCCAGATATCAACTACGAGGATTTTGAAAAACCCAAACAACGTAAGGTTTTCTCAATAGATCCATTTCCTACAGAAGAAGCAGCAACCTTAATTAAAGAGGCTGAACTTACTAAATACGTTGAGTTTATCAATCAACGCTCTGATGCTGTTAACATCCAGAGTGAAGTAGACTTAATCTTTATTGATGGCGATCATAGCTATGAGGGATGTAAGGAGGACGTATTGCATTATGTAGGCTGGAATTTACGACCAGGCGGATATTTCATCTTACATGATTATTTCGGGTGGTATGATGAGCAAAAACGAAATAATTCACCTGTAAAAAAGGTAATTGATGAGATTCGTGCTGAGGGGATATTTCAGCACATTCTGATAGATACTGGATATCAGTCTTTTGTAGTTTTTAGAAACCCCGATACTAAGAACGATAATTAAATTACTTCTCAGAAATGTTGATTTTGAAAAAGTGCAATTTGAAAGCATGACCGATATACTCAAAATAAAAAATCATCATTGGGGCCCCTATCCACCTATTCAGCAATTAGTTGCGTCCCTTGCCTCGGAAAAATCTTTGGTAGTAGAAATAGGCCCAGGACACATACCTTTTGCCTTAGCGACTGAGTTTGTAGATTGGCAGGCTTCACCAAGCTTGGCTGGCAAAACTCTTCATTGCCTTGATATCAACAAAGAGCTGCTACCATATGAGGATAAAAGTGTGGATTTTATCTATTGTCGGCACACACTTGAAGATATCTACAATCCATTCTGGGTGTGCCAGGAGATGTCAAGGGTAGGCAAGGCAGGGTATATTGAAACTCCCTCACCCGTTGCCGAATGTTGTCGCGGTGTAGATGCTGGTTCACCAAATTGGCGGGGTTACATTCATCATCGGTATTTGGTTTGGAGTGATAACGACGTATTAACCTTCCTTCCCAAATATCCAGTAATCGAGTATCTCAACTTCGGAGATGAGGAAGAAAATATGGTAGAGATACTCAATTCTAGTTCTCTTTATTGGAATACCTATTTTTTTTGGAATGATTTCTTGGAAATTAAGTTAATTCAACATGACCAAGATTTTAAAATTCCGCAAAATTATGGGGATGTTTTGCTTGAAGCCATGCAAGTCTCTGTCGAAAATAGCCTCAATTTAGCTTTAAAATGCGGATTAGCTTTTTAAAAGCAAAATAATCTTAAATAAACTATCACCAAAATGAACTATCAAAGATTTATTCAGCAGCTACCAAAATTATATGAAAACTGGGGACAATCCTCAGTCCATCCTAAGTCTGAGCAGTTTCAGAGAGTGCTCGAACAAGTTAAAGGGAAGACTACAGCCAACGGAATGCAATTGCTCAATTTGGCAGTGGAGTGCATGGAAGCCGATGAAGTTTACTGTGAAGTTGGCTGTTCTAGTGGGGGGAATTTAATTGGCGCACTCCTGAATCACCCCTCTCAGATGGCTTATGCTGTAGAGAATTTTGCTGAATCTGATGCTGAGGAGAAAAACCTTGAGCAATTGAGCCACAACCTATCTTTATTTAATTTAGAACAACAAGTCTTCTTTTGTCAACAAGATTTTGAAGAATTTTTCTTTGATTTAAGAGAAATTCAATCGGAAGATAAAATTGGGGTATATTTTTATAATGGAGCTCCTGACTATCGCTCACAGCTATTAG
>JBFRWF010000407.1:0-5711 GCA_051439465.1 Xenococcaceae cyanobacterium | reverse complement strand
TAACAAAAGGGTGAGTCAGGATGATCGCACAAACGAAAAAATAAGCTTTTTCTCCCCCTGCTTCCCCTGCTCCCCCTGCTCCCCCTGCTCGTCTCAACCATAAATGTAAAAAACCTACACTTGTAAGCTCTCCCTTTCTCCCCCTGCTCCCCCTGCTCCCGGGAGCAGGGGGAGCTCCCGGGAGCTCCCCCATGGTTCTGGGTGGGGATTCTGCCATGCCAATAGAGCCTGAGCAGATGGAACCTATTGAGGTTCAAGATTCGGTCTGGTAGCAGGTTCAGGAAAAAGTTCCTGGAATGTCCTGCGACGCTGCTGTGGTGAATCTGGAGTCATATAACTCCATAAGCTTTCCCAATAAAAAAAGGATACCCCATCAAAGCCCAGATCGCGAACCATCTCAACTTGCCGCTGGATTTGCGCCATATCCACAGGACGCATCAAAGTTCCGCTTAATATCCCTATGCTTACGGGAATTTGACGACGGGCAAACTGCACCACTGGTTTTGATAATTCTGCCTGAAAACTGCTTAAGTCATCTCGATATAACTGCAAAACCAACTCATCAACCAAACCCCTCTGCACCCAAGTCCGCCAGTCTTGTAGATAATTTTTGTAGGAGAACCCATGGGAGTTGGGAGAAAGGGAAACTTTGACCTTGGGCTTAACAGCTTTGACATCCTGAAAAATGTGTGCCATGAAATCGGTAATCTTGTTGGCTCGCCAGCGCATCCACTCTTCGTCAAAAGGGTCATCAGGGGGTCTTCTGCCTTGGTGTTCTTGCTGATAAAGCCTAATTGTGAAAGGATCGTAACCCATCTCTACAGGCATGCCAAAGTGGTCATCTAGCTGAATGCCATCCACATCATAGTAGATGACCACTTCCAGAATCAGCTCTTTGATAAACTCCTGTACTTCTGGGTGAAAAGGATTGAGCCAGACTTGTTGCCTCGCTCTCTTGCTTTGGCTCGACTGTGGCGGTTGGGAAGAGTTAGGCAAGTCCTGTTCTAACCTATTCTGGGATGAGGTTTTGGTGCCGTCTCGGCTTTGGGTAAGCCAGTCCGGATGACGCCTCACTAGTTTTGAATTGCCTGGTGCTATAAACCCATATTCAAACCAGGGGATAACACTCAAACCCCGCCGATGCCCCTCCTTGACGATCTCAGCTAGGACATCGGAGCCCCCGCGCATCACTTTTAGCAGTGGTTCTTGAGATATACCCGTAACCCTTTTGGCTAAATCACTGGGGTAGAAAGTATGTCCTCGATTCCAGACGACAGGATATAGGGTGTTGAAGTTGAGTTGAGACAGCCTGGCGATCGCTCGGTTCACTCCCCAAGGGGCAAATAGCACTCCACTGGCTACATTAGTTAGCCAAACGCCTCTTAACTCAGTTGAGGTTGGGGTGTCTAGAGAACTCAGGGAAGAGGTTGAGAGCGCTATTGGCAAGTGCGAGAATAATGCTAGAGTGACCACCAGTACCAGGCATATCAAGTAATTGATCCCTTTATAAGGTTTTCTTTTCATCGCCTTTTCGGTTGAATATGTATTCGGTTCAGCCAATGGAGAGTACTTGCCTCCACACCCAAGCAGCTTAACTTTAGATTTCCTTCAAATTGAAATTCAGTAATTTCTCGAATTTACTCCGGCTCGACGGGTCTTTAGTATAAAAGATCATGATACTCCTATTAAAACAGTGAATTGTTTAATACAAGTTTGTCGGCATTGTCATCATTACCAACTGGAAGGACGCCGAGGTGGTCACTGCCTCCTTCTCAACGTGCCAGTCAGAGGTAGCTGGAAGGTCTGTTCTTTTGTCAGGCCACCCTTTGCAACTTCTTGGGAAAAACTAGAACAGAGTATGATTTTGCCTCATAAAATTGTTCATTGATCATGTCTTAATGCCCAATTCTAAACCATGGCGATGTCGGGAAAGATACAAACCTGGAGATATGAAGTAACTATCCGTGACAGCCCAACTGGGCTTTGAACTAGCAAGAGAGCGTTACAACTCAGATAACCCTGACCTAGAATTGCTGCAAGCTCTGTCCCCTTTCAATAAAGGTTGTTAACAGGTTCCCAAAAAATGAGTTAATGTTTGTGGTAGAAGTGATGGGCAATCACGAGCATTGCGATGAGCAGAGGATAATCAAATGGCACAGATTAAAGCATTAACTGACGAAGAAGTCTCTCCAGAAGTTCAAGAGATTTTTGAAGAAATTCAGAGAGCTTTTGGAAAGGTTCCCAATCTCTTCAGGACAGCCGCCCACTTCCCGCCACTGTTGAAAGCCAATTGGGAAAAATTTAAAGCGGTGATGGTCGGCGGTCACCTATCCCGTAAGCTCAAGGAGATTATCGCTTTATTGGTCTCACAAGATAATGGCTGTCATTACTGTGTCAGAGCCCACAGCCAAGCTTTGAAGGCCCTTGGGGTTACCGAGGCTGAACTGGACGCCATCTACGACGGACACCTGGAAAAGATAGGACTGAGCCCATCAGAAATTCATCTGATTACCTTAGCCCGCACGGCTAACCGGGCTCCATCTGACGTGCCTGACTCTCTTTTTGAGCGGCTGTGGGAATCTGGTACAACCTCTGCAGAAATAGTTGAGGTATTAGGTGTGGTGGAAACCTTCATTGGCTTCAATAAGTTTCTGGATTCTCTAAAGGTCGAAATTGATTTCTAGACTATCTTGACAATGTTAGATTCCATTTCAAATGAGTAACTTTCCTGACTTTTCCGACCACAACTATCAGGTAATCCGAGAACTGGGATGTAACCGAGAGGGGGGACGAATTAGCTATCTAGCTAGAAAGCTTAATTCAGACCAACAGATTGTCATTAAACAGTTCCGCTTTGTCCAAGACTCAGCAAGTTGGAAAGGATTCAAAGCCTATGAACGGGAACTCCAAATCCTGCGAGAGCTCAATCATCCCCGCATCCCCAAATACATCGATTCTTTTGAAACCCCAGATGGGTTTTGTCTAGTACAAGAATACAAAAATGCCCCCTCTTTAGGGTCAAGAGGTAGCCTAACCCCAGAAGCGATCAAGCAAATCGCCGTGTCAGTCTTAGAAATTTTGGTAGATTTACAAAGTCGGACTCCGACCATTATCCATCGAGACCTTAAGCCAGAGAATATCTTGGTAGATCAACAAAATAATGCTTACCTCATTGATTTTGGCTTGTCACGAATGAGGGATGGAGAGGTTGCCATTAGCAGTATTGCGTTGGGGACACCTGGGTTCATGCCCCCGGAAGAACTGTTCAATCGTCGCCTAACAGAAGCCTCCGATCTCTACAGTTTAGGGGCTACTCTGATTGGCTTACTCACTCGCACTCCCTCGGTTGAGATTAGCCACTTAATTGATGAGAACTATCGTTTTAAATTCAAACACCTAGTTAAGGGACTCAACCCCCGCTTCATCAGTTGGCTGACTAAGATGGTAGAGCCCAATGTCAAAAACCGCTATGCCAATGCGGCGATCGCCCTAGAAGAACTCAAGCCCATTGAGATAACGGGTTCATCAGCAAGTAAGCTCAGTGAAATTATCCAGTCGCAATGGTTTAAGCCTTTGACTGTCAGTGGCATCATCCTAGCCTTTGTGGGCGGGACTGTCGGAATGATCAGTTTTCTTCTGGGCAGATCAACCTTTAACAACCCGATAGTCAGCTTATCTTCAACGCCGACTGAAAGAACTTTAACCCCAGAGCAAAAATGGTTCAATCGAATCAAACCGCGCTGTAACTCTGTCGAAGTAGTCGTTGCCATGCGCTTGTCACCCCATCCTCAAACCCATGCAGGAGTCGCCTATGCCGCCGGATGTTACGCCCTCGCGGGAAAAATCGACCAAGCAGATCAACTGATTCAACAGCTCCCTCAAAAGGTTCAAGGGAATGCTGCAGGAGTGGTTTTTGAGATCGGTCATCCCGTGGCTGATGCGGGTGATGATGAATCTGCTGGTCCGATTATGCAGTTAGTTCTGAAATACCAGCCACAGAACTATATGGCTCTGTACCATGCAGGGATGTCCAACTATGTCCTTGGTGACTTCCAGATGTCACAACAGCACTTGAAAGAATTCTTGCGCATTTACCAGAACAAGGATGGCTGGCGGCAGAATGCTCTAACTGTTCTGAGGCGTATTGAGAAGAACTCCCTCCCAGATACTCATTAGCCCGAAAATATAGCAATCCTATTTAGGTTGTGAATCAGTAAGTCAAGATGATTGTCAGGAAAAATCTCAGAATAAAATTCATCATCCTTTACATCTATAAACAGACGTTGTACTTTATTACGCTCTCGACGCTACTTTATTTCTTTTATGCCGTCCTGGGGTTCCATTTTTTAGTCATTCCCTTTGTTCCTTTGGGAGTCCTGGGGACGGCTCTGGCAATTTTTCTAGCTTTTAGAAATAATTCATCCTATGGTAGGTGGTGGGAAGCCAGAACTTTGTGGAGCAACCTCACGAGTTCCAGTCGCACTTTTGGCAGGCAAGTTAATGCCATGATCTCCCTAGCATCAAGGGATGATAGCGATGAGGTGAGAGTTGAAGTCGAGCAATTTAAAAAAGAAATAATTTATCGACAGATGGCTTATGTCAACGCTCTCAGGCTACAGCTACGCAGACAGGAGAATTGGCATATATTAAAGGAGTTTTTGTCCCCTGATGAGTACTCAGCTTTGCTCGGAGAGAATAATAAGGCTAACTCCCTTCTAAATCCTCAGTCCGTCCGGCTTGAGTATGCTGTAGAAAAAGGCTATTTAAAAGATAATCGATTGCTCTTGCTAGACAATCCCCTGAGAGAGCTATGTAACTTGCAGGGGGGATGTGAACGGATTAAAGAGACCCACCTATTGAGACAGTACAACTATTTTACCAGACTATTTACTTGGGTTTTTTGCACTTTACTCCCTTTCGGGTTGGTTAAAGAACTTGGGGAGCTAACTATTCCCTTGTCTACCTTAATTTTCTTCGTGTTTATTGTCTTGGCACTTATAGGAGAGAAGAATGAAGATCCTTTTGAAAATCGAATACAAGATGGCCCCATTACGGCAATATGTAGGACTATTGAAAGAGACTTAAAAATGCTCTTAAATGAGCTAAATATTCCCCCAATACTGAAACCAGTAAAGGGAATTTTGATGTAGTTGTCCAAGCACTTAAATTATGAACTGTTGGCTCAAGTGGATTTTATTGGCTTTTACGACGCTACTGGGAATGCTGGTTCTCACTTCGGGAATGGCTAACAGTCCAATCGACCCAGAAAGCTGTACTTACGAAGGTAAGAAGCTGTACGGCAATGTGGAGATTGTGGAGAGCTTTCCGGAGCTTAAGGTTAAGCAGGTCGATTCTTTTCCGGATCTCAGGGTTCAAATCGTGGACTCTTTTCCCGATGAGTGTGGCAAGTGGAAGATAGTGGATTCATTCCCTGATTTAAAAGTTGAGTATGTTGACTCCTTTCCTGATATCAAGATTAAGCTTGTTGATTCCTTTCCAGGAATTCCCTGACAATCTATTTTAAAGCTTATACCACTTTGTAGTTACCAAAATCAGAACAGCTAGAGCGCCGGTTCAGTAGAAGTATTTGACAAAAAAAGCAAAATATGTATTCTGTAGGGGCGAAGCATTCGGGGAGTAATTTATGGCGATCGCCCAAGATTTTTTATCCGAATGCTTCGCCCTAACCGAGTGCTTTATAGGTCTGCACA
>JBFRWF010000406.1:0-4186 GCA_051439465.1 Xenococcaceae cyanobacterium | reverse complement strand
TAAAACTTATTAATTGAGGCTAAAAGTGACTGTCAAAAGTGCTTGAACATCAAAGGCTGAAACCCTTGTCCCGTAATGGTTTTAGGGCTAGGCTGCACCTGGTTACACGAACCCTATATTTAGGCCTTTTCGGGGCGTTGTGCAAAAAACCCCTAAATGAGAAAACTCATAAAAAAAGTGGCGACCTTTTTGTGGTTCTACTGCCCCATATATCCAGAAATATTGAAAATTTAACTGATGTATTCCTTCCGGCTTTACTCCCGATAGAGTAACCTCTAAAACTCGAAAGCACGGTGATTTCTAAAATAATGTGTAAATAAATGGAGCAATACCAGTGGATTGGACAAAGAACATAAGTAAACCAAAAATTAGAAGAAAAATCAGTGCTGGGATAAAGATATAATTACCACTGCGAATGAAGTATGCAATTACCAAAATCGGCTAGAAAATCAGAGGACGCTTTTGAGCACTAGTCCTAATGAGCTGGGTATCTGCAGGAGATTCCCACTTTATCCATCCGTTTACCTCAATCAAGCACTTTTTGCGCCAAGCATAAAAAGGATCAGTCCCTTTCAAGATCTGCAAGACAAAACCTACTGGAAGAATGAACAAAAAATAACAGAGAATCAGAATTACTGAGAAAACCAACTTGCCGATTGGTTGAGTTATCTTCTTAAAAAGATTCTCTGGAAAAAACAGCACTGAAGGAATAATAGTGCCTAGGGCAATTAGTATAAGTCCCACATAAAAGAGAATCTGCCACAGCATGTCATTTGTATCTGTGACAAACAGGTAGTGAAACCCGCTAAAAAGCGTCAGAATCCAACCTAAAACTAGTCCAAAAACAATTTGCTCTTTGAGCTTAGCAAGTTGTCGGCGCTGCTTCAGTCTTTGTAAATAGGGCGATCTAGTCAAGTTCAAACCTCCTTAACCACTGAGCTCGTTCTTCCTCTGATAGGGGTTTTTGCTTTTGAGCCTCACGTTCAAAAAATCGATTACCCACTACCAGATAGTCGATTTCGGTGGCCATAAAGCAACGATAAGCATCTTCTGCTGTATTCACAATTGGTTCGCCTCGGACATTAAAAGAAGTATTCACGATCACAGGGCAGCCTGTATATTCTTTGAACTTGGTTAGTAAACCATGCACGAAGGGATTGCGGTCTAAATCTACAGTTTGAATGCGGGCAGAATAGTCTACATGAGTGACTGCAGGTATTTCAGAACGGGGTATCTTGAGAAGGTCAATTCCAAATAGACCGTCCTCCTTCACTTTAAGCCTCCTGTCTTTTCTTACAGGGTAGGCTAACAGCATATAGGGGCTTTCCTGCCATATTTCAAAATAGTCAGATGCATCCTCCGCCAATACCATTGGTGCAAAGGGGCGAAAACTTTCTCGGAACTTGATTTTTAGATTCATGTGGCTTTGCATACTTGGAGAACGGGCATCTCCCAAAATAGACCTCGCCCCCAGGGCGCGAGGGCCAAATTCCATCCGTCCTCGCGCTACAGCTACAACTTTTCCCTCAGCTAGCTTTTGAGCAATCTGCTCCTGCAATTCATCCTCAGAATAAGTTTTCCATACTGCACCTAGGCGACTAAGTACTCGATCGTCAGCCTCAGAAGCAGGCGCAATGTCGGGACCCAAGAAGGCTCCCTGCATATCATCAGGATATTCAGGCCTTCGGCTATGGCCCAGTTTCTGATGCCACATCCAAAATGCCGCCCCCAAAGCACCACCAGCATCCCCTGCCGCTGGCTGAATCCACAGACGCTGGAAAGGTCCTTCTCGGGATAACTTACCCGTTGACACCACGTTAAGGGCTACGCCCCCTGCCAAGCAAATATGTTCCAAGCCTGTCTGTTGATAGACATAATTTCCCATCGCTAAAATAGCCTCATTTAGAACCACCTGAATGCTGGCAGCGATATCCATCTCTCTTTGGGTAATTAGTGACTCTGGCTGACGGGGTGGTCCACTAAACAGTTGGTGAAAGCGGTCATTGGTCATGGTCAAACCACCCACATAGTTAAAATAATGTTGGTTTAGAACAATTGAACCGTCTGCATTCAATCGAATCAGTTTTTCACGAATCAGGTCAGTATACTTAGGCTTACCATAGGGAGCTAGTCCCATCAATTTATACTCACCACTATTGATTTTGAATCCGGTGTAGTAGGTAAATGCCGAATAGAGGAGACCAAACGAATTGGGAAAGCGGATTTCTTCTTTCAGTTCAATTTGGTTATCCCGCCCGACACCAAAAGTAGCTGTAGACCACTCCCCTACACCGTCAATGGTGAGGATGGCAGCTTCTTGGAAGGGAGAAGGAAAAAATGTGCTGGCAGCGTGGGAAAGGTGGTGATCGCAGAAGTAAATGCGCTGTTTAATACCCATCTCTCTGGTAATCTCACTTTCTAGCCAGAGTTTCTTGGTTAGCCAGGACGGAAATGCTCTCAGGAAACTGAACAGGCTCTTGGGAGCAGTGAGATGGTAGGTCGTCAGCAGCCTTTCAAACTTGACTACGGGATTTTCGTAGAAAACAATGTAGTCGAGATCGTACTCCTCGATGCCAGCTACTTGGCCTAAATAGAAGGTTCGTGCGACCAGACGCAACCTGACTCTGAAAGCTTTACACTGTCTATGTTTTAGCCGTAGACTGCTTTTTAGATCGCTCCGAAGAATTAATAAGTTTTGCAAATACTATTAAAGAAGACTGAAACTTGGCCGAAAATAGAAGTTGGCAAGTCTTAAATTCAATGAATCAAAGCCTTGTCTCTATGTGCACCTCTTGGAAAACTTTGCCTAAAAGGAGACGAAATCGGCAAAGCAATGATTTAAATTACTTATCAATCAAGGCCAAAAAACGGGTAAAATTAACAAAACTTTACAAGGTTGCGTCTGGTTGCACGAACCTTCGGTTTAGGCCTATTAGACAATCAGCTCGCTTTTTCTCAGTCCTCTCGCCCCCTCAAAGATAAAGAATATCAACAGGCATCCCAAAAAGGTTTTACCCTCAAAGAAATACCAGTGGCGATTGACGGGATTGCGATCGCTGTAAATCCAGATCTTAATGTTCCTGGTATCACCATCGCCCAACTTAAAGATATTTACACAGGCAGAATCACCAACTGGAATCAAGTTGGCGGTCCGGAGCTTCCCATCACTCCCTATTCTCGACGACCAGAAGACGGTGGCACGGTGGAGTTCTTTATCGAAAATATTTTAGGAGGTGAGAAATTCGGGAGCAATGTCGAGTTTGTTTACAGCACAACTCCAGGCTTGAGAAAAGTGGGGGAGCTTTGGCTTCCCCTTGCATATCTCCAGGCATGCCAGCGGTGCCGTCCAACTGAAACTCGTGTGTTTCTCCAATTGCCGTTTCCCCATCTGAAACTGTAATTAACTGGAATATTAGTCGTATTTATCAGACAAACAACGCCAAACGGATATGCATCGGCTAGAGTAGTGCTTGTTAAAGTAAAAGTAGTGCATAAGGCAGCAACAGTTACTTTAAGACCATAAAGAAATTTCATAGAGAAACCCTCCATGAGATGGATTGTTATCTAAGCCTGGATTGATTTTATCTACCTTGCTTCTTCCAGCCAAAGACGTAACCTCACAGATCAAACCACGTAAAAACGCAACTTTTCTGCTGGAGGGGCTGGTTTTGTCCCCACTTTCAATTTATCCCTAACACCAGAAATTTTCAACCTAAGTTAAGGAACTTAAGAAAGAAGTTAATAAGTTTATTTATCAATCATCGGAAAAAATTCGTAAAAATGGAAGAAGATAACTAGCTGAAAATATAGCCATATTGTTTTATAGTTTTTTCGCATATTTATCCGCTTATAAACACAATCTCCACGCTTCAATAACTTCGATAATAAGCGGGGTGATTGCCATTTTCAAGTTTATTTGTGAAGAATTATGAAGCCCTGGTAATTCCTAATCCTTGTTGTCAGAAAACCAAACAGGCGATCGCACTGAGGTATTGATAAGCGCCATTTCCGATAAGGCCACCCTCACTGACTCTATGGCGTGCAGCTAGGCTACGCCGCTCTAGAACACTGATTCAGTAATAAAATTTGACAAATTAGCTGATATGTGTAATCAGATCTAATCTCTGGATTCTCTTCTCCCCCTCCCCCCCTCTCCCCCTCTCCCCCTCATCACTAAGCGTCAAGA
>JBFRWF010000405.1:0-10963 GCA_051439465.1 Xenococcaceae cyanobacterium | reverse complement strand
GTATTGCACTGTTTCCGATCGCCAGACTTTTTCCTGTCTCCATCCTGTTCCCGATCGCCAGACTTTTTCCCGTCTCCATCCTGTTCCCGATCGCATCAGCGATTATCCCCCCCCCTGAACGGTTACTAGGGAATAGGTAATGGAGAATAGGTAATGGAGAATAGGTAAGGGTTAAGAGTCATGCTAACTCTGGCTATCTTAAAATTTTGTTAGGAAGTGTTTTTTCAACACATTTTAACCAATCATGCCACATTGCCGGGTCAGCAGGTTTCCCATCTTCTAATAGCTGTAAACTGCCTAAGAGTGCGCCAATATCATCAGATTGGGTTTGTTGATAATAGTTATCTAAAAATTCAATCATGGCTACAAATGCTTGTTTTTGTGTTAGTTTTTCCATTGTTATATCTCTATAATCTACGGTGGCGAAGGGCGGGAAAAACCCGTCAAAGTATTCCAAGGACGAGGAATATTATTGAAACCGCCATTAATAATTTCTCCGTTTCTCACTTGTACCCAAATTTGGGTGCCATCTCCTTGAGTTTGTGCATACCAATTATTTCCCCATTTATCTGTTCCAAGATAATTATCAGCGTTTAAGGCTGTATCAATCAATATCTTCCGGTTAGCTGGCGTATCTTCAGAAAAATGTCCTTCTATGTTACGAAAGATATGGCTTGCTCTTTTATTTAATCCTTGCTCTAAAGTGATAGCATCCATATCTTAGAGTAAAATTACTCTCTCTTGTTTACCTAAAGACTTATCCCATCCTAGCCAATACTGTTCGGTTTAGCTTTTGTTGACTTGCACATAATGGCCGAAGCCCTTATAGCTTCGTAGCCAAAACCAGGAATTTGTCCCTTAACCGAACGGTATTGCAATCCTAGCATCAGTGCGATCGCCGCTCTTGTAGTGTTATAGCCGAGCTTGTAGTGGACTGGACTCTCTGTTTGGCTCATTTTGATTCATTCCTATAATAAAGACTAACCCGGACTAACTGTGTAATTCGCGAGGACGCGACAGACTAAGCCAGAATCGTCAAACTGCATAAATTCTGCTGAATGAGTCTCTTTTTGATTTGCGTAGTAGAGGACTACGCTCTCCAAGCCTGCCAGCACCTCGATAAGCTCAAACCTGAGGTTCGGATAAGCCTCCAATCCTTTTCGGAAATACTCGCGCAATTCGTTCTTGCCCGAAACCTTTCCATCAGGGCGATTGAGAAGCTTAGCTGCGATCGGTGAAATTAACACGACATTCTCCGCGTAGTGTCCCATGATCTGTTCGAGGTCATGGGCGTTCCACGCTGAGATCCAGTCGCCAGCGAATTCGAGTGTTTGTTCTGGGGTAAGCATTGAAAAGAATGATTAAATCGATATTTAGCGTTTTTATTGACTAGATGTTGCCTCCTACCTCTTTCCCTTTCTCCTCTTCCTGCCCTCTGCCTGGGAGCCTTCTGCCTCAAAACCAAGCCAGGTAAGGAATCTTACATCGAACTCAGGTTACCAATAATATTATTTTGGTTGGAACAACCATCATAATATAAGAATTCCCTGATCAATCAACAATCAAGTGAACCAGGCTATCAATCAAACGCTCCTGTGCTATAGGCATTATCTCCCTTCCGTGGAGAATCTCTTGAGTCATGATGAAATGAATCAACGACCCCACAAAAATGCGTGCCGTCGCCTCTGAATCGACAATATTTAGTTCGCGATGCTCCTTGAGGTATCGAGTCAGAGTCTTAATCGCAGGCACAGCCACATTACTCAAAAATAATTGTGCCAAATCTGGACGCTTTCCAGACTCCGCCACGATTAGCCGCACGAAACAAAGATACTCACTATCATTGACCTCCTTTAGCAAACGATGGGCCAAATCCCGCAGTACCCGCTCCGGTTTCCCCTTCAGGGGTTTTGACCATACTAGCTGAAACTTTTCACAAGCCATATGCTTGACTAAAGCAGTGAAGAGTCCATCCTTATCAGAGAAGTAACTGTAAAGGGTTTGCTTAGACACCCCTGCCGAATAAGCCACCTTATCCATACTGGTGGAGGCGTAGCCATGTTTGAGGAACTCTGGCAGCGCTCCACGGAGGATTTGTTCAGCTTTATCGACTGACCGCTGGCGGTGGTATTCACTTTTATAGGTTCTGGGCATGGTGTAATTTTTCTGGTTATTGGGGAAAATTTCCCACAAGTTTTGCTTAAATCGGTTGACAAAATCAAACTGTACAGTCTATTCTTATAGTAAGACCTCATACCGTACAGTCTAGTTTAGCAAGGGAGGTTTAAGCAAAAGATAGACATAGTTTTTTATACTTCCTCCTTTCTCCCCAATCCCTAATCCTTATTAAAGTCATGGGCGATAAAATAGAGTCTAAGGCTCAGTTATTCTCAAAATCAGGAAGGCGATGGGCGATCGCTCTATCTATTGTTGGATTACTAGCGACTAGTGCTACTGCCATTTACAGCCTCAAGTTGACAAAGGGGCAGCTTTCAGAACCACCGCCTTCAACAATTCAAACTCCGGCAATTGAGGCTGTGACTGCTTTGGGACGACTCGAACCCGAAGGAGAAGTGATTCGACTGGCACCCCCACCCACTCTGGGAGGAGCGAAGATTATTCAGTTGCTAGTTAAGGAGGGAGATCGGGTTGAAGTGGATCAAGTAATTGCCCTGCTACACAACCACGATCTTCGACTGGCAGATGTGAAACACGCTCAAAAAGAGATCGAAGTTGCCCAAGCTAATCTGGCTATTGTCAAAGCTGGGGCAAAAACAGGGGAAATAAATGCTCAAAAGGCAGCCATTGATCGCTGGCTGGCGCAGTTACGGGGCCAAATCGCCACGAATCAAGCGAAGATTGCCCGCCTAGAGGCCGAGTTGCAAGGAGAAATACTTGCACAAGGGGCGACAATTGACCGCTTAGAAGCCGAGTTAGGCAATGCCCAAAGAGAATTTCAACGCTATCAAAAGTTGGCGCAAGACGGGGCAATTTCCGACTCTGACTTGGATCAGCGTCGCCTGAACTTAGAAACCTCTAGAGAGAGAGTCAAGGAAGCCAAAGCCACTTTTAAGCGAACCGAAGACACTCTCACCGAAGAAATCAGAGAAGCCAGAGCGATCGCCCAGGAAACAGCAGACACCCTCGAAAAGCAAATCCAAGAAGCTAAAGCCACTTTAAATCGGATTGCTGAGGTGCGGGAGGTGGACGTGCAACAAGCACAGGCGGAAGTAGAAAGAGCGATGGCTGCCCTCAAACAAGCTCAGGCAGACTTAGAATTAACCTACGTCAAGGCACCGATGAGGAGTCAGGTTCTCAAAATCCACGCCTACCCCGGAGAAAGTGTCAATACAGAGGAAGGAATTGCCGAATTAGGACAAACCGACCAAATGATGGTTGTTGCAGAAGTCTATGAGAGCGATATTGGCAAAGTAAGCCTTGGGCAGCAAACTACCATTACCAGTGAGAGTGGTGCTTTTGAGGGTGAACTTCAAGGAAAAGTCAGTCAAATTGGTCTACAAATTGGTAAAAAAGATGTCCTTGATACCGATCCGGCTGCCGATGTCGATGTTAGAGTCGTAGAAGTTAAAATCCTTCTTAATCCAGAAGATAGCCGTCGTGTTTCCGGTTTAACCTACGCCAAAGTATTGGTAAAGATATTTCTTTAGTTAGTTCGTCGCGTCCATGAAAATACCACTATCCTGGTTACAGTTGACCCAAGAAAAAATACGCTTCATAGTAGCACTCGCCGGAATTGCTTTTGCTGATATTCTGATGTTTATGCAGCTAGGATTTCGGGATGCTCTCTTTGATAGTGCTGTCAAGTTACATAAAAGTTTAGATGGCGAAATTTTTTTGCTCAGTCCTCAGTCCGATGCACTCATTGCGATGAAAAGCTTTTCTTCCCGACGCTTATATGAAGCAATGGGAGTAAGGGGGGTTGAATCAGTTACTCCAGTTTATCTAGATTTTGCCATCTGGAAAAATCCGGTTGAGCGTAACACTCGTGGCATTTTAGTTCTGGGATTTAATCCCGCAAATAACATTATTAACTTGCCTGGGGTACAGCAGAATATCGATGCAATAAAGTTATCAGATGTTGTTTTATTTGACGATCTATCTCGGACGGATTTTGGACCAATTGCCGAACAGTTTAAGCAGAAAAAAACTGTAATCACAGAAGTTTCAGAACGCCGACTAAAAGTTGGAGGATTATTTTCCTTAGGGACATCCTTTGGAGCCGATGGCAATATCATCACCAGCGATTTAAACTTTCTTCGCATATTTGACAAGCGAGAAAAAGGGATAATAGATATTGGAATTATTAATTTAGAGCCAGAAGCAGATATTAATTTAGTCCTGAATACTTTGAGAGAAAAAATATCAGAAGGTGATGTGATAGTACTTTCTAAACAAGAATATATTGAGCGGGAAAAAAACTACTGGAAGAATCGCACAGCAATTGGCTTTATTTTTAGTCTGGGATCGGCAATGGGTTTTGTCGTTGGCACGGTTATTGTCTATCAAATTCTCTATACAGATGTTGCCGATCACTTACCTGAATATGCTACATTGAAAGCCATGGGATATACGGACATTTACTTACTTATAATGGTTTTTCAACAAGCAATTATATTGGGAATTATCGGTTATATGCCTGGATTTTCACTATCCATGCTCCTTTATTTTTTGTCAGCCAATGCCACAGGTTTACCAATAGCAATGACGGTTTCAAGAGCGATATTGATTTTAATACTAACTGTAGGAATGTGCAGTATTTCCGGTGGAATTGCGGTGGGGAAACTCCGGGCTGCAGATCCAGCAGATATTTTTTAACAATTACGAATTAGCAGTGAGGAATTAGTGAACTATGAATCAACAACCAGTTGTTTTAATTAAAAATCTCAATCATTTCTTTGGTCAAGGAGTATTGAGAAAACAGATTTTATTTAACATTGATATAACTCTCCAATCAGGGGAAGTGGTGATTATGAAAGGTCCCTCTGGTTCCGGCAAAACTACTTTGCTAACCTTGATGGGGGGATTGCGCTCATGCCAGTCAGGAAGCCTGCAAGTTTTCGGTCAGGAATTGGTGGGTGCGAAGAAAAAGCAGTTAGTACAAGTCCGTCGTTATATTGGCTATATTTTCCAGGGACACAATTTGCTCAAGTCTTTGACAGCACGGCAGAATGTGCAAATGTCCATTGAACTGCACAACGGTTTGTCTGCCCGAGAAGCCAAAGAGAAGTCCATAGCGATGCTCGAAGCAGTGGGATTAGGGGACCATGTGAATTACTATCCCCATAACCTTTCTGGGGGGCAAAAACAGCGAGTGGCGATCTCTCGTGCTCTCGTCAGTCATCCGAAGATGGTATTGGCAGATGAACCCACTGCTGCCTTAGACAGTAAATCAGGTCGCGATGTCGTGGAACTGATGCAGCGACTGGCAAAAGAACAGGGATGCACAATTTTAATCGTCACCCACGACAACCGGATTTTGGATATTGCTGACCGCATTCTTGAACTGGAAGATGGGTACTTGGTTGAAAATGAATTGGCTACCAGTTTAACTAATGGGGGTTTGGGGGTGGATAAGTCCCCCGTTAAAAATGAGGGCGAAAATAGACAATGCAGTTGTCGCGCCTGACATTTTAGCGGTGGGATACAGCCACCCCCAAGCCAATTTTATCCGGTCAATCCCGGTAAAATTGGCAACAGGCATACCAGATTGGACGGAGAGCGATCGCACCCTTAAGGCACACTTAAATCATATCAAGTTCGGATAATCACTTATAAAAAAAGACATGTGTGTAGGTTGGGTTGAGGCAACGTTCTCGAAGAGCGGCGCTCGCGAAGCGCGTCGAAGACTCTCGCGAAGCGCGTCGAAGACTAGCCTACTCGAAGACTCTCGCGAAGCGCATCGAAGACTCTCGCGGAGCGCGTCGAAGACTAGCCTAACCCAACACCCATATCACTTATGTTGGGTTTTACTCTCGTTTAACCCAACCTACTTTTTTATAACTAATTTATCGAACATGATATCAGACCCTCGCCTTGCTGCCATGAAGATTCCAGAATGCGATCACTCCTTTAGTCTTCAACCGTTAATAGCCGAACTTCGACTCCCAAAGCCTCTGCACTTTCAGCTAGAGCCTCGTCAGCCGTCACCAAGCATAAGTCATTAGAGCTAGCGCAAGCTAAATGGAGTGCATCTAGAGTACGCAGGGGTGTCTCAAACTGACTAATCCACTCACGGGCTAGCTGATAGTGAACTGGCTCCAAAGGAATAAGAGTATAAAAACCGCTGTCTAGATCGGTTTGGAACCGAGCCGCTACCTGCCTTGCCTGCTCCTGGGATATTTCCCCCATCCTCACCCGGCGAGACACAGCCGAAAAAAGTTCTACGGAGACCAACTGGCTCAAGGCTGGTTCAGTTTCACTTCTGAGTAATTGTTCAACTACGTCACTGAGGGCTTCTGGCCAGTAGAAGGGAACAACAACGCTCGTATCTAGATAAATCAATAGCGCTCCAACTGACGTGCCTCAATCACTGTTGCACTCAAAGGCTCCCCCTTGACGCTTAAAGAATTGCGGAATTCCTTCATACTGGCTAACCATTCGGAGACAGTTGGCGGCGGGACTAGGCGAGCCACTGGCTTATCTTGCTCTACCAGAATCACTTCTTCTCCGGCTGCTACCTGCTCCAAGAGGGCTTTCAGGTTACGACTTGCTTGTTCAACGCTAACCTTAGACATTCCATTGATTCAACCTCTTAGTGTATTTAGTAGCTCAATGAGCTTTTCGTGTACTGATTCATAAGTGTATTCATCCTCTGGATGTGGCGGTTGCCCTGGACGCTGGAAATAAGGTTGCTCATCATAAATCTGACCCCATTTGAAATCAACTTGCCTAACCAACTCATGCAGTAATTCTTGGTTATCAATGATCGTCTCTAGTATTTCACGCAAGGCAAGCAGAGGGGAGCTTAGATGCCGACTAAGGAGTGCCTCATCTGCTCTTACCCAATTTTGTAAAACGGCTTGTAAGGCTCCCGATGAATCGGAAAGGTTTTGGGCAATGAAGACATTGATTTCTGTTGTCGCCTGTAACAGTTTGGGAACAGGAGATTCTCCCTTTAAAAAATCTCCTCCTTCTCTACCGATTACCTCAGCTAATGAAAATTTCCGTCCGGATAGGATTTCTTTCTGAATCTCACGACTTTTGTCGTTGTTTTTGTCTGATGTCATATAGCATTTCCATTTGAGTTGTGAACATATTGGTGAGGGAAAGGGAACAGGGAACTTCGGATCAGTGCGCCCAGCGTCGACCTTGGAGGCTGGGCGCAACAGGGAACGGGGAACGGGAAACAGGGAGCAGGGGAAGAAAAATACTCCTTTTCATCCTGTTGAGGTTTACATCTTGCCATCATACCTTTAATGTTTAAATCTTCGAAGATGATGGCATCAGCTAGATTACATAGTTTGTTGGCTACTTTCCATTGATAATCTGTTCTTCTGTTAGTTACTTTTTGCTCTAATCTCGCCAAATACTGATAGGCTTTTGATTTATTTCTCGAACCTTTCTGCTTGCGACTAGCAGCACGATATCTTATTGTCCTTCTTCGTGACACTTGTTTGTAGAACTGCGGGTTGGGTATTATTGAGCCTTGGCTGAGAGAAGCCAGCTTTTTTATCCCTAGATCTACCCCGATAGCTGTCTTGACTTGATTAGAATCAATCGGCATCGGGGCTGGTATAGACTTATCTTCTAAAGTCACGCTCATGTACCAGCCATTAGATTTCTTGCGGATAGTAACAGTTTTGATCCTAAATCCATCAGTCAGGGGACGAGAGCGGTAAAATTTCATCCATCCAATACTAGGTAAATAGACTTTATCCCCCTCAATAGTTACCTGATCTGAAGCATAATTAAAACTTCTAAATTTCTGTCTAGTCTTAAACCTTGGGTATCCCCTCTTCTCTTTAAAAAAATTTTGAAAGGCTTTATCTAAACGTTTTAAGTTTTGCTGTAAAACAGCACTGTAGATTTTCTTGTACCAAGGGCGAGCCGCTTTCAACTCTGGTAAACTGCTTGATTGTTGAGCGTAAGCTCCACGCTTGTTATTGCTTTTTGTCCAGGGAGCTCCAATCGTTGCTGATTTACTAATACTACAAGTTAACGGACAACAAACACCTTGATTATCTAATCGGCAATAGTCCCCCATCACCGGGGCTTTTACCTGCTCATAAGCTGAGATTCGGTCGCGCAAACAATAGTTGTAATGCGCTCGAAGCATATTTAGCCATTCTCCCATCAACTCAGCTTGTTGTTTATTCGGTTTTAGTTTGTAGCACTGAGTGATAATCATGGGTCTTGAGTTAGAGCAATCATCTATTTTTAGATTAATCTAGCATTCCGAAGAAAAATTAGATGGTCAGCTTAACAGCTCGAACTTTTCAGCTCGCCGCTTGCTCTTTATTTTACTGCATCTGAGGGGCTCGGTCAGTTAATTTTTGTTGTTTAGTTCTCAGGACTGCCCCGCCACTCATCCCGCCGCCAACCTTCGGTATGGCGGGGGTCTTCTGGCGGGTTTAAGATAAATTCATACTACATTAAATTTTTTGTTATCAATTCTTCCCAGTCACCAGTCACCAGTCACCAGTCACCTTGAAAATCTGTGTTGTGCCAGCCTTGCGCTTCAATTCAGATTGGAAAAACCTGGTCAGGGAGCATCGCTGCAGGTGCAACGGCAACCAGCTGAGTATTTTCATTGATCGCGATTTTGGCCAGTCCAAATTGCTCGATCGCCCAAGCATTGGTCGTCAGGTGAGTGGTAATCTTAGCGACCCGGTACTGACTCGCCTCTGACGCCAAAGCTGCTGGCAAGAGCAGCTGATCGGCCAAAAACTGATCTACTGGCGCTTCGCTGGTGTGAAACTCTAGCAGTTCCTGAATAGCCATCTGGGCGACGCGCTCCGCTGGCACCCCCCGACGCCCCAAGGCACTGAATCCAGCCCTACTGTGCTCGTACTCAGCGGTGAGAAAGATTCCTGCTCCTGGTGCCACGCCTCGCGCTCGCACTGGCTGCACCTGAGCCTTGAGATGGGCTTCCTGCAACAGATTCTCCGCCCGACTAGCCATCCGCTGCGGAATATGGGAAGGGAGTTCCGTCACCACGGCCAGACCCCGCACCTGTCGCAAGGCTCCCCGTTCTAGCAAGCGGAAACCGCGTAGGGGCGAGGAAACCCCGTTCCCACTTCCGGTCACCCGCAATTCCACCTCGCCGCCGCCTTGGGGATACCAGCCCCAGGCGCGCAGCTGCACCTCGGCTTGCACGCCCAGTTGCTTCAGTACAGGTAGATAGACTTGTTCGATGTAGGTTACTGGCGGACTCCAGGGCACATGAGTTCCCCCCCTGAGAATCGCCACTGAGTCACCAGTCGCCAGTGCCAGGGGCAGGAGAATGGTCTGCAAAATCAGGGTAACGGCCCCCGCTGAGCCTGCTTCTCTAGCCTGGGTAACATCAAAGGTGTACTGTTGGGCCACAGGCGGACGACTGGGAATGAATTCCAGGGTCATTGAACCCAGTGCATCCCCCTGCACTTGAGCTTGGCAGATGGCAGCCGCTGCCCGCAAGGCGGTCAAGTGTTGTGCTGCGAGTCCGGGCTTTTTGCGGCCTGCTCGAATGCGATCGATGCGAACGGGTTGACCAGTAAGGGTGGCCAGACTGAGGCAGGTGCGGAAGATTTGACCGCCTCCTTCGCCGTAGGAGCCGTCGATGTAAATCATTTCGTAATAGACAGTTAGGAACGATCTTGCCCAGAGAGTAACTTGAGAATTTCCACAATCTCACCTTGTCGGCGGGATAGCTCCCCCTGTCGTTCGTCCAAGTCCTCTAGCCTGTGATAGACATTAACCTGTGCATTGGCAAGATCAGCCATCGCTTTGTATAAACGGGAGCGATCAATTTGCCATTCTTGGCGCAGTTGAGAAAACTCGGCTCTACTGGCTTCAATCGCTCTAGCATTGGAAATGGCTAAGTCTTTAGCGTTAGCTAGGTCAGTTGCTATTAATTCTAACAACGCTTCTATGCGATCTAATCTTGACGGTTCTGAGTTGGTCATAGATAGTTAGGAACGCCTAACAGCGAGGGAACTTCGGATCAGGGAACTTCGGATCAGGGAACAGGCAACAGGCAACAGGCAACAGGCAACGGGCATCAATTTAGAACTAAATCTTAACAGGTAACTTCCGTTCAGAAACGTGATCGCCAGTCCACGCCTCGACTCTTTCTAAAATTGCCCCCGCTGATTCGGGATCCAAAGGTTTGGAAAAAAAGTATCCCTGACCTTCCTCGCATCCCAACGCTCTTAGTTGGGTCAACTGCTGCGTCGTTTCTACTCCCTCTGCGATCACTCTCATGCCCAGATGGTTGGCTAGTGTTACAATAGCCTGGACAATCTCTAGCTCTTGACCGATCTTACCGATTCTGCTGACGAAGGAGCGGTCAATCTTTAACATGTTAACTGGAAAGCGATGCAGGTAACTCAAGGAGGAATAGCCGATACCAAAGTCATCGATGCTCAAATGAATCTGACGGACTCTGAGTTGTTCGAAGATCTCAGTGACCAATTTATCATTATCTATGATGGCGCTTTCTGTAATTTCGAGCTTTAAGCTACGGCCATCCAGTTTAGTTTCCTGGAGAATTTGGTCGATCTGCTCAATCAGATTAGGTTGGGAAAACTGTTTCACAGAAAGATTGACACTCATGGTTAAAGGTTGTTGAGTGAGACGTTGATTCTGCCAAGCGCGGAGCTGGCGGCAAGCTTCACCCAATACCCACAGTCCAATAGGTATAATCAGCCCTGTTTCTTCTGCTGCTGGGATGAACTCTGCCGGAGAAACAACGCCTTTTTCTGGATGATGCCAGCGCAGGAGAGCCTCGAATCCAGTAATGCTG
>JBFRWF010000404.1:0-4754 GCA_051439465.1 Xenococcaceae cyanobacterium | reverse complement strand
CCTCTCCCCCTCTCCCCCTCTCCACAAGGGTTTCAAGACTTATGGGTAAGGGATAGATCATTTGTTCGGGGCTTCCGGTGAGTCTTGAGTTTGGATATACTCTAGTAATTTTTCTAGTGGTGCGCGTCCGCCTACACTGATGATTGCGTAGCCGCGAGTCCAGAAGTAAGGCTTCCCATAAAACCTGCTTAGGTGATCGGAGTACTCGGATCTGATGCGCCTAGAAGACACAGTCTTTAGATTGTTAACCAATTTAGACAAATCCATTGCTGGATGAGCATCAATCAAAATATGTATGTGATCTGATTCTCCGCCAAATTCCACTAGATTACACCGCCACTTAGCCAGTACTTCATTAAAGATATCCTCTAGACGTTCAAGCATAGGAGCAGTGATACACTTATGACGATACCGAGTGACCAAGACCAAATGATAATAGAGTCTAAAAGCAGAGTGCGAATGGGTTTTAAGTGTAGTTTTTCCTTCCATTACTAACTTGACAACTAACTTGACAACTAAGCTTATTAGAGTTAGGATGTTATTGTCAAGGGGTGCGTTCAATACAATTGTTGAGTACAGAAAGTTTGTCAGAGGGCAAATTACCAGATTACTTTCGAGGATTCATAAATATGGAGACATAGATGAGGGATTATTCAGATGACTACGAATTCAGCACCCTAGATTTCTACAGAGAGAATTATGGGTTACAGCTTTACTATAACTGGGAGGGAGAAGTCTGGTGGACAGAAGAACCAGCCAAACCGAGAGAGAAATTGTTCTCTATTATCGGCATGAATGCCACTAAGGTGTTCATCAAACCTCATCCTGAATATGGCGAAGTAGGATATCGACTCAACAGGGAGATAGGGTTATTTTGTGACCCAGTAACTAAAGAAGTGTTGCACTACTGGAAGCCAAGGGAAGGTAGTCAAGAAGTGCCAGTCGTGCATATTGCTAACCGAATGGTACAAGGGTCAGTACGAGAAAGGAAGATAGTTGTTCCCAAGAATTCGGGATATGTAACCAAAGTGAATGAGATTCCCTTGGAATACCCACACCCGTTGGCTAAGGACAGCAAATACAAAGACTATTGTCCCGGCGAGACGTTTAAGGGTGTTGAGTATTTCACATCTAGTTTTTCTCGACCTGGTGTGAAGGAAGCGCCTCCAGCTAAGTGGGCTAGAGATTGTCCCTGGATGCCTTGGATGAACTTAGGTTATGGTCATCCCGCTAGATTGAGATTTGAGACTACCATAGCCAGAGTTGAATCATTCGAGCAACTCAATCCTAAGTTAGTCAAGATAGTGAGGGAAAGATTACCTATCTATGAATTCACACCAGATGAATGTGATGAGCCTAACATGACGAGTATTCTGTACTTTAAGAAGTACTTTGAGTTGTACTTGAGAGGAGAAGTTTTCCCAGTAGAAGAAACCGTTTAAACGTGAGTTCGATATAACTTTATAGGCTAACAACTCTTAAGAAAACACAAGTGTTTTCTTCCATCCATAACGTGGCGATCGCTACGTTGGGGGCTTAAGGCAGGACACTTGAAGTAGGGAACAAGGGTTTAACCAAGATGTGTCAGGCAGCCAGTCTTAGCCCAGAGAATCTACCTCCTCCTGTATGACCCGCAACACCCGTGCAATATAGTCCTCACGCCACTGCTCCCGCTCCTGAGCCCCTTGCTCATCCGGCTGGTAAGCCTCAATCTCCTCAATCGATAAAATACCTTTAGCCTGCACCAAACGTTCCAGGGTGTCGAGACGTTCACGCAGGACGGACACCTCACCAACAAGAGCCATCACAATCGCCAGTAACTTGTCGATTTGAGGATCTTCAAAGTAAACGGGCCTTTTTCCCTTAGCCTTCTTTCCCATCCCAATTCTAATTATTTACTAGCAGCGAAAACAAACCAATTGCCCCGACTGTTAATGCTGACAGTTTGAGGATTGCTGGTGTGTGCTTGGGTTTTCCATGCACCGTTGGGGACAAAGGTCTCGATCGCCTTATCCGCTTCAAAACCAGCCTCGGTAGCAACTGCCATCAAGTCCAGATCCCGCATAGCACTCCAGAAGGGTTCGTTGTTGTTAGCGGTTGACCAATCGTACATGAACGCGCTGTAAATATCCATGCGACGATACAGGGTACCTTCCACATGGATCGTCATCCCACCGGGAGCCAGCAGACGATAACACTCCCGAAACACATTGCGGATGGCCGGTACGGGAATTTCATGCAGCAGAATATGGGAGACAACGAGGTCGAATGAGCTGTCAGGGAAGTTGGTGTGTTCTGCATTCTGCTGGGAAAAATGTACCCGCTTACCCAGAGCTTCCCCCCGTGCATGACCGTAACGCAGCATGGGTGCTGCCACATCTATGGCATAGACTTCTGCATCAGGATAGGCATCCACATAGGGTAGGGTGCTGTGACCCACAGAACATCCCATGTCGAGAATTTTACGGGGTTGAAAGTCGGGATAGTTGGGTTTTAGGTAATTGTGGACTATAGACTGACCCATGTCATCATTGAGCGGACCGAGCCAACCCATACCATAAAGGTAAGTTCCGCGATCGTAGATTGCACCGACAGCAACATCGTCTTCAGTGAATTCCCTGTGATATCCACCAGGCATGCAGTGAATGTCTACAGCAGTTTGGTAAGCAGGGATTTTGAAATCAGAATCTAAGGTTAAAGAACCCAGTTCCCCACCCTTGTCTTTGGCACCCTCGATCAGATCGGATAACTGGTATTCCACGCTGGAGTTGACAGACTCCCACATCATCTCCTGCTGAGTCCGTCGTAGAGCGCTGTACCACTGATAATAGGGTTCATTCTGCATTAGACGCCGAATCTCATGACGATCTTTGGGCGGTCGCTGATGTTCCCGCTCAAACCCCGGCTTTGCTACTTTTTCATAAATAACCTTATTTCTCGGAGACATCTGACCGATAATGTGAGCTTTCAGACTCTGCATAAAGTTTTGGCGTGCCAACTCGTCATGAGTAGTTTGTGGCAACATAGAGTGTTTGAATTGTCGATCCATAACCCAATCTCCTCTAGAAAGTGTTTGCGGTCTACTTTGTACCAATGGACAACTGATTTATCTTGCCTCAAACCACCAGGGATCGGGAATAGATTCCGTTTTGCTCAAAAAGGCTTTTTTTCGCATAAACCTTTTGAGAGCAGCAGGTCCCATGCGCGATCCACCCATGCCTGAGAATTTGAAGGAATTTTTTTCCCCTTCGTGGATGAATACTGTTAATCCTGCATCATTGATACTGATGCCACCAGCATCTATCCGACTTGCTAGTTCCAACGCTTCAGCTTCCGACCCGGCAAAAACAGCGGCACTGAGTCCATAGATGCTATCATTGGCTAGATGGACTGCTTCTTCAATGGTAGCAAAAGGCATCACAGGCATAATCGGACCGAAGGTTTCTTCTGTCATTATCTTCATAGAATGGTTGACTTGAGTCAGTACCGCAGGACGACACCAGAGTCCTCCATCCAATTCTTCGATCGCCCCACCGCAATGAACAGCGGCCCCTTTCTCAACGGCATCGTGCAGGTGTTCTGTAATGATGGCTGCCTGTTTTTCGGCAATGATCGGACCGATTTGTCCAGTTTCAACAGATGGATAGGCTAGATCGAGGCTTTGTGCCTTTTCTACCAGTTTCTCGACAAATTTATCGAAAATGGATTCTGCCACATAAATGCGCTCAATTGAGAGGCATGATTGTCCTGTGTTGAGGACTGAACCCCATAGGATTGCCGAGGTGGCAAGTTCTAAGTTAGCTGAGGCTAGGGCGATCGCCGGATCTTTGCCCCCTAATTCCAGGAAAGCGGGAATGAACCGCCTAGCAGCAGCCTCTGCCACTTTTCTTCCGGTAGCCACACTCCCCGTAAAGCAGACCAAATCTACATATTCTATTAAGGCAGCACCAGTCTCCCCCCCACCCTCAACATAGGCTAAGATATCTGGCAATCCTGAGACAGATGTAATAGTTTCTCGCAGCGGTTGAATAAAGCGGGGCGCAATTTCACTGGGTTTCACCACAACGGCACAACCCGCCAGTAAGGCTGGTATGGTATCAATCAGGGAAAGCAAAAGCGGTACATTCCAGGGACTAATGATGCCAACTAAGGGGTAAGGAACTAATTGCTGTTTCAGCCGGATAAATGGTATTGCTGTTGCTTTTTCTTCCTCTGGTGACAACAATTCCGGCGCTAACCGACACCACCTATCAATGGTGGAGATAACTCCGTCGAATTCAGTCACAGACTCTAACCATCTCCCTGTATCGGTTACTAAAGCCTTAAGTAGTTCATCTTTTTGAGACAATAGAACTTGCTTCCAAGCCTGCATTGCCTCAATTCGCCTCTCTAAACCGGACTGCTGCCAATGGATTTGAGCCTCGCGTAAGGGGACACATTGAGCGGCAAGTTGCTCTGATGTTGGCGGCGTAATCCAGTAATCAATTTTTCCTGTTCGAGGATTGCGAACGTCAATTTTGTTATTCATCTCCCAAACCTTTTCCTTGCCTTGCTCCGAAGTAATACAAACTACGCTTAGATGGTTTGCTGCATGAGCGATCGCGCTTTTGTTCGATCCCGCGCCTGGGGCATGGTTCAATATCTAGAGTGGCAAGGTAACACATAGGGGTGTTAGTCTGGGGAACTTTTAGAACTTTGTCCCTCCTCCGGTGTCTCCCCCTGCTCCCCCTGCTCCCCCTGCTCCCCCTGCTCCC
>JBFRWF010000403.1:0-7534 GCA_051439465.1 Xenococcaceae cyanobacterium | reverse complement strand
GCAGGAATTGGGGTCTGTGGGCTAAGATCTGCAAGCTTTTAAGTGAGCATCATATCTCACGACACCAACTGTTTGAGCCGACGAAAACCCTCGAGGCGTTGCATCATGCGACTTCCAAGCGGAAAGTAAAACAAACTGCTTCCATGCCAGTAGTTCCCTCAAACAGAGTGTAGCAAAATGGGAAGTCACCGATGTCCCAAAACTGTTAATCTGTTAACTTTTTAGCAGGTTTTATCAGGTTTTTAGAAGGTGTTATTGTAAGTTCTGGGAAGGTTCGAGACACAATTCGGTCAGCGCCTTGAAAGCGGGTGCATTGGTACTCACCTTCTGCATCCAGCAAGTAGACAAAGACAGCGGGAATCTTGGGATTACCCAAATAATTCCGGCTCCCAAGTGCCAGATGGTCTACAATCCAATACTCAGAAATGCCTAATCTTTGATACTCGTCTAGCTTGTCAATATAATCATCTTCCCAGTTGGTTGAGATCACCTCGACTGCAAGCTGAATGGGTTCACGCAATGTCTTATAAGCAAAGCGATCTGAGCGCCACATTATTAGATCGACTACACTCACGTCAGGATGACGTCCTTGTTCTTTCCCGTCTTTGGTGGTAGTGGCCAATACAATGCGATCGGACACCTTGTAGTTCAGCTTGAGTCGATTGACTTCCGCCTTCATTCCATCGGCAATAAAATCAGCGATATCATCATGCAGTCTTGTGGCGAGTATTCTCACAATCTTCCCATCTACCAATTCATAGCGACCATCCTCAGGACATTGCTCCAGGAATTGCTCAAAAGTAAGGCTTTGTTTTGATTGAATCGCTGTGGTCATAAGAGAGGGAACTTCGGATCAGGGAACTTCGGATCAGGGAATAGGGAATAGGGAACTTCGGATCAGCTAACCCTAACACCTAACACCTAACACCTCATCTGTATTCATAATATATCCCTGGGTGGGCATTGCCCACCCAACCTATCACTTTGCCCCTAGATTAAAAAAGACCGTAGCACGGCGAATGCCGTTTTCGCTTCCTTGACTACTAAGAGTGAGCGATCGCAGGTTATTAAACAAAGGCTGTCCTGCTAATTCAAACACTCGGACAAGGGGAAGCCGCTGCTCAAAAATTGGCTCGCAATGGCTCCAGTCAATATAGAAATAGCCATCATTCTCTGCTGGTAAAGGGGCGATCGCCTGCTGGAATTTCTCACTCTCCAACAAGGAAGTTTCAACTCCCTCCAGGGCTTGAGCCATTGCTTCAATTGAAGAAGTGAAAATCTCATATTTGCCTGCGCTTGCATGCACTCCTTTCACCTGAGCATCCAGACTAACAAAACCGTTCCCTTTATCAACCCCATCACTGACGGCGCTCAGTTTAGTCCAAGCGGTAATTGTTCTGTCTAACAGGGATAAATTGCCCACACTCAGTCCTTGCTCCTTAGCAAGATTATCTAAATGCTCAATTGCTTGCTTTGGGTTGGCAACGGTCGCTTTTTGAGCAACAAACACCCAATCCGGTTGGTATGTTTCAGGATTAGGCATCAGAGAGAGAGCATATTCCCCTTGTACCCAGCTAAAAATGTCCTGAGGTAGGTCAAGACGACCTAAAGGAGCCTGAAGACCGCTTAGAGCTTGATTGAGAAGCTGTTGGAGAGGACTTTCAGGGTCTAAACCAGTAGCAATTTGAGTCCAAAATTGGTTTAAATTCGTTCCCGCAGCAGTCAAAATACTTTGAGCAGGGACATATTCTAATGCGCCTACTGGCTCAGATAAAGCAGGAGGTTGGTTTTCTTCCCCAGCTACTCCAATCAAGGCACTTTCTGCTACTAATCCTTGACGCCTCAAGGAAAGTGCTACCGCGAGCATCTGCTTGATGTGAGGGGTTTCTGGAGCTGGAGCCTTGGCTATCCAGGCTGAGAGAGCGGGAAGATTGACGTAAGCAATACCAATCCTGGGTTCTCGGATAGTTTTTAATGCCTCCTTATAGGATGGGGAATTTTTCAAGTTCAGATCGGCTACTTGAACATTGTTAATCGCATCCCGCAGCACCTTGGGATGATTGGCAAACAGGACAAAATCCCCAACTACAGCACTGGCGACAATTCTGCTGTTAAGTTCTGCTTCTAAAGGATGTTGGTAAATCAGGTTGATCCCTTTGTATTGTTCAAAGATCAAATCCGAAGTTCCGGCGATGGCCTGTTCGGAAAAGTATAATTGCAGAAACTCACGGGCAAGTTCTGAGTCTTTGGTAGTGACAGCCAGTAGATATCCAGGCTGTACCCCATTTTCCCAGTCGCGATCGAAGTCCAATGAGGTGACAGCCAGGGTAATTTCATCTCCTAGCCAGGGTTGGATGTCTTTTTGATAATTCAGTCCGGTATTTGCCAGTAAGCTTTTTTTCAGTTGGTTGAGTTCAACCTGCGATCGCCGACGTTCTCCCACAGAGGCTGTTAATTGGCGAAACGTCTCCAGATGGTCGGGATTTACCAGCATTGACACCATAACCGGTGCCTGTGTTGGGACAAACATAGCAGCAGTCGGAGCAGTTGTCACCCTCCCCCGTAGCAGGTTCAGGGGACTTTGGGCAAGTATCCAGTAAAGACTGCCAGCAGCGATTAACAGCAGCACAAGGACACCCGTAGCTAGGGCAATGAAAAAAGAGCGAAGCTTCATTTTTTTCTTGGTTATTCGTGGACGTCAAACAAGCCAGTGAGCAGAGATTAGGGGAGAAAAAATTTGCTCCCACTTCTACTATTATTTCAGTTGACCACTGCTTGCTAACCTAGAAGCTGTAAACCTCAAAAGCGAAGTTACCTCATGTCGGCTCAATTTACCAATCAACCCATTCCCCAGATTAGCGTTGAAGAACTGGCAACTCTTCTTACAGATGGGGTTCAAGGGCTCCAGCTCATTGATGTCAGAGAACCCCAGGAAGTAGCGATCGCTCACTTGGAAGGGTTTGAAGTTCTTCCCCTAAGTGAATTTCTCCAATGGGCAGATCAAATCAAAACTCGCTTTAATCCTGAGGCCCAAACCCTAGTTCTCTGTCATCATGGGGTTCGTTCAGCCCAGATGTGCCAATGGTTACGGAATGTTGGCTTTACCAATGTTAAAAATATTTCTGGAGGTATTGATGCTTATTCTCTCCTGATCGATTCCACTGTTCCCCGGTACTAGAACGCCGAGCGAGTAATATTATGTCAGCAGTTCTAGACCATAGGATTCATTTTGAACGAAAATTTCAGCTTTTCTGCCAATGCCTCTTCAACCCAATCTGACTGAGCGTCACCAACATATTCTTCGGGCAGCCATCCGGCACTATATTGCCACGGCAGAACCCGTCGGCTCAAAAACTTTAGCCGAAGAGTATAACTTCAGTGTCAGCTCCGCTACGATTCGCAATGCGATGGGGCGGTTAGAAAAAGCTGGGTTACTTTATCAACCTCATACTTCTGCTGGGCGAATACCCTCAGATTCAGGCTACCGGATTTATGTCGATCAGCTCATCACTCCTGAAGAAACCCTAGGATGGCAAATTGAGCAGTTCCTCAGCCAGCAACTGAAGAAGTGGAAGACATGGAGTTGCGAGGCTCTGTTGCAAAAAGCAGCCCAAATCCTGGCGACTCTCAGTGGCTATATTGGCTTAATTACCATGCCCCAAACTGCCACCAACAAACTGCGGCATTTACAGCTAGTGCAGGTGGGGACAGGACAGGTGATGCTGATTATCGTCACGGATTCTTATCAAACCCAGTCAGTTTTGACGGATGCACCTAAATTTGTCTCAGAGAAGGAGCAGGGGAATGAAGAATTGGCAGACAGAGAGTTACAAATCTTATCTAACTTTTTAAACAGCAAACTGCGGGGGCGATCGCTCTCGGAATTAGCCACCTTAAATTGGAGTGAGTTAGACCGAAAATTTAAACGTTATGCCGATTTTCTGAGAACTTTGTTGAAAGAATTGAGCCGTCGCTCTCAGCTTCCCACCTCAACTCCAATTATGATTCGCGGTGTCTCCGAAGTGCTGCGTCAGCCAGAATTTTCTCAATTGGAACAGGTGCAGATGTTACTGCATCTGTTGGAAGAAGAACAAGACCAACTTTTGCCCCTAATTTTTGAATTACCTGAACCCGAAAAGCCTGCAAAGGGAGTCACCATTAGGATTGGGACAGAAAACCCTCTAGAATCAATGCGTCCATGTACCCTGATTTCTTCTATCTATCGACAGGGGAATGTTCCGGTTGGGAGTGTAGGGATCATTGGACCAACGCGCATGCTTTACGAAAACGCGATCGTCCTAGTGGAATCCGCCGCTGATTATCTCTCCAATGCCTTGAGTTAAATCCGGAACAGGAAACGGCGGAAACATAGGGTTCGTGCAACCAGGTGCAGCCTTGTAAAGTTTTGTAAAATTTAACCTTTTTTTAGCCTTAATTAATTTCACTCAAAATCTAAATTTATATATATAAATATTATATTTTATCAACGTTTTTCCCGTTTTGTAGCTCAGCAATCAGTTTATATAGTAGTTGTTGTTTAAAGTCCTTAACTTATCTGGTTTTTCCCTCACTGCCTTCGATATTGACAATTAGTGCTAGAGGTTTGCTGCCGCAGTCCCGCCAAACATCCAAGTGTAAGCGGATGTTTGGTTTTCCCTTGACTCAATCCAATTTTGATGGACAAGAGTAGTTGGTGAACTATCTCAAACCTTTATGCTTGCTAGCGATCGCACTCTACTAGGAGACAGTCAAATGCTCAAGACTCTCAAGACTATCCTCGTTGCGTTCATAATTTCAGCATTTGTTTGGAGTGGAGTTACACTCCCTAGCTTTGCTGCATCTTCCCCTAAAACTTGTGTGCTCATCCAGAATCTTGAATCACTCACATTTGAGTCTGGGGTTGACAACGCCGAAGTCGCTATTATGTACTTCGTCACCGGTGTTGGCATGGGATTGTCTAAAAATTCCCTAGCTTCCGGATCCCAGTGCACATTGAAGAATACAATTATTCCCCCAGACGCTGATGTAATTCCCATTGACTTTATTGAGTTTGATGTTTGCTCCGGCGACATTGACACCACAGCTGAATTCTTCCCACCTCCATTGAATACGCCAGTTGAAATCACAGATCCTGAGCAATTGTGCCCATACAAGGCTCCCCTGGTAGAAACGCCAATAAGCTCCGGAGAACTTTGTGCTGTGAGTCCACAAGACACAAGGGTTATCCATTACGACTTAGGGTGCGCTAGAGACCTTTAATTGCCAGGATGCACTGCATTGCAGTAGCTACATAAAGACAACTCGCCAAAGGATTGCACCATGTCTCAAGAATTCAAGCCCATTGTTCAAAAGTTGGTTAACCTGATTAAAGAGAATAATTGGGAAGCTGACTTTGAGCAGGCAATTAAAAATGCCTACGCTAAAGGTGTCCAGAAACCTGTGATTGTCCAATCGATTCAGAGTTTGGATAATTACCTGAACTACATCAATGATCTCCTAACTTGGATCCCCAGACAGCATGGAGAATCACGCAATGTCTACGACATGATTGTCGCTTTTTACTTCTATCTGGATGAACTCATGAAATTGCAGAGTCCCATCCGTCCAGATAATCCGCTGGAGCCTCCCCAAACTGCTGAGAATTTAACCCCACTTTCTGAATGGATGGTGGAATACGCGAATGCTTGGGGTAGTTACATGGATACCCCAGAATCGGCAGAGGCCGTTGAGACTTTCAGAACGGATCCCTGGTTCAATTGGGATGATTACATGGCACCGCCTAGTGGGTATCTCACCTTCAATCAGTTCTTTGCCCGCCATGTGAAGCCTGGGGCTCGCCCAATTGCAGGGTTGAGCAATAATAGCGTGATTGTTTCTCCGGCTGATTGCACTCCCGCAGCCCAGGCGGAGATTAACGAGGACTCAAAAATCAATGTCAAGGGCATTGTTTGGTCGATTGAGCAACTACTAGAGGGTAGTATCTATAAAGACCGCTTCAAGGGCGGGCTTTTTGCCCACGCTTTTTTGAATAGTATTGACTATCATCGGTGGCACTCCCCTGTTCAGGGTCGCGTTCTGGAAGTCAAGGTTATCCAAGGCCAAGTTTACTTGGATGTTCAGGTTAAGACCGAGATTGTGAATGGCCAAGAGGTCAAGTCTTTGAATGCCCTAGACGGCACCGGCTACCAATTTGTTCAAACCCGTGGCCTAATTGTGCTGGATTCACCCATTGGACTTGTCGCTTGTCTTCCTATGGGTATGGCTCAAGTCTCGTCCGTGATATTCACTGCAGAAGAAGGTGTAACCCTTCACAAGGGTGAAGAAATGGGATATTTCCAGTTTGGGGGATCCGACTTCGTGATGGTTTTCGAGCGAGCTAGTAATGTTCGCCTGACTTGGCCGTACAGCAACACTTTTGGAGGTGAGTTGCACTTCAAGCAGGGTACCTGTATTGGTAATGCCTATCCTTACACAATGAGTTGACATCTCCCCCGTTTGAAAACGGAGGAAACAAGTGAGTCACAAGTTTTGGTAGGGTGGGCATTGCCGATTATAGACTGGAGTTTAGACTAGTACCCGGTGCAAAACGGTAGAATAAATCAGCTCTAAAACTTTGTTAATAATCACTGGAGTTTAGACTATGACAAAATAACCCAGTCTTCTTTTTGGGCTGATCTGTTAGTAAATTGACTCAAAATTTGGTCTAAGTCTTCTTGTTTTTAGCTTTTTTTTCAACAGTTTTTCGTTTTTTGACCACTGGATATCTCGTGCGTTTGTTCCTTTTTTTTCCTGGTGACCATCCGGTTGATTTTCCACGGGGTTTGGGAGATCGTGCCGGAGTTCCAATCTCCAGTAAAAGTCCTAACATCGACTGTGCAACTCGTCCAGGGGTTAGATTTGTTTGAGGTTTTTGCGCCCGGGAGATGGTCATCTTTTACTATATCTTTAGCCAGCCAGAGTTGCCAAGTCATTAATGGCATCAAATCACTCCATCTTTCACATTGGTGTGGTGTACTAAAAGCTGGTAACGTCCAATGTAATCTTTGTTTAATAAATCGATACCAATGGTCTACAGCAAAACGCCTCAAATATTTTTTCCATGCCATTTCTATTGAGAGCATTTGTTCACCAATAAAGACTAACCACAAAGGTTTTTGTAATGAGCCTTTTTTCTTAGAGGATAGTCGCTCGACTCTTAGGAGATTCATGGATACAGATGAAGAATTCCGAAAATGTAACTGTGACCATTATCGGATTTTTATCTGACCTAATTTTGGATCATTTACCTCAACAGTTTCAGTCGCTTCAGACCAAGTTGATTGATCATTAAGCTTAAATTTATTTCCATGTTTTCTGGGTCGTCCTCGACCACTATATTGTCCAGGGTCACCCCATAAACAGCAATTCGAGCGAATCCTGATGAGACAATCGGCTTCAATATCGGCTGTTTTATTAACCCAAGAAGCATTTCCATATTCACTATCTAATAAGGCTAAAACTCGCTGCTTTAAACTTTTTGTTACTTGTTTTAATT
>JBFRWF010000402.1:0-25185 GCA_051439465.1 Xenococcaceae cyanobacterium | reverse complement strand
CCCTACAGCAGGATAATTCCCCAAATGTAGGGGCGCAAGGCTTGCGCCCAAAATGTAATATAAACAAACATTTTACCCCATGATGTCGGGAGAGCCGAAATTCTCGCGGTGACGCGTGTATCATTGGGAACGGTTTCAGGCATGGTGCATCCTTATCCTATGTGCTTCCATTTTAGAGCAATGGTGCCAAAATGTCACCTAAAAAAGTCCCGATAACTCGTTAAAACCAAATAAAAATCCATGAGAATTAACCTCTCCCTTGGCTTGCTTCTATTTTAATTTAGGCAGCGATCGCGCTTCTATTATACTCATTATATATACTTATAATAACTTGATAAACCCCGCTTGCTCAAAATGATGATCTGATGTAAAAGCTTGCATAATCTGCTGTTGCGTCATCACTACAAAACTGGTCATACTCTGCTTTTTCCTCTGCTAAATATATCTCTATCTCTTCTTTGTTAGCGTGATAGTAAGCTAATGCTGCATAGATCTGTGCTAAGTTCAGAAACTCAAACTCCTCAGCAATTTCTTCTGGACTCATCCCCTGCTTGTACAGAACAGCAATTGCTTGCACAGAAACTCTCATTCCAGCAATTCTGGGACGCCCCCCACAGGTTTCTGGGGTACGGACAATTATTGTACCGATGTCAGTGACTGTTGACATATTCACCTCGCGCTTAGTCTGCTTATATTGTAGAAGAGGCGATCGCACTCTCCGATGAAATCTAAGAGCGTGTTTTAAAAGTTGTAGGGGGACTTTTCAAATTCAGTCATGGAAACCGCCCGCTTTTTCCGTTTCTTTCGTCACCTCAATTGGGTAACCCTGAGGAAAACTATCTCCCGTGCCGTCAAACGGCGGTTAATGGGTTTATCTGCTGAGATGGCTTACCATGCTATGCTAGCCTTATTTCCGGCGCTCTTGGCGATTCTCACAGCAATTGGATTGTTTGAAGAATCGGTGAAATCTACCCTGGGTAAGTTGGCAATTCGGTTTGAGGACATAGTACCAGAGCAGGTATGGACACTGCTGTTCAATTTTGTCCAAGGAATCAAGGTAACAAATAGCAGCTGGTTTTCTATTAGCTTTGTCGCCGCTATATGGATATTTTCCGGAGTACTTAGTGCCGCGATGGATGCTTTAGATCAAATTCATCAAGTGCCTCCAGAACAAAAACGACCCTTTTGGAAAGCAAAATTAGTTTCCCTTGTCCTCACAATAGGCACGATTATCCTGCTGATTATTGCCTCTTTTCTCGTCTTGCTCGGCGACCTAATTGTGAAACTAGCGGTTGACCAAAATTGGGGTTCAGTACTGTTAATTGTCTGGCAGATTATAAGCGGTCTAGTTATTCTAGCAATCATCGCCACTGCTTTAACTTTAATTTATCAAATTCATCAAGTTCCGACCAATAAAAAACGAATGCTTTGGAAAGCCAAGTATATTTTCCTTATCATTATTGTCGGAACGATTCTCCTGCGGGTCATTGACTCTTTTCTAATATTGCTCCGCGACCTAATTGAGAGCCCAGAAATTAACCAAGATGTGATATCAGTACTGTTAAGTGTCTGGCGGCTTTTAAGCTGGCCAGTTGCTTTAGGCATCGTCGCCACAGCTTTTGCCTTTGTCTATCGCTTTGGGGTTAGCCGCTCCCTCCAAGGAACCCCAATCCTTCCGGGAGCGATTTTAGCAGCTCTCTCTTGGGCCGGTTTGTCGGCTTTGTTTCGGCTTTATGTCTCCAATTTCGGCCAGTACAACAAGGTCTACGGTGCTGTAGGTGCTGTAATTGTTTTGATGCTGTGGCTTTATATGAGTTCTTTTGTCATGCTGCTTGGCGACCAACTGAATGCTACTGTAGGCGAAGCAATGAACAATGAACAATAAACAATAAACAATGAACAATCAATTTCCTTTGGTTGTTCAACAAAAAACAAAAAGAACTAATGACTAATCCCATACCTGATTCCAAGGCAGCTAACAGCAGGGAAACAACCCTAAATCGTCTTCGCTCACTCAGTCATATCCTGGATAACGCAATTCCCATTCCCGGAACCTCCTACCGTATTGGTATTGACCCCCTACTGGGATTATTCCCTGCTGCTGGCGATTATCTAGGGACTGCTCTTTCTGCCTATATTGTGCTGAAAGCGGCTCAGATAGGCGCATCTAAAGCCACTTTATCTCGAATGGTGCTAAATATCATTTTTGATACTTTGGTTGGCACTGTGCCGATGCTAGGGGACTTATTTGATGCTGCTTGGAAAGCGAATACCAAAAACATCGCTTTGCTGGAAACTCATGTCAATTCCCCAGATAAAAGTAAAAAGGCAGATTGGTGGTTTATTTTCCTGCTATTAGGGGGATTGATCCTGGTGGTGCTTGCTACAACAGCAGTTAGTTTATTGATCTTGGGGCTGTTGCTACGAGCTATAAGTAGTTATTGAATCTGTTCAATAACTGCCTTTGGACTGGACTCAATTTGACTCCAGGGCGTATGTTCTTGAGAACTTTCTCAGCTTGGTTAACATTATCCACCAATCCTTTGGCAAAGAGGGTGCCAGCAGCAACAGTTGCTGCACGTCCATGTCCCAAAGCGCAGTGAATATAGATATTTCCTTCCCAAGAAGAGATTGTCTGGATCAGTTCAATAAATCTCTCATCTGAAGGCACAGAGGCATCTAAGGTGGGAACGCAAATATAAGTTTTTCCTGAAATCACATTACTTGGCTCTATCAACTCAGCCGTTAGATCGACAATCAAGCTGATTTGATCGGGCAATTCATCAGCAAAGGCTCTCCGTCCTAGCCAAATACCAGGTGCTATTTCGTTACAACATTCTTCCTGAATAATCAGTCGTCGAAGCTGCCAGACAGTCCAATATAATGACAAATAGGGCAGCAATAGCAATAATGCCCATATAGCAATTGTTCCATCTGATTGTTTACCAAAAACCTTAGATCCTAACCATCTGTAGGCTGCTCCTACTAACACAAAACTGACACCAAACCAGATAAGCAGCAATCCAGTCAGACCAAATTTAAATCCAAGTAGGATTAGACAGATACCAAGAATAAGAAATAAGTGGATAAGCATAAATATTAATTATGACTCCTGAATTCTGTTACTCAACTAAGCAAGGTAGCGATCGCCCTCTTAGAATTATTCACAAATATTGCACTTGCTTTCCCTACATCTCAACCCACGTAAGCCACAATAGAATGAGTCGTCTAATTTGCCCAGTCAACTTTCTATGGTACAAGCTCCTGCAAGGATTACAACCACAGAACTCGCCACCCTCGCTATTGACTTGATCCGCCAAGCCGGATGTGAGTATGGAGATATACGCCTGTGCACCTACCGTACTCAAAACCTTACAGCACGCGATCGCTCCCTGAGCAATTTATCAGATAACGTCAGTTCTGGTTTTGGCGTGCGAGTACTTCTCAATGGTGCCTGGGGATTCGCTGCTAGCCACCGCAAAACCCCGGAAGAAGTTACCAGAATTGTCGCTCTTGCTGTGGAAATTGCTAAAGGCAGCCGCCTCACCAGCACCGAATCCGTGCGGTTAGCACCAGTAGAAGCCTACCAAGATACCTACATTACTCCCATCGAAATTGACCCCTTTGATGTCCCTATTGCCCAGAAAGCAGAACTGCTGTTAAATATTAATGAGCAGTTATTGGCTTATGGTGAACGGGGCATTAAAAAAGCCTATTCCTTCCTGCGCTTTAACTGCGAAGATAAAATCTTCGCCTCCACAGAAGGCGCCCTGATCCAACAAACCATCTACCGCAGTTATCCGGGATTTGGCTGTACTGCCATTGCCAACGGGGATGCTCAAAGTCGTAACTATGAACGTCCCCCTCTAAATATTGGTTACGAACATATTGACAAACAAAACCTGCTGGCTAATATAAACCGGGTTGCGGAAGAAGCAATAGAAAAAGTCCATGCACCGGAATCTCCCTCTGGCATCCGCAGTACCCTGATTCTCAAACCGACTAACCTCTTTCTCACCATTCACGAATCCGTCGGACATCCCACGGAACTAGACAGGGTGTACGGTTACGAATCCAACTTTGCAGGCACCAGCTTCGCCACCACAGATAAATTAGGCAAGCTTCAGTATGCGGCACCTTGGGTTAATTTTGTCGCCGATCGCACCCAACCCAATGGACGCAGCACCATGGGCTACGATGATGAGGGAGTTAAATCACAAAAGTGGTACGTTGTCAAGGATGGGTTCTTAAACGATTACCTTACAGATCGGGAAACCGCCTATAGGTTAGGTCGTGGCAGTAGCAATGGTAGTTCCTATGCTGATAGTTGGTCAAGTGTGCCAATGGTGCGCATTCCCAACCTGGGGTTAGAACCAGGAGCAGATGGTGGCAGTCACACTGCTACTTTAGAGGAGATGATTGCTGATACTGAAGACGGGATTTTAATTGATGGTACTGGCAGTTTTTCCATCGATCAGCAGCGGCGTAATTTTCAATTTGGCGGCGATGCTTTCTGGAAAGTAGAAAAAGGCAAAGTGGTGGGAATGTTAAAGAATGTCACTTACCATTCCATGACTACTGATTTTTGGAATAGTATAGATGCTATTGGCCCTGCTTCAGAAAGGATGCAGTGTGGTACGAATATGTGTGGTAAAGGTGAGCCTATGCAAATTGCTCAAATGACTCATGCTTGTGTGCCAGTGCGGGTAAGGGATATTCCGATTGGCAGGGATTTGTGATAGTCCTCAATATGGCAGTTCCAGATGGCCATCGATTGGAGGTCTTGGAGGTAAACGGTACTGTGTTAACTTTTATTAAGGTTAAACCTTGTCTATTATGCCGCAAACCAAGAGGACTAGATGGCAAAAGTTTGACAAAGCTCTTCAACAGATTTCATAGGGAAATAGAGTTTCATAGGATCTTGCCTAAATTGCTGAAAGCCATACTTTATATAAAAATTTAAAGCTCTCTCATCCAAAGCTTCTGCTATCACAGCTAGAGATGCAACTTGTGTAGAGACATTTAGCGCCCTTTTGAGAGCATCTACCAACATTAGCTCACCAAATCGCTTACCTTTTTGTCTATCATCAACAGCAAGGCGTCCCAACAGCGTAGCTGGCAGTTGAGGATAACGAGGCAAACGTTTTGCAAAAGCTTCATCCAGGGCTGTAATGTCAACAGTGTAGTTTGAGAGCGTGTAGTAAGCCAAAACATTAAATTCAGGATCATCAATTAAGACAAATACAGTTGAGACTCGTTTTTTGAGATCCTGAGATGCTTGCTTACGTATATAATTGTCTAAACTATCCTTCCCACAGCAGAAGTTTGAGCGGACATGCCTGGGACCATCAAGGGGTTCGATCTTGAGAACCATTAAACTGACATTACTTGCTTATATCTTAGCGCTGCCGCCTTCAGTGCATCATTAGGCTTCGGAGGATTGAGGAGAGCATCAACAAAAGCTTCGCTATCCTCAATGCTAAGCTTAAGTTTTTGGTGTTGCTCAATGACTCGGTAAGCCTCTGCCTGAACACTTGCGACAACAAAATCAGTTAGGGTGCGTCCCTCTAGAGCGGCTGCTTTCTGCAAAAGAGCTTTGGTTTCTGGGCTGACACGAGCTTCAAGTCGCGCCATCGATTTTTTTGAATGAGTTGCAGCAGCCATATCAGTTCAATAATTTTCAGATGGACTATTAATTCAAATTTTATACGGCAATTTGCCGTATGTCAACCCTGAGCCCTAAACTTGCATTACCTGAGTTGCGTCACCTCTATCAGCTTATCAAACAGAAAGTTCTCAGCTAAATCTTTGAGGGCGATCGCCAGGGGAGCATTCTCTTCGGGAATTTGTTCAATTAGCTCTAAAATCAAATCATCACTGCATTCGGCAGCAGCTTGTTGTAGCTGTTGTATCCACTCAGAAGGCATTTGGGACAAGTGAAAATCCAGAGGTTGATCGAGAGGGGATTTTGCTCGTTCCCTGGCTCTGTGGGATTGAGCATTCGACTCTGGTTCTTCGTAGATGTAACGCACCCCTAGGTGTTGAGCCATCTTTTCCCAGAGTACCTCCTCTCGGAAAGGCTTGCGCATAAAATCGTTACAACCTGCTGACAAAACAACAGCCCGATCCTCTTCAAAGGCACTGGCAGTTAGAGCAATAATCACCGTCGCCTGACCCTTAGTTGTGGCTTTGATATATTTGGTAGCTTCATATCCATCTATCACTGGCATTCGCATATCCATCCAGATCAGGTGCGGCTCCCAACTCGACCACAGGTCAATGGCTTCTTGACCGTTGGCAGCTTCGCGCACAGAGAAGCCCATCGACGCCAGTAGTTTGAGCAGCAGGAGGCGACTCTCAAGGCGATCGTCAACCACCAGAATGCGATATTTAGGTTGGTCAGGTGCTAAACCAATGACTTTGCGCCTTGGCTGGATCGTCTGAATCTCACTCGCGTCAGCTAGACTCACCTGAATGTCAAAGGCAAACACTGTTCCCCTATCTAGAATACTGCTGACGGTGATATCTCCCCCCATCAGTTGCACGAATTTTTTGCTGATGGGTAAACCTAATCCAGTTCCTTGCTGAGATTTCCGACCCGTTTCTGTTTGTCCAAAGGCTGCAAACAATTTGTCTACCTCCTCTGGGGCAATGCCTGGACCAGTGTCTTCGATTTCTAAATGGATTGTCAAATGTTCTTTATCTTTTACAAATGACTCATGACCCATTCCCACCCGAAGCGTAACACCCCCCTCTTCAGTAAATTTGATTGCATTTCCTAAGAGGTTAATCAAGACTTGACGTAACTTACCTTCGTCAGTTTGCACGTATTGGGGAACCTCTGAGGTTCGCTCAAAGATGAGCTGTAAGCTCTTGGCATCGGCTTTTAATCGCAGCATCTCTTCCAGATTATCCACTAGACGGTAGAGATCAAAGCTACTTTTATTGAACGTAGTCCTGCCGGCCTCGATTTTTGACATTTCGAGAATGTCGTTGATCAACTCCAGCAAATGCTCACCACTACGACTAATGATGCCTAGATTTTGCTGCTGCTCAGTACTAAGAGAGAGATCGCGGTTCATCACTTGGGTAAAGCCGAGGATGGCGTTGAGAGGGGTACGCAGTTCGTGGCTCATGCTGGCTAGAAATTCACTTTTGGCTCGGTTGGCGGCATCTGCCGCTTCTTTAGCTTTTTGAAGTGCCTCTTCTGCCTGCTTGCGCTCCGTGATGTCCCGCACAATGGCAGTAAATACTTTTCTACCTCCCAAGTCGAGCTTGGAAATCGAGACTTCAGCCATAAACTCTGTGCCATCCTTGCGACGGCCGAAAACCGGGCGACCCCCGCCCATCTTCCGAGCTGTCTTAGAGGCTTGATCAAAGTCGGCAATGTGCTGACTGTGAATTTCGGCAAAGCGGGTGGGCAAGAGTAAGTCAAGGGGTTGACCCAAAACCTCACTAGATGTATAGCCAAAAGTCTGTTCCGCCCCGTAGTTGAATAGGGTAATGCGTTGAGTTTCGTCAACTGAGATAATCGCCTCGTTGGCATTATCCAGAATCCCGGCAAAACGAGCTTGGGATTCCCGCAGCGCCTCTTCAGCTTGGTGTCGAGCCTGGGCGATCGCAATGAACTCGCCCACCAGTTTGAGCAAGCCTATGTCTTCATGAGTCCACACTTTGGGTGAGCGAACAGCATCGAGACCTAGATAGCCAACTGTTTTATCGGCATTGATCATGGGGACGATGAGGAGAGATTTAGTGGCATCATTTTCAAGCTTTGCCTTTTCCGTTGCAGCTTCTAGGGGTAGATCGGCGACAAGAGAAATATTGACAGGGTTGCCTCCCATGAGCTGTTCGGAAAACCAAGGGAAAGTTTCCACTGAAAATTCTTGATAGTTTTCCATGCATGGCACGATGCCGTCGTCGCACCAGGAGTGGGTTGCACTTAATAGGCTCTGACAATCAGAGTAGCGGATGATGTAGCTGCGATCGCTGCCTGTAAACTCACCGAGGGCTTGCAGGGTAAAATTGATTGCAGTATCTATATCTTGGTCAATAAACTGTCGAGAAATACTGCTCAGTAAACTGTCCTTTTCTGCTTGTTGCTGTAGCGCCTCCTCAGCTATTTTGCGCTCTAATTCGGCTCCTGCCCTAGCAGCGAAAATTTTCAAAATTAACTCTTTGCCCGGATCTTTAATGATCGGAGCACTATCGAGTACTGCCAAATAACCCAAGACATTGCCTGAGGAGTCAACCAGGGGGATACCCAGATAGCTTTGTGCGTTTAACTTGGCTAAATCGGGATCTTTACGGAAGAGTGCTTGTGTACTCTCAGAGTAGTAGCATTTTGTCCCATCTATAGCCTCACTGGAGGTGCTAGCCAAGTCATACTCGAAGTTGTTACCGAAGTCTTTCCCTTGCCAAAACGCCAGGGTACACACTCTGGTTTTCTCCTTGTTGGCGAACTTAGTGATGAGAGCGTAACGAACTTGTAACACCTGTGCTAGATAACGGGTACAGGAGCGAAAGAAGTCACTGCCAGTTTTCGCGGCTGTACCTTCGACAATCAATCGCAGAGCCTCTTCTCTCTGCTTGCGTTCAGTGATGTCCGTATTAGAGCCAACCATGCGCACGGGTTTCCCCTCTTCATCCCACAGTGCCTGTCCCCGAGATAGAATCCATTTGTAGCTGCCATCCTTGCACCTTAGGCGATATTCTGAGAAGCTATAGGGGGTTTTTCGATCGAGGTGAGCTTGGAGAGCTTCCATTATCCAGTCCAAATCATCTGGATGTACGCGGCTGATCCATTCATTATGATGGTTTTCTATTTCGTGGTCTTCATACCCCAGCATTTCCTTCCAGCGAGGGGAGATGAAAGCTTCATTGGTTTTGATGTTCCAGTCCCAAATGCCGTCATTGTTGCCGCGCAGTACTAACTGCCAGCGTTCTTCACTTTCTCTTAATGCTTTTTCGGCGCGTTTGCGTTCCCGCGCTTCGAGTACCAAAGATACTAAATCTGCGATGGAGCGAGCAAAATTCTGTTCTTCAGGCGTCCAATTACGACTCTTACCAACCCGTTCAACACATAAAACTCCTACTGTTTGTCCACCCAGACGAATAGGAGTATCCAGCATAGAAGTAATGCCTAGCAGTGTTAAGTAAGACTCAGAAAATTCTCTGGTTCTGGGATCTGTGTGGGCGTCATGTGCTGCAATCAGTTGGTTTTCTGCCAAAGCCTGAAAATAAGCGGGGTAGTCTGCTACTGCCAGTTGGATCCCTTCACTATGCCGGTTAGGACTCTGCTCAAAGAGATCAAGGCATCGGAGATTGGCTTGTGTTTTGTCATATAGCCATACACTAACTCGTTCAATTCCAAGGGTATGGGCAGTAGATTCTGTGATTTCCCTGAGAGCCGCTTTCAAATCGCCATCATGTAGTGCCTTATTTCTGGCCAATTCTATTAACACTGCGTTCTGGTTGCGTAGCTGAATGGCGCTCTCTCGCAGCGCATCTTCTGCCTGCTGGCGTTGGCGAAGTGCGCGTTCGCGTTCGCTAATTTCTTGCTGCAATTGCAGATTTTTTTCTTCTAATTCCTGGGTGCGAGTCTTAACTAATTGCTCTAAGTTCCGACTGCAACCCTGTAAATTTGCATAAAGGGCTGCCAATTCTTGGCGGCTTTTCTGGGCAGCACTTACATCGCGGTATGACCTTAGACCTGCGATTATGGTTGTAAATAGCTTTTGCCCGGTTAGTTCAAGCTTGCTCTTATGGTCGTTGATATCGTAGTTCAAGATTGCGGGCGTTTCTGGATCTTCCGACCATTGCTCAGTCTGTAAAATGATGCGCACTGAGTTATTTTTCAGCACTTCCCGAATATGTTGTGCTACCCTTAACCCCGCATCATTGGTTTCCATGACCAAATCCAATAAAATTAGGGTCGTATCCGGGTGGGTTGCAATTAAATGCTTTGCTTCTTTGCCTGAGTAAGCGGAAATAATGTTTAGTGACTTTCCTTCAAAGGTAAAACCCTTTAGAGTTAACTTGGTAACCTCATGAACTTGAGTATCGTCATCTACCACCATAATTTTCCAAGAGTCAACTCTTTCCTTTTCTTGACTCTCGCGATCGAAAATTAATTCATGATCTTCTGCAAAAACTAGCTCATCGTTATCTGTTATATATGAATTTAGTCTATTGAGCATGATTTATTCCTCAACTTTAGCAATTCGTTTGATCATGAATTGCTATCTTTACCAAGAATACTACATATAGCAATTCTATCCTGAAACCTTTACGGGATGAGCAAGACGAGGGAGAGGGGGAAGATAGGGGACAAGTCAATACTGCTCGGTTAAGAAAAGTTGTCGGAAAAGACAAGCTGGGGGAGCAGGGGAAGCATGGGGGCAGGGGGACAGAGAATAGGGCAAATCCCTCCCAGTATTGGGGGACAGGTGAGGAAACAGAGCGATCGCGCTGGTGAATGAACGGAATTTCGTCCTTTGATTTCTCCTGAAGCAGCTTCATATCTGCGATCGCCAGCGAAAACACGCGATCGCTGAATGGCACTGACTTAAGCTGAAAGTCTTATCGTGGCATCATTGTAGCATCATCCGGGTGCGAAGCGCGATCAGCGCTTGGGCACCATTATGTATAAAATGTCGTGGGCTTCGATGCACTTCATGGCGTAGTGAAGCTGAGCTTCTAGCTCGTTGTTATTACGCTGACGGGGTGACAACTGGCAGTCAGCTCCGCTGCGCCTACGCGGCGCTCGTCTGGAGGAGCAGCGTCGGGTCGTTCAACAAAATGGCGTAAACAAAGCTACTTAACGATTTTGGGATTTTGAGCATTTTCTCTACTCCCGACTCCCGATTCCCGACTTCCGAGCAAATACAAAACTTATTATCATACCAGGAAAAAGTTGAGATCTTATAAATATGTTTAATTTTTTTAACTAGGCATACTAAACACAATAGAGTAATTTTTATAATTAAGATAGAAGTCTCTGTTTGTCTCTGTTTAAGGAGGCGGAACCATGAAAAGGTCAGGCATGCTCAACAAGATTGCCTGCTCCGGTTCGGCGCTACTAATCGCAGCTGCTAGCGGGTGCTTTGCGACAGATGCAGGGGCCGTGCCGCAGAAACAAGCTACACCCAAGGGAGGCGGAAACTATATGACCCTGACGCCTACCGACCATCGCAACAGTATAGGGAATCCAATTTACAACCTGACGCTGTATATCAACGGAGGAAAGATAAGTAGCTTTTATGCGGTAACAGGGCGCGCGCACACGCAGAATAGAAACCGCCATGTCGCGGGAACCCAGGCACCCTTACCAGATGGGAAGTACAGAGTCGCCAGAAGCGCAGTCCCAGGCTCCCACCCAGAGATAGGCGGCATCTTCCTGCCCATATACCCGACATTCCGCACCGGGAGGTCATACCTGGGTATCCATTGGGATCCTTCTTACGAGAAGACTAACGGGGAGGATGGGACGAGCGGTTGCATTGCGCTGAGAAACTCCTACGACCTGCAGCGAGTGCTGCAGTACATCCAGGGGCACGCACCGCAGTACCTGCTGGTCGACATCCAGTGACGAGAAAGAGAAAGAGGTAGAGATGACAGAATTGGAGGAGAGCCATGAAAGGATTAATTGCTGCTGCTAGTGCCCTGGTAATTGCGCTACCCGCTGCTGCCCAAGTCGGACCTGGGATGGGTCCGACAGACTACATATATACCAGTCCTGGCAGTAGGAACGTAATATACATCGGCGGTGGGAATCCCAGCACCCCTGTAGGTTTCGGTCAGGTTTGCACGCGCAACCAGCGCTACGGGAGGTTAAACCTGCGCCGCGCTCCTAGCACCTACGCCAACCCGCCGCTAGTAGAAATCCCTAACAGGGTGGGATTAAACCTGTATGGGGGCGTCTACGGGAACGACAACTTCTGGTGGTGGTACACCCGGTACGGCAACAACTGGGGATGGGTTCGGGCAGATTACGTCTGCGGCGACCCACAATAGTTTCAGGGATACTAGAATAAGCTGTCATTCTTGATTCAGCCGGCTACGGATCCGAAGCCGGGACAATCATTAGTCCTTAGTGTAAAGGATTTTTACTAAGGACTAATGACTAATGACTGCTTGTTTCTGTATCTACAACTATAGGATTAAACGGATTTGAGCTGACTATTGTTAAATATGAATTTAGTAACAGAGTAGTTAAACGCAACCCTCAAGTTTTCACTACAGATCATCTCCAAATCGTTCCTGAATTCGCTGGGCGACAATCTGAACTTGCTCGTCTGAGGACAGATGATCTAACTCCCCAGCTTTGACAATAGGATTACGGGGTCTGGCATTCAGTCGATCCATGTAAGCATGGAAAGCCTCAACATCATCCCGATGCTCTAAGAAATAACGCTTCAGCTCCTGGTCGCTCATGGCTACATAGTCAACCTTGTTCATTAGATAACTTCTCCTTCTGGCGTGATTTGCAGTTCGATACTTTCGTTATGCCCAGCTAAAATGAACACATTCATGGTTCGCTCGTCAACCCGAATAATGTGGATAGGTTGGAACATAACGTTAGTCAAGACATAGCACTGCCGATACTGACTCCTCAATTGCTTGATGCTTGGTTCTATCACTTTATTCCCACCAGTAGGCTAACAAACATATCATGGTGATTGCTTTTTCTATGTTAGGTTGGGTGAAGCGCTCTTCTGATATGGGAGTTGGGTAGGACTATGATTGCGATCGCCGCTCTCAAAAGTTTTAGAATTACATCTATTTTCAGATATATATTCCTTATCTGAGGAAAAATTCCCTTAAAATCGGATGCGGAATTAAAGCCTCCTCAAGTGTTGGCAAGCAAAATCCGTGATCATCCGTGTCATCCGCGTCATCCGCGTTCTATCCGCCGTAACCCACCAAAACCAAGCACTCTAGCTGTGTTAAGGAGCAAGCGGCAGGTTTAAGAGAATGACTGCACCAGAGACAAAATGATGCCTATCAGCGACCCCACAAGTAGCACTATACTGCTAATAGAACTGATGCCAAATCCCAATGTTCGCTTTTGGGCAGCCTGATAATAACCCCAGGCATAGATAATACGACCTACAAGCCAAACTGCACCGATACCAGCACCCCACAATGGGCTAACGTAGAAAGAGAACAACCAGAGAAGAGGCAGGAAGAAAATCAACTGCTCCAGGGTATTATGCTGTACGCGCAGCACTCGTTCAAAATTGGGATCTCCTGTTGTGGCGGGAGGTGAAATGTTGTATTTAGCTCTTACTCGACTGACATTGATCGTGATAACTAAGTAGAGTAGCAGTACTAAAGCAGTAATTAAACTCGGCCAAGGTGACATACAAAAATCCTCAAATATCCCTAAAAAGTATAGTTTGTTGAGTAGTAAGCGATCGCACTTCAACTTTGCTCATCTGAGCGCCAGCCTTTTTCCGCTTGTTCGAGCACATATGCCGCAACATCTTCTATCTGCTGCTCGCTCAAGCGATCTTTATAGGCTGACATATTGTTTTTGCCATTGGCGACTAAAGAGGCGATCGCTTCTAGAGAATCCACCCCATGTCTGCGCAGCGCTCTTTTTTTGAGATTCTTGCCACGTCTGATGATATTACCGCCTTTGGGATGACAACCAGCACAATTCAGACTAAAGATTTTTGCTCCGTTGGTTGTATCCGCTGCTAAAGCCGGAACGTTACAAGCAATTGTCAGCGCGATTAGGATAGTTAAAACAATAGTTAATAGCCGCTTCAAAGTGATTTTCCTCCCTTTCAGATACGGGATTTGAAAGCTTTCGCAGGTAAACACAGTGACGAATACTCTTACTTATAGGAGTCGTCAATTCCTTAATAGACTCAATCTTACCGCCTAACTTTGTCACTGCTGGCTGTAGAGCCAAACTATCCTCCTCACTCCAACGACCGCGATAGAGTATAGCTAAACCACCAGTTTTTAATAAAGGTAAAGCGTATTCAGCACAAACTGATGCTGGGCCAACTGCTCTGGTAAAAGCAATATCGTAGGCTTCCCGGTGTAACTTTTGTTGCCCAATTTCTTCAGCTCTCCCAGTTAAAGTCTTAACATTTTCCATTCCTAATCGAGTTCGCAAACTTTTCAGGAAACCAATTTTTTTGCGAGTGGAATCGAGGAGAGTGACAGTCCAGCAAGGAAGAGCGATCGCCACAGGAATTCCCGGAAATCCTGCACCTGTACCAATATCAATCACAGCCAGAGGTTGCCTTTTTTCCACTTCAGCAGCTAACCCCAAATATACCATTCCTGCCAAAGAATCCCAGAGGTGTTTTTCCCAAAAATCCATCGGTGCAGTAATCCGGGTGAGATTAAGCTTGCGGTTTCCCGACACAATCTCCTCATACAGTTGTTGGAATTGCTGCTTTTGTTGGTCATTTGGCTGCCATCCCAGGCTTTTGTGCCAAATTTCTCCCATATCGGGCAGCTTTTGTCTGTCAATCACACTCATTTGCTCCTCTGCTTCTCTGCAACTATTCAAGCAACCGATTCTGCCTTAGTATCTTTGGCTGCCAGGGTTGCTGGATCAACAGACTCTAGTTCACCTTGTTTAATTTTCCAGCAACGGTCAGCAATTTTCAATAATTCACCAGAATCGTGGCTGACAACCAGTAGCGTCCAATGGGTTTTGAGTTTCGCTAACAGCTTCGTTAGCTGACGCCGCATAGACCAGTCCAGTCCAGCAGTAGGTTCATCTAGCAGCAACAGATTTGGTTGGCGAATAAGCTGTACTGCCAGCGCCAGACGCCGCTGCTGACCGCCACTGAGAGTATCGGGAGAGGTACTGAAGGAGAGATGATCCAATCCCACTTCTTTGAGAGCCTCCTTAACTTGCTGTGAACCCAACTCAGGATGACCCAGACGCAATTCTTCTAAAATTGTGTTGCTACAAAAATGCCGCTCTGGAAACTGAAAGACAATGCCTCCTAACTGTTGCAAGTGTATCGGTGTAAGTTCCTGGTCGCGCCAGAAAATACCACCACCTGTTTTCTGGGCTAGTCCTGCTAAAATTTCCAAAAGGGTAGTTTTCCCAGAGCCACTCGGACCAATTATCAGTCCTAATTCTTGGGGGGCCAGTTCTAAGTTAATTCCTTTTAAGATCGGTGTGGGAGTAGCAGGGGGATGGTAAACTAAGTTTTTAAGATAGAGCATTAATCACAAATTAACAATCAACATTTCATTAAGTCACAACACCTACAGGTGCGAGCCACTTATTTTTTACCGGAGATGACAATGATAGCTCGGCTGAGTGCATCCAAGCGAATCTCTATTGCCTTCTCATGTATTACAATTGCCCTGAGTCTCTGGGCCAGTCCAACTCTTGCCGGAGATCCTTTTCGTACCAGCAATCCTCGCGATATAGGAGACGATACAGAAGCGGCTTTTGAGGCGCTTTTTCAGGAAGGAAACTACCTCCAAGCCAAGCGCTATCTTATCGAAGCCGAATCTAGTGAAGCAGAGGAACCCCTTGCTCATGCAATGCGGGCATCCTTAGCCTACACTGATAAGGATTGGGAAACCCTTAAAACCTACGCTAGCAAAACCTTGGAAACTGCAGAAAGTTTGCAGTCCCAAGACCCTTTACGAAGTAATCTTTATATGGCTGTGGGGCATTTTTTAGAAGGTGCTTACGCCTTTAAAAAAGAAGGTCCTCTCGGTGCTATTACTAAACTACAGCTGGTCTTAAAGTATCTCGATGAAGCAGAAAAAAATGTCCATGACGATCCAGAATTGAATTTGATCAAGGGATATATGGATTTGTTTTTAGCGGTCAATCTTCCCTTTTCTAGCCCTGAGCAGGCGATTGAACGCTTAGAGAAGTATGCTGCTCCTGATTATTTGGTCGATCGCGGCATTGCTATTGCCTATCGAGATTTAGATCGGTACGACAAGGCATTGCAGTTTGTCGATCGGGCATTAGAAGCTACACCGGACAATCCAGAATTGTACTATCTTAAAGGTCAAATTCTCCGCAAACAGGGCAGGAAAGAAAATAACCTATCTCTGCTCAGACAAGCACTAGAGTACTTCGATCAAGCACTTGAAAAAGCCGAGCAACTTCCCGAATCTATCCTCAAACCACTCCGACGGGAACGCCGAAAGACTCAAGCAAAGATAGATGACCTCAGTTCAGATAGTCCCCCTGCCGATCACCCTAAACGGTTGTAAAGCTGAGTTAGCTCTAAGAGGCGATCGCGCAATTCCTCCGTTAAAAGATCGGAACTCTGGTAACGCCAGCGCCAGTTTCCTGCATTCATACTAGGATCGTTCATTCTGCCACGATTATCTAAGCTTAACAGGTCTTGGAGAGGAATAATCGCTAGATCGGCTACTGAACTTAATGCCAGGCGGATCAGCACCCAATTAATTTCCTTGATGTTTTCAGGTGCAGCATAACCGAGGTATTTCGCCAGTAGTTGCTTCTCTTCTTTACTAGCTTTTTGCCACCAACCCAAGGTGGTATCATTGTCGTGGGTTCCCGTATAGACAACACAATTGTGGACATAATGGTGCGGTAAGTAGATATTGTCAGCATCGCCACCGAAGGCAAATTGCAAAATCCGCATCCCTGGAAACTCGAAGCGATCGCGCAACTCCTCCACCTCTGGGGTGATGATTCCCAAATCTTCTGCTAAGACTGGCAGGCTTCCTAACTTGCTGCCCAGGGTTTCAAAGAATTCTACTCCTGGTGCTTTGAGCCACTCACCATTGATGGCAGTTTCTTCTCCTGCTCTTACTTCCCAGTAGGCTTCAAAGCCTCGGAAATGGTCAATGCGCACCAAGTCTACATACTGTAGTGTCGCCTTAAAGCGTTCAATCCACCAAGCAAAATCTGTCTTTTGCAGCTGTTCCCAGTCGTAGACAGGATTACCCCAAAGCTGTCCGGTTGCACTGAAGTAGTCTGGGGGAACTCCTGCAATATATGCAGATTCCAGAGTTTCTGGATCGAGTTTAAAAATTTTTGGATGTGCCCAAACATCGGCACTATTATGGCAAACATAAATAGAAACATCCCCGATGATTTGGATGTTTTTCTCATTAGCGTAGGTTCGCAGTCTTGACCATTGCTCAAAAAACTTAAACTGTAAGAATTTGTGGAACAGAATGCTGTCCTGTAAAATTTCTGCTTGGGCTTTCAATGCACTAGGTTCGCGTCTAGCGAGGGCAGGTTCCCACTGATTCCAAGTTTTGCCTGAGTTGGCTTCTAGTAATGCCATAAATAAAACATAGTCATCCAGCCAACTAGACTGCTGCTGACAAAACTGTTCAAATTCTGGGTTGGGTTTAGCGGCTAAAGATTGTTTAAATTGCTCCCATGCTAGTTTGAGAAATTTAGTTTTGTAGGGAATAACTCGGTCAAAATTGACCCGATCTGGCACAATGTCTTCGCTTTGCAGCGGCGTCAGTTCATCTTCCCTCAATAACCCTTCTTCAGCTAGCCTTTCTAGGCTAATCATTAGAGGATTTCCGGCAAAGGCGCTAAAGTTCATTGTATAAGGGGAATGTTCATACCCTGTCGGGCCCAAGGGTAGAATTTGCCACAGCTTTTGCCCACTGCTGGCGAGGAAATCAACAAATTCATAAGCCGATTCTCCTAAATCCCCAATGCCAAAGCGACTTGGTAGAGAGGTTGGGTGCAATAAAATTCCGCTAGCACGTTGAAAAGCCATAGTAATTGTTGATTGGTGACCAAGAAAAGTAGGGAACAGGGACTCGCTAGACTTCGTCGCTGCTCCGCAGAGCGCTCAAAGGCAAAAGGCAAAAGGCAAAAGGCAAAAGGAGGGAACAGGGAACGGGGAACAGGGAGCAGGGGAAGAAAAATACAAAAAATTGATAAAGGGGGTTTTAGACCCGGATTCCGTATTATCCCCCAAATGCTACTCTACTCTACCCTACGGGAACGCCTACGGCGTACGAGAAGCCCGTAGGGCTACGAGAAGGCTTCGCCTACGCCTACCCCTACGCCTACGCGTACACCCCTACACAAAATTTGGATTACTGAATCGGTGTTCTAGAAGGAGTGGGCTTAAGAACCGCCCCTTTCTCCTCTTTTTGCCTATTTCAAGACAAACACCCTAGCTTGTTCAGGCTGGAGTTCGACATTTAGACCCCCATTAACAGTGGTGCCCTTTTCGGCAGTTTCCACCACCTCATATTGACGAATTTCCTCATCTGATAAATCCACAAGGAACTTACCCCCATTAGTTGAGTAAGCATACAAAATCCGCGCGCATTCTGAAAGATTTTCGGTGCTGAGCTCGTCCCCACTAGGCTCACAACTCTGGGGTTCTCGCAGCATGAAAATATCCTGGTCTCGACTGGAAGACTTGGGATGGAGAAACCTTGTCTCTCCATATCGGAGTACGGGATATTGACGACGTAAGTGGGCCATATTCTTAGTCGCCTTGTAAATACTCTGCTTCCAACCCGGATCTTTGGGCCAAATCATCATCGGTCGATTAAAAGGGTCGCCCCCTACTCCAAACAGACCTTGGTGCTCGGGGTGGTAGGGAACAGCCAATCCAGTTTCTGTGCCATACATGACTAGGGGTACCCCTCGAGCCGCAAACTGGAACTTTATCAGACTGGAGTATGCCTCATCGGACATATCCGGATAGAATGTCTTGACCCGTGGTTGGTCGTGATTCTCTACAAAAGTCACCCACCCTCTAGCCTCTTCATCGGAGACAGCATCCAGGGAACTCCGAGGTATCTGTAGGGTTTCAGCCGGGTTTAATATCCGGTTGAATATTCGCTCCACAGGTCCGTAATTGTAATAAATCCCCTTACGTCCTAAGCTGAGTTGTTCCAACATGAAAGCTCGACCATCCCAGCCTCTGTCTTGAGCAAAAAAGCGCCGAGTCGCTTCACTCAGATTAAAGTCAAATTGAGTAATATTCTCAGTTTTCTTCAAAAACTCAATGCTAGGTGGATGGCGATATCCCCCACTAAAATATTCACCAATTAAAATGGTATCTGGGTTGATGTCAAGTACAGTTTTCTCAAATTTGCGCCAGAAGCTAGCATTGACATGCTTGACTGCATCTAAGCGAAATCCGGCGATTGGATAGCTATCGGAGTTGAAAGTCGACCAAAAACGGGCGGCATCGAGGAAGTATTTTTCCACCTGGGGTGCCTCATGATTGAGATCGGGCATTCCGCCGCTGATTTGACCTTCCTCTATCAGTTCTTGAGTGGCATTACCAAAATCCCAAATGATCTTCGGAGGATGAAACCATCCCTGGGGATCTCTTTCTCCGGTTTTTGGATCCCAGTGGGTGCCTACTAATTCCCCATGTCGGTAGACATTGCCATTGTCTGCGAACCAGGATTCCCCAAACAGAAAACCGCCAGCTCCTAATTCAGGGGGTTCAGTAGAAATGTGACCGGGGGAGGTTTGATTCAGGGTAATATCCAGAATCACGCCAATTCCCCTCTTACCCGCCTCGTTGAGGAGTTGACGAAATATCTCGTAGCGATCATCGCCTGTTTCATCCTCAGGTTGCCGGAAGTGTTCGTCTATTTCAAACCAGTCTTTTGTCCAATATCCGTGGTAAGCAGTGGAAACGCTCCGGTAAAAATTATCTCTCCCTGCATCTTCTTTAGTGTGATGCAAGTAGTTGTTGATGTCAGTATGATAGAAAATCCCATTGGCATTGTCTTGAATCGGCGAGAGGATGATTTTTGTGACACCGAGGTCTTGGAGGTAATCCAACTTTTGAATAACTCCCTTTAAGTCTCCGCCCCAGTACATTGCCATGTAGGTATGGGTGGGGTCGTAAGTATGACGCAGCAGGAGTTTATTCATTTCGTTGTAGAGGTGTTTTTCTGGATCCTCTAAAGAAGGTGCGTCGGCGAAAGCAAAACCGGGAATATTATTCTCCGGTTCAGCATCTAAAAAGCGGTCTACTACGATGTAGTAAAGAACATCATTTTCCAGATTTCCTCTGGTTTTGTTTTGCCTTTCAACAGCTGGTTGTTGAAAGTTCACGGCAACTGTAGGTTGTTCCTCCGCTGCCAAGGCAGTCGGCAAGTTTACCAAAAAACAGAATAGAGTTAGCAAAAAAATGAAAAAGTGTCTGCGATAACTTCTCATCAGAAACATTAGGATAAGTAGGAGGAGTTTAGCCAATCAACTCGTGGGAAGCTAGTAGGCGCGGGGTTACCCCGCCCTAGTAGGGTTCTGGCATTATTGACCAGGGAATTCTAAATTCTGAACTGCAAAGCAGCGACGAGCTGCGTCAGCAGGGACGACGTCTAGTCTTGTTCTGAATTCTAATGACATCTCACTGTTGCTTCTTTGAATCAAAGAGAATTGAGGCTGTTAGTAATCTGAGGCTATTTCCACGCCATGGTTGTACATTTGAGCCCAAAGAGTGGGAAATTCTTCCACAATAATCTGAGAGTCGGGAAGTTTTCCACTGCCGCTAGCCACCGTAATTTGCTCAACCTGTGCCTGATTCATCTGACCTAATGAATCAAACCATAATTGGTTGACATTTTCACTTACAGAAGCAAAGAAGCGCGTAAATCCTGGGGTGAGGAGAACTACTAAAATAACTCCACAGGTTACGGACATCATCCATCTGATATTTATACCATATCTTGCCAAGAAAGGTTGAAACTGCAAGATCACAGTGTACTTTAATTCTTTCCAATGGTACTTTAACCGTTCCAGCAAGCTACCAAACTGCTCTTCCCCTGAAGTTAGGAATTGTTTCCCCTCTCGACTTGCTACTGCTAGCTGCTCTGTCAGAGTCAATATTCCAAAGAAGAGTAATTCCCCTAGATTATATCCAAGGATATACCCGAAGTAACCCACCAGGTAAAAGCAGAGCATGGTTTGGTGGGAAAAATGCACCAGTGGAGCCAAATTGATTTCCCCAGATTGAAAGAAAAAAATTCCTATGGTGTAGGCTGACCAACTTGCTACCATACTCGTGTAATCAACGAGGGGTTTGAGCAGAACTCGCCGCAACCGCATATTAGAATTGGTGACACCCATGTCTTCATAAAAATACTTAGAAAATAGTTGTCTGAAGGGATGAGTGCGTTTCATGGTGGGCTTGGGGGACTTATAATCTTTCATAAAAGGATTAATAAACCCATCCATCACCATATTTTGTCCGACGATGCGGTGAGCCAGGTATTGTACGATCGTGTAAGGAATCAGTCCGGCGAAGGTAAAAGCTCGTTCCCAAGTGCCAAATTCTGTGTTGAGCAAGAAAAAGCCCAGATCGCAGCCAATCTTCCAGGAGAAAAAACCCAATAACCGATCAAAGCGTCGTTCATAAGCCAGTAATTCCTCTTTCTCTTGCTCTGAGTTCAGGGCAGAATTAAAAGTGGTAAGCTGAATCAGTTTTTGAAATAATTTTTTCCGAAAAGGCAGTTGTTGAAAAAATATAACTACCCCCAGAGGAAGCACAACTTGAAAAAGTTTACTACTCCCATAACTGAGGGATTTCAAATCTATTGAAAATGCTAGGTCGGCTATGATCATGTTTTATTTTATTTGAGGAATTTGAGTTTATAGAAACAAAACTCTGATGCTTAAGGTAGAGTTGACGAAGAATTATTTAAACTCCAGCAAGCAATTCTGTTGGTCATAGTAGCTGAGGGAAGTTCCAAGCTGCTATCTTGAAACTATTCATTTAGTTTAGCAGTCAGTTTCGCAAATGTCAAGCCGCTTAAAAAGTCACGCTCACTCGGTTTTCAGCCTCCACGTCCATGTTGTGTTTGTCACTAAGTCTAGAAAAAAGGTCATCACTGCAGAAATGCTGGCTAGACTGCGCGAAATCTTTAATCGACTCTGCCTGTCGCAGAAATGTCAACTGCTTGAGTTTGGAGGGGAAGCAGATCACGTCCAACTGTTAATCGCCTTCTCTCCAGATACAACTATTTCTAAATTAGTCAATAACCTCAAAGCCGTATCCAGTCGCTTAATTCGCAAAGAGTTTGCCTCCCGTGTTAACCACTTTTACTCAAAACCCGCATTTTGGACAAATGCTTACTGTGCTATTACTGCAGGCGGAGCTCCCTTAGAAACTCTCAAGCACTACATACATAATTGACATCTCCCCCGTTTGAAAACACGGGGGATTCTAAGCGGTTATTGCTCCGTCTAGTAGGGCGGGGTCATTGAACGGGGTAAGTACTTTAATACCACTAGGCTAACTCCGCCAATTTCCAGCTTTAAGATCCCCTCGCGGTTGGAAAAACTGCCGCGAGTGGTCTCTAGTACGCATCCGGGCGGATAGCCCTTTGTATCTTCGTCAGATAGCCGTCGTACTGGATCTATCCAGTCACCGTCAAACAGCACTTCCCACTTACCTTCAAACCCTTCTGGAACTGGTATTTCGTAGTTGAGATAATCTTTGAATGCCCGGTTGCTAAAGTTAAATATTACCACAAGGGATTCTTCTGGCTGCTGCCAATTTCTCCGAAACAAGCCTAGGATAGACGCTTCTGGATCGGAGTAATAAATTTCCGGTTGGACAAAAGGTTGATAATTGTCCTCGTTAATCTTTGTAAAAGTGCGGAAAATCTCTCGCAGTTTGATCATATCTGCACGGTGCTGATCGTGCAGTTGAAAGATTTTTCGCTCTGATAAACCTGTCTTTTTCCATTCTGCCAGATCTTCCGGGGTGATTCCCTCCCAAACTAATTTCCACCGATCGGGTTGATCCAAACTGCCCAAACTCAAGGAATCAACTGCGGGAACAAACAAATACTGAAAATTTACCGAAAACATCGTCAGAGCTTCTGCATTTCTGACAGTGCGCCGACAGAAATCCAGAAGATTTTCTTTCGACAACAGATTCATTAGTACCAGTTCCTCACCTTTATTCTTGGCTAATTGGGCGGGGTTGGCACCATATGCCCAGGGAACATGGGGTCGTCCCCTGGTGATATGCTCGCAGTACCAGGTTTCATCGTGAAGCTGATTGTAGGCTGCTTCTTTTCTTGTGGGATTGGCGGCTTTGTTGATTTGCTCTATTAATGGTGTTAAGTCAGGATACAGGAAACGTTTCATTTTCGAGGGCGGCATATACAATTCTTCCACTAGGGAAAATCCTACGGGGGCATAGAAAATGTCCATGCTATCCTTAACTACTGGATTTCCTGCTGTTTCAAATGCCTCGCCCAAAATCAAGAGCTCCGGCTCAACTCGACGCAGCTCTGCTTTGAGCTCTCTGACAAATTGTTCCCCAAAGTTTTCGTCCCGCCGTGAATACTGTAGGATGAGCCCATCCATGTAATCTATACGGAGCAATTTCAGATTGTATTTCCTTGCAAAAGAGACAATTTTTTCGATCAGGATTCTTCTAATATCTGGATTCGCTAGATCGAACATCCAGGTACCATAGTCTCGAAATAGGTACGCATCTACATCAACCAGTAAGGGTTTGCCATCCCATGACCGGACAATTTGATCCCCTGATCCCTCAAATGGGCATTTGACTTGGTGCGCAAAAATTAGGTCGGGGACAATCTGAATCCCATTGCCATAGAACCTGTCAACTAGCTGTTTGAAGTCGCACGCTCGCCCAATTTGCCAGTCCACATCTGCAATGTTGTATGTCAAATAGTTGAACTTGGGATTGAGATAACACCGAGCTGCCACTGAAGAACTCACCGGAGCCATAATCTGATCGACAGCTAAATCGGCAAGCCGCTCTGGAATTTCAGTTTTGAGGATTCGCTGAGCTATAGAACCTTGAAGCAGCTCCTCTTCACTTCTTGGAGCAAATATGCCGTTCTTATAGCCTGCTAGCATCCCTTCCAGGGTTGTCTCCATTAAAACTTTGGCGTGTTTGAACTTTGGGGGTTCATTTTGCCAGTCATGAAACAGAGTTGGCACATAACCTATACTGTACATTCGTTCAATGTCACCTGGAGGCACTATGGATCCCCAGTTGCCTGAGCTATCTTTGAAGCGAAAAATGATCTCACTTCCTTCGGGGACTTTTTCTAGTTCTAGAGTCCAATAAGACTGTCCCGATTCTGGACGATTCAATGGTTGCCACTCACCGTCACCTACCTTCACTTGCACGATCCACTCTTCTTCTGGTTGTGGTCTTTCTAATTCTTCTGCCGCTGGACTATAGCTCTTCGGAAAATAGACCACGATAGCCAGATTGACTGTCCCATCCTCAAAAACTTTCGTTACATGAGTTAAATGATTGGGGCTATACTCAGGTTGCCACTGCTGTGGGGGAGATACTGCCTCAGATTTTGGCAACAGCCCCAGGATTTTCTTTACCCAGACAAGGGGCTTTTGGAACAGACTTTTGGGATAAGAAATGGTCATAACGTTTAAGGAAGGTGAATTGTTGAGCTTCGCTCTGGGAAAGCTAATCGGGGAACGGATAGGAGCTATACGTTCAGGGATGTCAGCTTGGTAGTTCCAAACAGTTAAGTATTGTAAACATTTATTGGATAACTTGACAACCACTACACGGGTGGCTTGTTTAGGCGATAATTGGAGAAAGGGGGGACCTAGCCTGATCAGTTCCCGCACATTGATCATCGACAGTGCAGGCAATACGGCACTTCGATGCTGTTCAATCAAGGCGGGGATGGGCGATCGCCCATTAACAGTGGAACACGGATAACACGGATGACACAGATTTTCACAGATAAACAATAATTATACCACAATTAGTTTTCCTAATTGCGTAAGTCCCAAGCAACAACAGCATGAGCAATCAGGAAAAGTGAGACGGGGGAGGGGCGATCGCACTATCAAAAGCTAGGGCAGCTGCAAACTCATAACCAAAAACTATTCTAGCGATCGCCTTCTGTATGCCAGAATTACAAGTGTCCTAATCTGATTTTACTACCAGTCTGGATTTCATATACTGATGTTGTGTGTGAGGAGCGAGTTGAAAAAGCGCTTGGGGTCGAAACACGGCCAGATTCCCAGGCGCTTTTTCGCTTTTGTGTTTAAATCGGGTGACAGCTTAAGGGGGGACACTTGGAGTAGGGAACATCGTCAAGTGCGATTAACGTAGGGGCGCACCGACGTGCGCCCGCAACCGACGTGCGCCCGCAACCGACGTGCGCCCGCAACCGACGTGCGCCCGCAACCGACGTGCGCCCGCAACCGACGTGCGCCCGCAACCGACGTGC
>JBFRWF010000401.1:0-23196 GCA_051439465.1 Xenococcaceae cyanobacterium | reverse complement strand
CTCGGTTAAGAGAATATGTAGGTTGGGTTGAGGAACGAAACCCAACTCTAGTCTAGTTTTTGTTGGGTTTCACAGGAGTTCAACCCAACCTACAGATAAGGGTTTTCAGCTTATCCGAGCAGTATTGCCTCTAGAGTTGCCTATCATAATTCGCCTTGGTTCGCGGCACACTGCCGCTAACTAAGCTTTCGCTGTCAAGAAACCCTCCTGCTCGCAGTTCCTTAACGCTATCTTTAACAGCTTCGATCGCATAATTAATATCTTCCTCTGTATGGGCTGTAGACAGGAAACAGGTGCGACCTTCCCAGATGTAAACTCCCTTTTCAATTAGATGATAGAATAGCAACTCAAGGTCTATAGGCACATACACTTCACTGGCATTACCTGAGAAAGTAAAGCGAAAGATAGAGGAAAAATTCACTACCTTGATGGGTACACTCTCCTGTTCAAAGTAAGCATTGAGAGTTGTAGCTAACTGTGATGTGCGCTGATTCAACTGCTGCTGCAGTGCTACTCCTTCCCCCTTCAGATGCTTGAGTACAGCTCTTGCTGTAGCCATAGTGAGGGGATGCTGGGAGAAAGTGCCTGAGAAAAATGTCGTTTCCACCTCAGGATAGGAGTCGTCTCCATAGAGCCACATACCACCGTCGATTCTATCTATGTAGTTAGCCGCTCCTGCCACCGCGCCAATTGGCAGACCACCGCCTAGCACCTTGCCATAGGTAGCCAAGTCTGCTTTAACGCCAAACCACCCTTGGGCACCCCCTGGATGAACGCGAAAACCTGTGAGGACTTCATCGAAAATCAGCGCGATCGCTTTTTCTTGGGTTAATTTTCTCAACTGTTGTAGAAATTCTCTAGGTTGTAAATCAAGTCGGCAACTCTGCACAGGCTCAACTAGAACGGCAGCTAATTCATCGGCATGAGCTTTGATGATTTCTAGAGATTGTGGCTTGCCATAGGTGAGAACCAAAACATCATCGGCAATCTTTGGCGATACTCCTGTAACTAAGGGAACAGAGCGCAGCTTGCCATCTACAGTTTGGGACATGGCCAAAGTTCCGTCAAAGTGACCGTGATAAGAATCTGCAAAGATGGCAATCTTGAGGCGACCTGTGGTTGCACGGGCTAGGCGCAGTGCTGTCATTACGGCTTCTGTGCCTGAATTACAGAAGGTAACTCGCTCCATATCGGTCAATTCAGTGACCAATTCTGCTACTTGGCCTGTGAATTTTGATTGTGGCTCAACTTGTATTCCTTGCTTGAGCTGATCTTCTAGAGCTTCTGTAATGAAGGGAGCTTGGTGTCCAAAAAGATGGACACCAAAACCCATGGTTATGTCTACGTACTCATTGCCATCCACATCCCAAAATCTGGCTCCTAGAGATTTCTCTGCCACAATGGGATAGAGCATCTCTTTTGTCCAGAGCCAGAAATCTGTTGAAGCTTTCTTGTGGGCTATAACCGGGCGATAGTATTGCGCTCTTTGTTTCGATTTTCGAGTTTGCTGAGTATAGCGTTCAATTAATGCTTCTAGATGCTTCTGCTGATGGGAATTTAAATTGACACTCTGTCTGGTGGGAATAGTTGGATGTGGTGCTGGTGGAGTGGAGGACTTAGGGGGTGCGGTTTTCAGTAAAGAGGATTTTTTTTTTCTTTCTGGGTGTGCGTTGTTAACAGGAACGCTTTTTTTTGTGTTATCTGGGGACAGATAATTGTTGCGCAATAGTTCTAGTTGTTGAGACATTAAATCTAACTGTTGGGCGACAATTCTTTCTAGAGAGGTGCTGCTCTCCTGGTTGTTCTGTCTCTTTTGGGGTTGCACTGAAGTGTGTTGAACGGGGAGTGCTCCCTGCTCCCTGCTCCCTGCTCCCTGCTCCCTGCTCCCTGCTCCCTGCTCCCTGCTCCCTGCTCCCTGCTCCCTGCTTCCTGCTCCCTGCTCTCTGTTTCCTGCTCCCTGTTCCCCCGAAGGTACTGATTGAACCCTCTCCCTATCTAATACCTCTTGTTCCCTGGTATCTACAGATGCAACGGAGTTAGTAGATTCAACCTGAGGCTCAGAATCGGCAGAATCAGTGAAGGAGAAGTCTGGTGGTAGATTCTGACTGATATGGGTAGCCAGACTATCAATGGTTGGGAATTTTTCAAACAACTCGGCAATTGATAGCTGAATGCCAAAGGTATCTTCTATTTTGCGCAATGCCTCGATGAGAACGATGGAGTTAGCTCCTATGTCGAGAAAATTGATATGAATGTCGATTTGAGCTGGTTCGGTTTGCAGCAACTTGGCTAGGATGGTTTGCAAAGTTGACTCGATCTGCTCTGGCTGACTGATTTTAGGTGTCTGTATTACTTGTGGCTGAGACATTTGGGTAGTTGATTCCTTGACATCCATAGTTTTTGGGGGATTAATCCAATAATGTTTGCGTTGAAAGGGATAGGTTGGCAGGTGTAGTTTCTGGCGCTGGTAGTCTCGGTCAAATCCAGACCAGTCTATATCTACTCCTTTGAGGTAGAGATGGGTGAGACTACTCAAAATTACCTTCCAGTCGTCTTCCTCTTTTTTCAAGGAGGATAACCAGATGGCGATGCTTTTAGGGCAGCAGCGCTTTCCCATTCCTATCAAGGTGGAATTAGGACCAAGTTCTAAAAAACAGTCACGGCCTTCCTTTACTAGGGTATTTATGGCAGGGAAAAATTGCACTGGCTCTCTAGTGTGGCGTCGCCAGTATTGTGCATCGAGGATTTGCTGTGGCTCGAGTTTGTTCCCTGTGAGGGTGGATACTATAGGAAGGCGAGGTGGGTGAAATTTCACCTGAGCTGCAATTTGCTCGAATTCGTCGAGAATTGGTTCGATGAGGGGGGAGTGGAAGGCATGGGAGACTTGGAGGGAATGGGTTGTCAAATTTTCTGACTCTAGCTGATGGAGCACTTTACTTACTGCTTTGCTCTCTCCGGAGATGACTGTATTTTTCGGTCCGTTGATGGCAGCAATTGCAATTTGACCCTGATAAGGAATAAGGGCGGCTGCTACCCTCTCTTGAGGTGCAAATACTACTGCCATTTGCCCTCCATTGGGTAGCTGTTGCATTAAGCGTCCTCGCTGGGCAATCAGTTTGAGTCCTTCTTCGAGGCTGAATGCGCCTGCTACACAAGCTGCTGGGTATTCTCCTATGCTATGACCCATGACAATATCGGGTACAATGCCCCAGGATTGCCACAGTTGGGCTAGAGAGTATTCTAGGGCAAATAGGGCTGGTTGAAGGTATGTTGCCTGGTTTAAGAGCAGCCCATTCTCTTCAGTTTCGGAGTAGAGTACGGAAAGCAGTGGGCGATCGAGATGGGGGCGCAGCAGTTCGTCGCATTGCTCTAGTGCTTTGCGGAAGGTAGGTTGTGTATTGTAGAGTTGCTTTCCCATATTAAGGTAGTAGGATCCTTGATCTGTGAAGAGAAAGGCTATCTTAGGGGATTTTCTGCTCTGTAGTTTTCCGCTTAATACTCCGTCGGCTGAGTTTTGGACTGCGAATGCTTTTAATTGAGTACTCAACTGCGTGGTTGATTCGGTGGTAATGGCAAGGCGATGGTCAAAGTGCGATCGCCCTGTATTAGCTGTAAAGCAAACATCTGCTAGGGATGCCTCGGAATGGGACTGAAGATAAGCTTGATAGCGCTGTGCTAGTTCCCGCAGAGCCTCTTCACTTTTTGCTCCCAGGGTAAGAAGGTGCACTTTACGCTCGATTTTATTAGTTGCTGGTGTCTGTACGGGAGCCTCTTCTAGAACTACGTGGGAATTTGTGCCGCCGAAGCTAAAGGAACTTATTCCAGCCAATGCGGGACCTACACTTTTTGGCCAGGGTTCTAGGGTTTGCTGAACTCTCAGGGGCAGCTTGTCAAAGGGAATGTAGGGATTTGGCTGCTGGAAATGCAGGTTAGGGGGAATCTGCTGATGTTTGAGGGAGAGTGCTACTTTAATTAACCCAGCGATTCCGGCTGCAGCTTCTGTGTGTCCAATATTAGTTTTGACTGAACCGACGGCGCAGTATTCTCCTGGGGAGCGTTCTTCGGATAGTACTTTGCCCAGTGCTTTCATTTCTATGGGGTCGCCTAGTTTTGTCCCTATAGCGTGAGCTTCAATGTATTGAACTTTACCCGGGGAAACTCCAGCCTGGCGGTAAGCTGAGCGCAGAACGGCTTCTTGTGCCCTGGGATTTGGTGCGGTCAATCCATTACTGCGTCCATCTTGGTTAACTGCACTACCTCGAATGAGGGCATAAATTGAATCGCCGTCGGCTAAGGCTTGGGATAGGGGTTTTAATACAACTACGCCTGCACCTTCACTGCGAACGTAGCCGTTGGCTCTGCTATCAAAGGTTTTGCAGCGACCGTCGGGGGCCATGAATCCTGCTTTGGAGAAGCTAACTGTAATCCATGGCGATAGGAGCACCTGGACGCCTCCAGCTAAGGTGAGGGTTGATTCTCCACTCCACAGGCTCTGGCAAGCAAGGTGAATGGCAACTAGGGAGGAGGAACAGGCTGTATCAATGGCTATGCTCGGTCCGGTGAGGTTAAATGTGTAGGAGATGCGGTTGGCGGCAATGGAGTTGGTGTTGCCTGTGCCTGTATAGGCATCAACGTTGAGGGGATTTTCTATTAGACGCTCGTAGTAGTCGAAGCTGGCGATGCCGATAAAGACTCCGGTGGGTGTGCCTGCTAAGTGTTCTGGCTTTTGTCCGGCGTCTTCTATGGCTTCCCAGGCTACTTCTAGTAGTAGCCGCTGCTGGGGGTCGATGCTGGGGGCTTCCCGGGGGGAAATTTTGAAAAAGTGGGGGTCGAACTGATCGATTTGCTCTAGAAAACCGCCCCAACGGGTGTTCATTTTGTTGGGTGTTGCTATGTCTGGGTGGTAAAAGGATTCTGCATCCCACCGCGATTCTGGAATTTCGGTGATGCCGTCTACGCCGTGTTTTAGAAGCTGCCAGAAGGCTTCTTTGTTTTTGGCTTTGGGAAAACGGCATCCTATGCCGATAATCGCAATGGGTTCTCTGTCCATTTTGCTGATCTCTGTTCCTGGATTTTCTTGAGGCTCAATATCATGGTAGATACTTTCTGAAGCAGATTTCGAGACTTATAGCCACCCAAACCCCCCAGATGTTAATTTGATAGAACACGGATGACGCAGATAACGCGGATGAGCGCGGATTTTTATTTTTTTCTATCAGAACTATCTGTGGATGTTTTTCCGGTGAACAGGACAATAATAACTGTAGGTGGGCATTGCAGACCAAAAACTTGTAACTCACACACAGAGAGAATTATGGGCAATGCCCACCCTACAATTTAGCTGAGTTGAGATGCTGATGGCAACAGACTGTGTTCGATCGCTAGGTGCTGGGATAGGGACTCGATGTTGGGGTACTCCCAGAAAAGGGTGGGTTCAAGTTCACTTCCCAGCCAATTCATTAATTCACCGGTGATGCTAATTGCGATTGAGGAGTCCATACCGTAGTAGGCGAAGGATTCTCGAATGTCTATATCGTCTGGATGGATTTTTAGCTGCACGGATAGGTGGGAGAGTAGCCAAGTTTGAATTGCTTTTTCGGTAATTTGGCTGGTTGGAGCGGGTATGTTCGGGTGATTCCAAGTGAGGGAGAGCACTCCCTGGTGGGTCTGTTTTTGTACTGCATTTTGTACTTGCTCCCACAGGTATTCTACTTCTGCCTCTAGCTGTTCTAGGTCGATTTGCTGAGTATTTCCAGTCCACTCACCAACTATATTTAGATTTCTGTTGAGAAAACCAACCCGACAAGCATGACGCTTAATTTTGCCGCTAGATGTTTTGGGGATACTGGCAGTTTTGAGCAGCAGGACGGCATAAACTTGTAGCTGGTGCTGTTCGGACACTGCCTGGCGGATGGCTCGGATCACTTCATCTACATCTAGATGACGGAGGTAACTCCGCTTGACTTCTTGTGCGATCGCCAGTCGTTCAATACCGTCTATTTCTACGGCAAAGGCTGCACCACTACTTTGCTGCAGTGCTGGGTGACTTTGTTCTACTGTCAGTTCAATGTCTTGGGGATAGTGGTTGCGCCCCCTAATGATAATTAAATCCTTGAGGCGACCTGTAATAAATAATTGACCGTTTTGTACAAATCCCAAGTCTCCAGTGCGGAGGAATGGTCCTTCGTTGGTATCTGCTAGATAGGCATGGAATGTTTTTTGTGTCTCTTCTGGTTTGTTCCAATAGCCACCAGTTACACTTCCCCCTGATACCCAAATTTCTCCGACTCGATCGGGTGGACACTGGGTTAGGGTTTCTGGATCGGCGATCGCAATCTTTTGGTCTAGCCAGGTTTGACCGCAGCCTACCAAATGCCTGACGTTTTTGGGATCTTCAGATGCTTCTGCGATCTGATTGTGTTCTAGGGCATCTGCGGAGACTGTACAGTAAATTGGCTCGTCTTTTACGAGTCCCCCGGAAACCATCAGGGTGGTTTCAGCCATGCCATAACAGGGATAGAAAAAGTTGGCCCGGAACCCACAAGGCTCGAATTTAGCGGCAAATTGCTCCAGGGTTTCTCGGCGCAATGGTTCGGCACCGTTATATGCACTGCACCAGCTACTCAGGTCTAGACTTTTCTGCTGTTCGGGGGTAATTTTGCGAATGCACAGGTCGTAGCCGAAATTAGGACCGCCGCAATGGGTTGCTTTGTGGCGTGAAATTGCCTGGAGCCATCGAATGGGTTGCTGGAGAAAGGCGACTGGTGGCATGAGAATGCCCAGAAACCCTGCGTACAAGGGTTGGATAATCCCATCGATGAGTCCCATGTCATGGAAGTGGGGCAGCCAGCTTACGGACACACTTTCTGAGGTTAGCTCGAAAGCTTGCTTAATGCACTCGGAATTGTGCAGGATGTTGCCATGGCTCACCATCACTCCTTTGGGTGTGGAGGTGGAGCCGGATGTGTATTGGAGATAGGCCAGGGAATTGCTTTTCACAGCAGGAGCTTGCCATGAGTTCCCTGGGGATTTGGGAATGTTGTCGCTATTGAGCCAATTGAGAGCTTTCAGTTCTGGCTCCTGGGCAAATCGTCGTTCCAGATTGGACAAGATAGATGTAGTGGTGAGTGCCACTGTTGCCTGTGCGTCTGCGACAATCGCCTGCAGCCTGGACATATTCTGATTCCGCCGGGGGGGAAAGGCGGGGGTTGCCACAACAGAGGCATACAAACACCCGAAAAAGGCAGTAATGAACTCCAAACCGGATGGGTAGAGCAGCAATGCACGACTGCCAGTAGCCCCCAAAGACTGGAGTTGAGCGGCGATCGCCCTTGCTTGCTGATCTAACTCTTGATAAGTCAGCCTACCCGCTTCTGTTTCCCCATCCTTGAGAAAAATAAAAGCTAATTGGTTAGGTTGGTTTAAAGCTCTAGAGCGAAGGATATCTATGAAGCTGAAATTTCCCATGCTACTTTACTTAGCATCATGCACTACTCAGCCCTGCTAGCGCTAGGGCTGAGTTTAGGTCTAATTTCAGTAAACCACAAACTTACGGAAGTAAAGAGGGTTTCCAAGGAGTTCGGAGTTAGGAGTTAGTTCTTTAGATTTAAGTCTTCTCCTGCCTCCTGCCTCCTGTCTCCTGCCTAATCCAAAAACTTTTCGATCTACTGAACTTAGTTGGACAAGAGCAGCCTTTATTAGGTTATCTGTTTCCTCGGCAATATCCAACGCTAACAGTGCTACCTACCATCCGGCCAATCCTGAAGCTGCCTGTTCGGGCACCTCCACCAGTCCGAGAACCGCCCTTACCACCAGCTACAGCCTCTAATTCCGCGTCAGACAATTCCCCTTCTACGGTGGGTTTCTGCGGCAGCACCACGTAAATTTTGTTTGCAGTTTCCTCCAGAACCTGAATTTCAACGTTTTCTGGGAATCCGGCGTCAAATTCGGAAGTTATAGCTCCCTTGGGGTTGCTGAGCAGCTCAGCCTTAAAATTGTCATCTTCCCAAGCTCTCGAGATTATACTCGAAGATATTGCCGACCTTTGCTTAATCTGCTCATCAAATTGAGCAGCCATATCTTCACTTACACTCTCTGGAGCCAAAGGTAGATCGCTAGTAGCCATAACAAAAGTTCCTCTTTGAAAATAAACAACTCTTTATTTAAACTATCAAGACAAAACTAAAGTGACAATATAGAAAAGTTCAGAAAAGTTATGGAGTTTGCCAATACACTCTAAAACAATATATCTGGTGATTAATCTATAGGTCTATTTACTTAGAGGATGTTTTAAAAATCATTTGTTTCAAACACGCTCTTAGGTTATCCCTCAACCGTTATTGCACATAAGTAGGTGGACAATAATAACCGTAGGGTGGGCATAGCAGACAAAAAAACTGGAACTCACGCACAGAGAGAATTCTGGGCAATGCCCACCTTACAATTTAGCATTGTTTATTTATGTCCACTTACTTAACAGATGCGATCGCTGTGGTTGGTATCTCATCTAAGTAGTCGGACAAAAATAAACTTCCCTGTGTTAAGAAAAATTAAGATTATGTTGTCACAGTGAGGGCTTTGTCAGAATCTTTCCCAAAGTGACTTTATCAATCAGCTCTTAGAGTAGATAAGTCGTGAACTTCATTAAGAGGAGAGGGTAGATTTAGATAGCCTAGAGTACGTTCCTGTCTAAGTGTCCGGCACAGGTTTTCAAACACCGCCATTGCCATACAGTTCAACAGTTTCTGCATGGCTTCTACATTATTGTCATGGTATGCGGCTTGATTAAACAACTCTATCAGCCTGGATTTGGAAAATATTGTATCTGATGACTCTAAATACTTTTCCCGAAACTCTGGAAAAATCTTCAAGAGAAATTCGCGCATTAATTTATAAATAGGAGACAAGTCTTTAGAGATGAAGAAACTAACTTTTGGTCGGGATAAAAAGCGCTCAGGAAGCCATCGAATAGCCATTTGACGGATAATTTTTTTATCCCAAAATAGTTCTCGGTGATATTTTGGAGGAATAGAAGCCAAAAACTCAACTAGACGATGGTCCAGAAAAGGAACGCGAGATTCGACTCCTTGGCTAGAGGCAGTTCTGTCCTCATGCCAGAGATTAAATTCTTGTAAAGCTACTATATAAAGTAAGATGAATTTGTGATAGCTTGACAAATTAATTGATTTATCTTCAGAAGGATTAGAGGAGGATGACAAGCGGGGAAAATATTCGGGAAGATGCATTCTAATACTCAGCAATTCAAATGCAATATCTTTATCAAAACAAGAAACAAAAGTATTCCAATTATCTACAGAAGCATCGAAAGGATTTGAATATCCACCGGCAAACTCATCTGAACCTTGACCTATAAGAATAACTTTAAGATCGGGGATAATTGTTTTGGCATAGCGATGCAGTTCGTGCTTAAAGAAAAATTCTAAATCAAACCTAGGTGAATCGAGTATCCAAATAAAATATTCAAAATTGGACAGAGAAAAATCAAGTTGCTCTATTAATTTATCTGAATTAAAGAATACAGGATGAAAAGGAAGTTGAAGAAACTGGGCTAAATCTCTAGCTTGTTCTGTATCTCCAGTTGAAAATGTAGATTTTTCTAGCACGTGGAAGCAATGCAGATCCTTTATAGATTCAGAAGCAGCAGCAACTATTACAGATGAATCAATACCTCCACTCAAAAAAGCTCCTACAGGAACATCACTCATTAGACGTTTTTTGACACTGTCAGCAAACAGCTCGCCATAATCTGATATGTAGTCTTCAGGTTTTCGACGATCTTCAGGTAAATCAGTCACAAAATACTTATCTATTGACCAATAGCATCTGGTAGAGATTCCTTGAGCAGCATCAAAGGTGAGGTAATGCCCGCCTGGCAAGGAGTTTACTCCTTTAACATAAGTTGAGCGTGGAGTAAATGTAACTAAATCATGCCATCTTGGTTTATTAGGACAATCTGGATGTACCAGTAATGCTTTCAGTTCTGAACCAAAGAGTAGCTGCGAACCGACTTGGCAATAATATAAAGGTTTAATGCCCAGTCTATCTCGTGCTAGAAATAAACGTTTGTTTTGGGTATCCCAGATAGCGATCGCAAACATTCCATTGAGGCTGTGTAGAGCCTCAGGTCCCCTTTCTTCAAACAGATGCAGAACGATTTCTGTATCAGAGCGAGTGCGGAATTGATGTTGTTGACGCAGCTCAGAGCGTAATTCTTGGTGATTATAAATTTCCCCATTGACAGCTACAAATATAGTGCCATCTTCATTCCAAATCGGTTGCCGACCTCCCGCTACATCTACAATCGACAAGCGCCTAAATACGAAAGATAACAGTCCATCATCGAAGATCTGTTCATCATCGGGACCCCGTCGAGATAACTGTTTCCCCATAGCTGTCAGCAGATGGAGTCGTTCCGGACGTTGATATTGACTGTGTTGGAAGTCAATAAATCCAGCAAATCCACACATCAATTAAATTCCTGCTTGAATTGGATACCTTATTTACTAGAACAGCTTAGAGTTGACAAGTTGCAAAACGCGCAAGAAGAGCAGCGCGACAGTTTAAACGTGCTATCCTACTCTCTGGACCCCAGATGCCAACACAAGGGAGAATGAAAGCCATAGCAGGCCAATGTCCTTGCCGATTCCTTGAAACAAAGGTGAGAAGCTCCCAACTTACCCATTCATTGTTAACCCACCAGCCTAGGCGAGTTGCCAACTGCATCCAGGTTTCATAACTTGGATTTTCAAGACCCCCAAGTTCCTGCCAGATGAGACTCTGGACACTAAAGCCAAACTTACCACTGCTGTATTTCACCCATAGCTGGTCAATGGTGCTTAGCTCTGAACAGGGAAACTTTTCAGTGTCTTCTACTGTGATCCAGCCTTCTGCTGCTCGACCAGAAATTTTGAGCAGCAGCGCTGCTGTTACCCGATCTGCTGTTTTCCATCTCTTCGCTGCCAATAATTTTTCCAGCTCTGTATAGTTAGCGTTGGCAGCTTCTTCTGGGGTAATTGCACCAGAGGAGGCAGCGGGTGGTCTAGGTGGGACGGTGTTCTGTTCATTGGCTTGATTTGCAAGTGGTACCATAATGTTTTCCCTCTTTTCCTAGTGGGTCAATGAAATTTCTACAAAAAACTTAAGTTTCCAGGAGAATATATTGGTCACAGCCCCAAAGTATCAAGACACAACTCAACTGCCAATATAGATAAGTTCAGAAAAGTTATGGAGTTTGAGGTATTTGATGGGTTATTTAGTTCATCCGTGCAGCTTCTGGAGCAGGGGAGATAAGCGCTTGAAGGATTTTCCTGGAGGAAGCCTCCGGAGTAGAGGAAGCTCCCGGAGGCAGCTATGCATTAATCGCATCTTTCTTCACATTTAGAGAAGATTTGTAACATAGATATGAAAAGCTTGTGAGGACTGGGTTTGGGGCCAGCCCAGTCAAAGTGGCGTGAGCCCCCAAAAATCTTCTCAATAAGAGGAAGCAATTCTCAATAATTTGACTCAATCTATCAAGAGTAATTACCAACTGTGCCCATTTTTGAAGCACAGACGAGAATGGGTGCGCTCAAAACCAGTTGGTGGATCTCATCGGGCGATCGCCCGGAATTTCTTCAAAGGTATTCAAAGGTTTATTATTCTAGCTAAAGTCCCGCTATTTAATCAACGAAATTAAACAATAATTATGTTGTTTTAATCTCTTAGAGGAACGCTTTATTTTTATATGAATTAGAGTAAATAAAAGTGTATTTTTATGAAAAATTTTAATGAGTAACTAGCTTGATGATAAAATGACAGTATAGACTTTAAGAAGTAGGGAGGAGGTAAAAATATGCCTCAAAATATCCTATTACGCAAGACAATTATGACCATCGCATTAGCCCTCCCCATGGTTTCGTTGATCGCCCAGAGTGCTTTAGCTGATAAATATAACTTTCGGGTCTACAACCAGAGTCGCAACAACATAGTAAGTCTGTTCATGACATCTTCAGATTCTGATAGGTGGGGTTCTGATATCTTAGGAAGCGGCATCTTGCGCAGTGGCTATAACATTCCAATCTACTTCAACGACATGTCTTACACTCGATGCCTATATGATATCAGGGCTATCTTTGACAATGGAGAAGTCGTAGAAGACCACCGAATCAATGTTTGTAACTCTGAGCGTGAAATCTTTTACGACAATTGATGTTGTTAGGAAAGCCAAGTGCGCAATCAAGTCAAGCTGGAGAAACTGAAGTGGTAACAAGAAAAAAAAACATCCTTGTGCAAGGTGGAAGTGGGAACAACACTTTGAGCAACTCCAACCCCTCAGCCTTTCAGAGTCTTCTGCAAAAGACAGCTACTTATTTATCTCTGGTGCTGTTGGGAGTAGGTATCACCCTTGGCGGTCAATATTTGGCAACAAAAGGGCAGCTTCCTTCTCCGGAGCCTGATTCTTCAGCGCTACCCGCCCACACACCAACCAGTCAGGTTCCTCCTTCCCCGTCAGCAGCCACTGGGAATACTAACTTTGTCGTAGCCGTTGTTGAGAAGGTTGGAGGTGCAGTAGTAAAAATTGAAGTTTTCCGAACTGTCTCAAATAATTTCGACTATTATTTCCGCAAGCCCCCGGAAAGAGAACAACAGGGTACAGGTTCCGGGTTTATTATCAGTGCCGATGGACTCATCCTTACCAATGCTCATCTAGTTGGAGGCACTGACAAAAAAGTTAGGGTCAAGCTCAGAGACGGTCGCAGCTTTGAAGGACAGGTTGTCGGAGCTGACCCCGTGACCGATGTAGCTGTGGTCAAGATTGAGGCTGATAATCTGCCCACTGTAACTTTAGGGAACTCCGATCAACTTCAGACTGGGGAGTGGGCGATCGCCATCGGCAACCCCCTGGGCTTGGACAACACCGTCACTACAGGAATTATCAGTGCTACGGGTCGGTCTAGCCATGAGATTGGGGTCCCCGATTATCGAGTTGAGTTTATTCAAACTGATGCTGCTATTAATCCGGGTAACTCTGGTGGACCGTTGCTCAATACTCAAGGTGAGGTGATTGGCATCAATACCGCCATTATCCAGAATGCTCAGGGAATTGGCTTTGCTATTCCGATTAATAGAGCACAGCATGTTGCTGACCAATTAATCGCTCACGGGAGATTTGAACATCCCTTCCTTGGCATTGAGATGGTCACCTTGACACCGCAGATTAAACAGGAAATCATCAGCAGCTCCAAGGCTCCAATCAGAATTGATGAGGAGGATGGCGTACTGATTGTTCGAGTCCTACCCCGTTCCCCAGCCGCAAGGACAGGTCTCCGTGCAGGCGATGTACTCAAAAAAATCAATAATCAGCCTGTTACTGAGGCCCTCGAGGTTCAAAAAATTGTGGCAGACAGCCAAGTTGGGAGCGACCTTAACTTGGAGCTGAAACGCAACAGCCAAACCCTTAATCTGACTGCGCAAGTCGGTGCCCTACCTCAAGCTCAAGGGAGGAGGAAGTAGGAACATGAAACCCACATTCCGCACCCACAACTGTCACATGGATCTCAGCTAAATAGTCTGAGTTAGCTATTGTCAACTAGTCTCAGTTAATGATAAAAAGCCTGTGATCGCGGGCTTTATTGACTCTTTATTGAGAATCTTCTCAATAAGCAGGAGAACAATAACATGGACACAAGCGACAATCTTTCTCAGAAAAACACCAGTATTCCTACTTAGCTAGGATTGCTGACAATCCTTTTAGTCCTTGTTGGCTCGATAGCTTGGTTCGAACTACCAGGCTGTGCCTGTGGTCGGCCTTCATACCGAGGCAAGTGGGGAGTTTACTCTCTCCTCATCAACCAATTGAATTATCACCAGAAAAACCAGACTTTTGCTAATTCTTTTGAAAGCTTGCAAGAGATAGGCGCAATTCCCAACAGATATCAACAATCCTTTCAGTTTTCTGTGCAGACAACCCCAACCCAAGCTTTGGTCTCTGCTATACCCCTGAAAACTGAAGTATCCAGTGATCTGTTCAGGCTTGGTCTCAGAAAAGAGCAATTCAGAACTGTTGTTGGGGCAATTGCTTTCTCTCAAGGGGAATATTTTCTCATTATCTGTGAATCTTCCCAAGGGACAACCACCCATCCAGCCACTCCTATGTTGAAAGACGGTGGGTTCACTTGTCCTTCCAGGTTCAAAGAGCTGAGAAGCTTTAGGGGTTGAGCTCAGATAAGGAGAAAATAGAGTTAAGATAGCTTTGAAACTATTACGATATATAGTTCTCAAAGAGATCCGCCCTTCGGGCGGTGCGCCCTCCAGGTTCAGGATGCTTCAGCATCCTTCTATTCTGAGATGATTGCCATCAGGAAAATTACTGATGCCTGATAGTTTTGTTAGGTAATAATTTCAGAAATTTCTCTAATTTACAGGGGTTAGACTGGGACTTTATCTTAAACAAGTAGATTAAAGCTTAAAGTCTAATTTAACAGTGATGAGTAATTTACTACAATTTCGTCATATATTAGTCATCGAAGATCCAAAATATAAACGGACAGTTTATCTTCAACCTACCACCTATTCAGTAGGTCGTCATCCGAGCAACTTGATTGTTATTTCTTCTCAAGGCGTCTCTCGTTACCATGCTACTTTATTCTGGACTGAATCTCCAGATAATGATGATTATTGCTTTCGTATAGTTGACGGAAATTTAAATGGATTGAGAAGTAAAAATGGCATATTTATTAATGGCAAAAGATGCTTATCAGAAAATTTAAAACACGGCGATATAATCGTTATTGGCAATATAAAAGCCAAATATTATATCACTGATAGCGGTAGCGACTGAAATCATAATCCCCCTTGTTTGCAGGTCGCTACAGATAACTTAGTGCAGCCAATTTGCTAAAGCCACACCAATAAAAGTGGCGAACTCATTAAATATGTTTTGTGTCTACTTTGTAAATCGCCCACACTGAGCAGTTTTCTGCGTGTGAATCTTCTGAAAAATCTTTCCTAAGTAAGTCTCTAATCTTCAAGGCACGCCCTAAATCACCAATTAGCCCATTGGTCATAACATCGCCAATATATAGGCATTCTTCATCAGTTCCCCAGTTGGTAATTAGGGATACATTACAGTAACCGTCAATAATATCGAATCCAAGTATACCGTCTTTAGGAATGTAACCTTTTTCAATTTCAATTTCGACACCAACAAGAACTGGATTATTGTATCGCTCCAAAACGCTTTTCGCATAGGTAAGATTCGTAATAAGACTTAATTTGTAATTTTCATTAACACAATTACGCCAGTCTTCATTACACTCCGGTTGGAAGAGGTCTGGCCTCAAAATACCATCCACTGAATCAAATCTAGTTAGATTCAATCCTCTCCACTCTAAATAGCTGAGCCATTTGTCACCGTCATTAGGTCCAAAACTTTCAATTATCTTGTAGTACATATTGACCAATCGGCAGCGATCGCCTGGTTGGGAGAAATATAGCGAAAATTTTAGAGGATTGAGAAGAATTAAAATGCCAAAGAGCATCGCTTGAGAAGAAAAAAGAAAGGTTGGGGGAAGTTTTTAAAATCCATAAGTCCTAACACAGTATTGTCATCTACTTTCCTGAAAGAGTCATTAATCGGCAAATAATCATAGATCATCGTGGCACTGACTTTTCCTCGATATTCCATCATTCGGAGTCTGGCTTGACTTGCCTCTGTTTTCAGTAAGTAATTAGTCAGCATCAGTAAAGGTTTCAGAGAATAATTTTTGAGAATCGGAAATTTCAAAACCCAGTTCATCGCCGTGGGATTGGGCGCAACCTTAAAAATTTTCCCCTGACTATCTAAAAATAACAAAGGGTGTACATTCTCAGGATCGACAAATTCTTTCCCATACCAATTAGATGCTTCTAATAAGCCATCCATGGGGTGATCTGTATGAATTCCAGAGCCTTGCCAACGACCGAGCATAAAGTCTAAATTCACGGTTTCGAGAGCGTCAAACAATTGTAAAGCTCTTTCGGTTGTAGTTTTACCAGTTTTAAGAATCGACTGGCAGTTTAAAGATGTTTCCATTTTTTCTGAGGATTGTGTCCTGATTGCGCTCGCTACGATAAGTACCAATAGTACCATCTGACTTAATAGTTTTCCCGAGTCTGAAATGAGGTCGCTGTCAGCGATGATGATGCAGTAGGGAAGCTATCAGTATGACTGACCTTGAAGCCATATATATCATCGTGTTGCACAACTTAGCCTACACCTTATTAGCCTACACCTTATTTTAGTGTGAAATAGTTTAAGGCTTTCCTCCCTCATCTCTGCCTAATACTATAACGAGACTTTGCCCAGGTGATTAAGTCGCACGCTTCTGGCGCTGGAGATCGGACAGAGAGATAAAACAGTTGGTGAGCGATCGCATCGGACAGTAATAGCGATCGCAATCTTGTGACCAAGTAACTTTATAAGTAGGTGGGCAAAAATAAATATAAAACCCGGATGAGGTGTTAGGTGTTAGGTGTTAGGTGTTAGGGTTAGCTGTTCCCTGTTCCCTGTTCCCTGTTCCCTGATTTTCTAATTAATTTGACCGACCTACTTAGGACTGCTATAGAAGTTTAGCTGTTTCCACAAAGGCGGCACATTCAGCTTCCCTGGTGTTAAAAGCCGTGACGATGCGTGCTGTTACCATCTCTTCTCCTTCCTCCCAGTGATAGAATCTGAAGCCTTCTGCTAACAAACCCTCACTCATCTTTTTAGGAAAGCGAATAAAAATTTCATTCACTTCCACTGGATATATAAGTTCTATACCTGGTATGGCAGCAATTTCTGTTGATAATTTAGCAGCCATTTGGTTAGCGTGGCGTGCATTTCTGAGCCATAAATCATCAGTTATATAAGCATCAAGCTGGGCAGACAAAAATCGCATCTTGGATAAGAGATGTCCACTTCGCTTGCGCCGATAACTGAATGTTTCTGCTAGAGAGGGATTGAAAAACACCACTGCTTCTGCGGCGATCGCACCATTCTTTGTCGCTCCAAAAGACAGCACATCAACCCCGACTTTCCAGGTAATTTCTGCTGGAGAGCAGCCCAAACTATCTACTGCATTGGCAAATCGAGCACCGTCCATATGGAGGCTCAGATTATGAGTATGTACAATTTTAGCAATCTCTTGAATTTCTTCAGGGCGGTATACAGTTCCCGCTTCCGTTGCTTGCGTTATGCTGACAGCGGCTGGCTGCATGGCATTAACTCCCATAGCAGCTTGAGCTAATGCTGCTGCTAGGTTAGCAGAACTAATTTTGCCATGCTCGCCGGGGATAGTTACTAACCGCGCACCCCCTGTGTGGAATTCTATTGCGCCACATTCGGATGAATATATATGGGATTTGTTGTGGCAGTAAATTACTCCAAAGGAAGGTGTTATGGTAGATAAAGCCAGGGCGTTAGCAGCAGTGCCAGTAGTAACAGGAAAGACTTCTACCTCCTTCTGGAATAATTGGGAGAACATAGGATTCAATCGCTGAGTGCATTCATCATCTCCGTAAGGCATGGCTGCCCCCTCATTGGCAGCCAATAATGCTGTTATTATTTCTGGGGAGCAGCCTGTGATGTTATCGCTAGAGAAGTTCATAGATATTGATGTGTGAATTGTTTACATTGATTTTGTCAGAGTAGCAACGCCATGATTAAACAAAAATATTGACGTAACCACAGAGGTAGAAGCACGAACCATCTTACGTTGGTACACCTACCGTTGGCGAATTGAAGAATATCATAAAATTCTCAAATCAGGATGCAAAGCGGAAAGCTATCGTCTCGGAGGAGGCAGTATGGAAGTTTTACAGGGGTTTTTAACCAGTATTGCCGCTAAATTATTAAAAATGACCTATTTAAATCGCACCGAACCAGAAACAAGTGCCCGTGATGTATTAAGTCCATTAGAAATAGAAGTATTAAAAGCGAAAGCAGGGAAAAAATTACCGCCAGAACTAACGGTATCTTGGGCAATGGAATCAGTAGCCAGATTGGGAGGATATTTGTCACATAGAAAAAAAAGTAATATTGGCATTACCGTATTGTGGCGTGGCTGGCTAGAATTACATATCTTGTGTCAAGGATGGGAATTACACCGTAATTTAAACTAGAAAAAACAAAAGTATAAATAGATAAAAAAAGTCTTGCCAGTCAGAGGGAGGCAGGGCAATCATCATTCCCCGATAAGTTCCTTCGAGTTCATCGGCCAGATAGTAGTAGGAGAGTTTCCCCTCAATCATGTCCATCCCGTGAACACTCCCCAGCACGGCTTTCAGACAAGAAAACAGATTGTAAGCGACCAAGGATCCATAAATCTCCGGCAACGACTGTTTCTAACACCTCTGACAGAGGAAGGCATTGAAGTAGAAAAAAAGCCTTTAACTCAAAAAATTCAGAAATTGCTCTTGGAAACCTTCTTATTTATAGAATCGGGCAGTTACAGCGGTAAATTCCCTGCTGTCTGCTTAGCTCAAAAGGTCTCGGTGTATCGGTTTGGTCTACGTTGCCTAACCTTTCACCGCAGCGGACGAGAGGCAATCCCGTCGGCACTGTCCGAAAGTTGGTTTCTTGCCGCTGACCTCAAGGCCGTTGTTCGAGCCATTCCAAGAAAACAGTTTAGTGCAAAAACCAAAATTCAACCCCTGAAGGAAGACAAACATGGCACCTGTTCAACACAATCTTAAGATCCAGACCCCCGATGGCGTTAATACCTCTAATCCAAATGATGACAACCTTCTGCATGACCTTTCGGCTGCACTTACAGGTGGAGAAGCAGTTTATGATTTCTTCTCCGGTAATACTGAGGCACTCAATAATCTGTATCAGACCATTGCAACAGGCGGAGATTCGGTTTGGTTAGACGGACAAGATAAAAATGGCAATCCAGTCAAATACGTGGATAACGGTGGCCATTTTCTTAGCGTCGGTGCCCATATTCATGACCGTGACACTCTAAGAAATGGCACTGGCAGTACAACCAATTACAAGGAGGTAGGAACAGCTTATGTGACCTTGACCACCGATCAGGGAACTAGCATACTGATTGTTAATACTATCCATTATGCTGGTTTTGGCATTGCTAGCATTGGAGCTTCTGGCCCATTGTTCAAGCTTCTTAAGCCCATTGTCAAATCTGTCGCCAAATTTATTAAAAATCTGGCTTTAAGAATTTATAACAAGGTTAAGGCAGGATGGACAACGGACGATAGCGACGAGGCCGAAGATAATGTGAAGAAAGATGCAACTGATGCAGCTAAAGATGCAGGTGAATCTGACACTGAAGTGGGTGAAGGTATCTTTGCAGATGTTAAATTTACTGTTCTGGATACTGTTGGTATTGTTGTAGCCGTTGGTGCAATAGCAGTTGTTCTCATCCTTGCATTACTTGAAAAACAAATGACCGACTATGTGAAGTTCTTTAATGCTACCAGTATAGATCTTCAATTTGGTATTTGCTGGCTTAAAGGTAGCGCTGGAGCCAAAGTCGCCCCTGCTAAGATAGGAGAAACCACCTTGGTTAAAAAGATTTCCAAAGCTCCAACTCCTCCCTGGGTTACCTCCAGCGATACGGTTATTTACCGTTCTGACTCGACCTTCATCAACACGAATACACTAAAAGGGATCGGATTTGTATTAAATGCGAAGCCTACTGGTGATTTCCCAGGCTTTCGGGTAATGGTTGATATTCCAAGCGTCGGAGATAATTCCCTTTATATTGGATTTGAAACCAGCGATTGTGAGTCTGTATGGAACGATCACACAGGTCAAAATACGGGCAAGGTAGCGAAAATAGATTCAGGTAAATATACGTTACACATTGCCACAAACCAAGTGAGCGGTAAATCTCCCTCACCCCTAAATTCTACTGAAGGCTATAACTATGAGCATTTAATCGTCCTCACAGATGGGACTGTTAAGGTTTAAACTGCTCCTTTTGAGATCAGTAGAGATTCAGTGTAAGCCAACCGAATGATGAGTTTTCTCCCACTTGCGGGAGGCTTACACTTCCTAGGAGCAATTTGGTCTATTTCATCATTGCCTAGAAGTTTCCAGATAATAATTTTTCCCTATGTCGAACGATAAACCCAAAGTACAATTTCGTGCTTCTCAAATAACCCATGCTGCTCCCAAAAGCCTCAAGTTTTTGGACTATCTCCAGCTTGCCTTAGAGGGAGGAAATCCCACATTTGACTTTTTCTCAGGTGATTTTGGTGCTTTGCAAGAGCTGGCACAAATTATGGCAAAGCAAGGCGATGCAGCCTGGACACAAGTTGATAAGGCAAGTAGCCTGAAATATGACTTTTTAGACCCCGATAAACCCGCTGCCTATGTAAAAGGCACGAAGGGAACTATGGTCTTACAATTTCATGCTAGCGAGGAAGTTTTAGGGCAACACACAACTAACTATAAACAAGCTGGTATTGCTACCACCTATCTCGTCACAGATCAAGGTCCAGTTGATGTCATCATCAGCTATATCGAGAAACTGGGTCCACCGATCGGTGGTGCCGCCATAGCACCAGCAATTTTGACAATTCTGGGTGCTTTCAAGAACTTCTTTCAGAGCTTTATTTCGCGAGCCTTCAATGCAGCCTCAGAGGGGGCTACTGAAGCCGAAGCGATCGGAGAGGAAGCTGCAGAAGAAGCTGCAGAAGATGCGGCTGTTGAAGGAGAGGTTATTGCTGATGAACTCGTACTCTCGATCTCTTTTGGGCCTTTAGCTATCGCTGGTATTGTAGTAGCCGCAATTATTTTAGTGGTTTCTGCCATTCTTTTCTTTCTGGCTAAGACGATGACTTGCTTCGCCAAGGTTTACAATTTCACAGACCAGCAAGTTACTCTCAACATTTGTTACCAGCACGATCTTGAAATTAAAGAGAAACCAAAGACAGGAATCCTTCCACCCGTTGGAATCCCTCCAGCTCCCCCAGGCGTTACAGCTTTGGATAAGGTGATTTATCGTGCCGACTATATCTTGCTCAATAGCAACGATTTAAAAGGACTAGGTGTGGTTATTCAAGCTCCTGGGAATACCCAAAATAACCCAGCAGATTTCCCAGGTTTGACAGCAATGATTGATATTCCAGCCGTTGGGGATAATTCCCTCTACGTTAACCTGGATGGCAATATGAATTGCAATGAGGTATGGGATAATTTGTCAGGTACTTTTAAGAAACTTAGCAAGTCGACTTGCCGGGGAGATTACCGGATTTATATTGCTACTAATCAGCTGAGTGGGAAATCATCATCGCCAATCAATGGTGACCAAACAGGTTATTTCTATGAATATCTAATTGTGATTGAAAAAGATGGTTTTTTCTTTGATTATTCGGATAGTTAAAAGTTGAATCATGGGAAAATAATGAGTTCGGTTGTCAAGTTCGGTTGTATTCAAATCGGAAGGAGGCTTAATATTATGGCAGTGCAACATAAATTCAAAATGGGGACTGGTGCTAAGGTTTCTGCAGTAAAACAGGATGAAAACTTGCGAGAAATTCTTGGGGATGCTGTCGATCGTGGGAGCGATCTCGTCCACAACCTTTTTCTTAACGATCTATCAAAATTGAATCAGTTCTATTCCGTAATTGCGACCAGTGGGGAATCGATCTGGATCAATGGCACAGATACTCATACGGGTTTCCCAACCTGGTCTGTTGTTGATGGAGATAGCATCCTTACGATAGGTGTCTATTTTACAGAAAAGGGAAAAAGTATCCTGCGACAAGGCACAGATAGTGTTGATAGTTTTCAGGACATCGGATTCGCCTACATCACTCTTATTACGGGTTCGGGTACAAAAAAACAAAGTATCAGCCAAGTTTCAACTAACATTGTCCAATATGCTGGAAAAGGTATACCCAAAATTGAAGCAGGAGACGGCCTAAAGAATGTTATTAAGAACACCGTTTCCGTCGTAAAACAATTTGTTAAGAGAATAATTACACTTGCCTTTGAAAGCGGAACCACAAGCGATCCAGCTATTGCACAAGAAAATGCCGCATCCAATGCTGAAAAAGCAGCTAAAGAGGCAAGTGTTCAGGAGAAAACTATCCCGATCTCTGAAGGAGAAACCATTGCCGCAGATGTTGATATCTCTGTTGTTGATGTGATAGGCTTGGTTTTCTCTCTTGGCACATTGGCTTTGACAATTATCCTAAATATACTGAGCAAGAAGATCAGAAGTTTTGTTAGATTCTATAACTTAACTCGCCAGAATCTTGAATTCAGTATTTGCTGGATAAAAGAGGATGTAGCGGTAGCCGTTTCACCAATGTTACCTCAAAATCCTATTACGATTCCCAAGATTAGCCCAGCTTGGACACCCCCTTGGATTATTGGATCTGACCCGATTTCTTACATTGATATAGTTTTTGCAAATACCGACAAATTGAAAGGAGTTGGGTATGTTTTGAAAGCAAGACCTAACGGTGATTTTCCAGGCTTTAATGTCATGATCAATATTCCCAATTCAGGAGATAACTCTCTCCAAGTAAGTTTTGATACTAATGATAATTGTTACTCTTATTGGCAAGATAACAAAGATAAGGATACGAAACTGACAATGAGTGCAACTTCCAGGAATTACACTTTGAAGATTGCAACAAATCAAGTGAAAGGTGAATCCCCTTCTCCTGTCAATGGGGCAGAAGGATACAACTATGAACATTTGGTAATACTTGAAGAATTTGTAACAAACAATAAATAGTTTCTTAATAGCTTAAGACCTTAAGACCTTAAGGGTCTAAGTTTAGAGCAAGTGTTGAAGTTCCTACCCTGGGGTAGTTGCCAGTTCCAGGCTCTAGAACCCATAGCATTAGACACAGGTCTATCAGATTAAGTCAGTGTGTTTGGGAAAGTACCGACTCTAAACTTTAGCTCGGCAAACATAATCCTGAAAACAGGAGAGGGTTTCCATAGTTTCCTCCCAAAAAACTATCTTTCCAACGTATGAATTGTCAGGGGTATCCATCTTCCTCCTGATCAGTCCCTATTTTCAATGAGGTAATTGATTATGTCTACGCCTTCTTCAAGCCAGATCTTATGGAGCCAGTTCACTCAAGAGATTGCAGCCAAGATGGGTGCAGGAGCCAGTGAAGCTGCTATTCAGGTGTTGTCTTCAGCACAACTTCTCTACGGAAAAGACGGAAATGACATTGCCACATCGA
>JBFRWF010000400.1:0-13340 GCA_051439465.1 Xenococcaceae cyanobacterium | reverse complement strand
TCATCTGACCACTCTGGCAACGAAGTTTATTTCCAATAGTAGGGTGGGCATTGCCTGTCCACATCTTGGTTGTCACCAGATCAATGATAATGGCAATGCCCACCACCCACCTTAATCTCATTTGGTGAGCATTGCCAAAAAATGTCCCATGGGTTTGGGGGTTTTTCACAAGCTAGCCCACCCTACGAAGATGATCTCATTTTAGAAATATTCTGAAATCCATATCCTCAACGAAGATCGAGTCAGCCATGTCACAAAGCTTATGGGCTAGCTTGAAATGATAGTCCTTGCGCTTGAACGTGTTAAATTTACAGTGACTAATTTTTATGTGTTCTGAAGTCCAATCCCCGATCCGAAGTTCCCTGATCCGAAGTTCCCTCACCGTCAGGCGCTTGGAAGCCGAGGCTTACCTCGGTTTATGTGCCACTACAGTCGGAAATATACAGGCATCATCCCAAATGAATTCCATCTCATCAAATCCAGCATTTTGTAGTTGTAATTGTATTGTTGAAGCATTTCTATAACATTGGAATTTGACATTTAAGACATCATGAAAAACAATTTTTTGTTTTTGGAGAGCATCGGGGTCTATCTGGTTCATCTGCCATTCAGAATTCGGGTCACTCTGAGGAGGAGGAGTTAAAAAGCTAGTAACTAGAATACCGCCTGGAACTAGGCTTTTGAAAAATTGTTTATATAGATGTGTCACTTTCTCATCATCGGGTTCATAAATATTTAAGCCGTTGCTTGTAAGTAGGGTAAAACGTTCTTGGAAAGGCAGATTCCAAGCATCTTCTTGATAGAATTCAACGGAGGAGGATAATCCATATTGTTCGGCTAATTGTTTCGCTCCCTCTAAACTTTTAGGATCTAGGTCGATTCCCACTAAACGAAAATTTTCTACTCCGGTAAAATCTCTGCCTAATAAATCCCTCATTAAACCACAAGGGACAGAAGCCAGAATAGCTCCAGAGGTGATATATTGCTGAATGACCTTTTGGAAATGGACAGCCCGTTGCTGAGTAGCGATAACCGCAGGAAACTTATCCAAAAGCATCTTTTCCAATTCTGTCAAAGGACGACCCTGTGAATCTTTGCCACTGATGCGTCCGTTATAGGGATGCTTAATGGTATAATCTGTCCAATAGCCATCCCACCCCCGATTTTGTAACAGAAATTGTCCAAAGGGAAAGGAAGCTAATTCATCAACAATTCGTAATTGTTCTTCAACCGTAACATCAGGTTGCTTTTCTTGATGATGAATCCTAGCTTTAATCCTTTCTATGGTTTGTTTCAGCGTTTCATATGTCTCACCATGAGAAAGCAGACGTTGTTTATTTTTTGCTTGAGATGGTTTACTCATATTATTCCAAATGAATGTAGCCACTGAGATTTATCGGTCAACCAGGGCTGTCAATCTGACGGGGTGACAAGCTGGCTAAAACGTAACTGCTCAGCGCAATAGAGCCAGACTACTGAGAATGAGACGGGCTGGGAAACTCCGAAGCGATCGCTAATTAGCTGCTTAAAGTTAATAATCTGTATATATCTGCGATCGCCCTTTTTCTTAGAGGGTATCTATACCTTCAGATTAGCTTTGAGCGACAATTGACTTCAACTCTGGTTCGCTGTCAAAGTGTTTTTCGATTAGCGCTGGGATTTGCTTTGGTCGCACATTGCTGTAGCGAGCTTTGTCTGGCATCATCACCAGATTGGGACCCTTTTTGCATTGCTTGAGGCAGCCAGTTGGCTTAATCTTTACTTGGTCTTCCAAACCGCGATCGCGTAAACTTTCCTCTAGCGCCTGACAGACTGCTTTGCCACCTTTCTTCCAGCAACTTGATTTCTGACATACCAAAATACTGGCTTTGGACTTTTTCGACTTTACGGTTTGAGGTTGAGGGACAAATACTGGAGGCTGGGAAGGACTAGGAATAGTAGCAAGTCTCACTACATCGGCTTTCAGTTTTACTTTGCCAGTTTTCACACATAGCTTTCTTTCCCCCATCACTTCCACCCAACACCCAGGAATGATTGATGGATCAAGGCTATACCGGATCTCTTGAGAAGGCTTAATCCAGTATTCCTTTTCTGAGATAGCGATTCTCAGGTACTTGATTTTATAACCGTCTTTAATCACAAACCCTAGTAACTGCCCCACCAGAGTAAATTCTGAGACTCGGTGCTTTAACTTAGACATTCTTTCTTACCAAAACTTATTTTAGTTCTCTTTTTTATAGCTCTTCATCTGCCAGCAGCGCTCTAGCCAATGCACCAACTCGTAGCGAGGCACTGTTAAGTGTCTGACTACACTCCATAGCTGGATAGCTGCTGTGATGCTGTGGAGTTGAACTTGCAAAGGCTGGTTAGTGAGACATTGACAGGGTATCTGCAACGCCTGCAAGCGGTGATAGACCTCCCATCGGTCTGCCCAGTTGACTTCTATAACTTGATTGATTTCTGATTGTGGATTAATTAAACTCATTCGCCTTGACAAACGATAAATATTTGCATTGTTGTCTCGGATTGACTCTCCATACTCCTAAGTCAGTTTTCGAGCATTGCGATCGTTAACTAACCCATAAGCTGTAAGAGAGCCGTCCATGTATTAAATCCAGTATACAGGGCAAACGATAATTCTTGTCAATAATCTTATTGAATTTTCTCAAGGCAGTGATATAATCTTTTTATAAGCCTTCTCCCTGAGGGAAGCCGACTCGTAACCTTCAGCAATGAAGGTGGTTTTATGCTAGATTGAGATTGTCAATAAATCCGCTTTAATGAGAGGAGAACACTAATATGTCTGCAACTCAGGGTCTAATGCGCTCCTTTGGCGAGGTTGGCGAAAATCCAATTTTGCTCGAAAAAAGTGTTGCGACGCCGATTTGTGAAGGCTTAAACATTGCTCTAGCAAGTTTCCAAGCCTTGTACCTGCAATATCAAAAGCACCATTTCGTCGTGGAAGGAGCTGAATTTTACTCTTTGCATCAGTTCTTCCAAGAGAGCTACGACGAGGTGCAGGATCATGTCCACGATCTAGGAGAGAGATTGAATGGACTCGGAGGCATTCCGGCAGCTAGTTTCGCCAAGTTAGCAGAATTGTGCTGCTTCACCCCAGAATCGGACGGCATTTATTCCTGTCGCCAGATGCTGGAAAACGACTTGGCGGCTGAGCAAGCGATAGTCCAACTACTGCGCCGTCAAGCAGCTCAAGCAGAAAGTCTCGGCGATCGCGCTACCCGCTATCTTTACGAACAAATTCTTCTCAAGACGGAAGAGCGAGCTTACCATCTAAGTCATTTCCTGGCTCCTGACAGTTTAACCCTTGGTTTTGTTCAGAGCAGCAGCAAAAACTAGGAGTATTGGGAGAGGTGCCGGGAAGTTAAAGAGCGATCGCGTCCCTCCAAAGTGCGATCGCGTCCCTCCACAATTCTAGGATCACCATCGTCTATTGGTAGCGGTTTTGGGAGATATTGATGCCTTAAAACATGCAGCTCAACATTTTTATGAAAAAGATAATAGTTGCTGGTTGTGCTGCTGCAAATTAGCCAAGGCTTCTTCAGTTTCAACCTGAGGAAACTGACGATAGAAGCGGCTGACGTTGAGAAAAGGATGGGGAGTTTCCAAGACAACAACCCGATCGCCCCATTGCTGTAGCTCTGCGATCAAGTCTTGCGGTGCAACTGGAGCACAGATCCAAACCTGGGCTGCCTGAAGAGATCTCATCGCTTCCACAGCAGCAGCCATAGTCATCCCAGTGGCAATACCGTCATCAACCAAAATCGCGATCGCACCCTTAGAACTCACCCCTGGACGGCAGTGACAAAATTGCGACCATTGGGCTTCGGCTTTCTCTTGAGCTTGATGCCGAGCCGCCTTAAGCATGCGGAAACTTATTCGTACTAATAGTTGGCGCTGAGTCCAAAGGACATTCCCATGGGTTGTCACAGCACCGATTGCCAGTTCTCGATTGGTGGGAGGGGTGATTTTTTTCGCCACTATCACGTCGAGAGGGCAACCGAGTTTGCTCGCCACTGGTACAGCGACAGGGATACCGCCACGGGGGATTGCATAGACAATCGGTGATGCCCAAATCCCAAGGCTTTTGATCTGGCTAATTTCAGCGAAAATTAATTCCGCTAGTTGTTCGCCAGCACTGAAGCGATCGCGAAATAATGCAGTTATAGACAAAACTCTCTTACGCTTTTGACAGTAACATGTCTATTTTACAAAAATTTATCTTAAATTCACAAGATATTGACAAAACTTTGCGGTATTTACGCAAAATATTTACTTTTTCAAGAGAGCATCAGTCAGTGTAAATACGGAAATACAAGGATTGATCAAGCAAAAAAAAGCGAGGGGACTAAAATAAAAAGTGCAAACCAGAAACTCAAACGAATATGGAAACCTCAGAGCTCAAACGAGAAGTCGAAACCATGTGGTCGCGCCTGGGTAAAACCCAGGACTATCTTTGACCTTCCTGCTCTCAGGGCGAAAATTCAAGACCTTGAGCAGTTCGCAGCGCAACCAGAATTTTGGGATAGCCCTGAAACTGCCCAAAATGCGCTTCAGGAACTCAACGACCTGAAATCTAACCTTGAGCAGTACCAACAGTGGCAAACTAACCTAGAAGATACGAGGGCGATCGCTGAACTGCTGGAACTAGAAGCGGACGAGGCACTACTTGAAGAAGCCCAAACTAACCTCACTCAGCTCAAACAAGAACTAGATCGCTGGGAGTTGCGACAGCTATTATCTGGTCCCTACGATGCCAGAGGAGCAGTGTTAACCATTAACGCTGGTGCTGGTGGCACCGATGCCCAAGATTGGGTCCAGATGCTGTTGCGGATGTACACCCGTTGGGCAGAAAAACAGGGCTATAAAGTCCATTTGGCAGAACTTTCCGAGGGAGATGAAGCGGGAATTAAGTCTGCTACTCTGGAGATCGATGGGCGTTATGCCTTTGGCTACCTCAAAGGCGAGAAAGGCACACACCGACTGGTGCGGATTTCCCCTTTCAACGCCAACGGCAAGCGGCAGACAAGCTTTGCCGGGGTGGAAGTGATGCCAGTCTTAGGTGATGATGCCATCAACCTAGACATTCCAGAGAAAGACTTAGAAATTACCACCTCCCGTGCAGGTGGCAAGGGTGGGCAAAATGTCAATAAAGTAGAAACAGCCGTGCGCATTGTCCACATTCCTACTGGCATTGCCGTGCGCTGTACCCAGGAACGCTCTCAGCTACAAAACAAAGAAAAAGCCCTCGTCATCCTCAAAGCTAAATTACTGATCGTCGCCCAAGAGCAAAGGGCTCAGAAAATTGCTGAAATCCGAGGGGACATGGTTGAAGCAGCCTGGGGTAACCAAATCCGCAACTACGTCTTCCATCCCTACCAGATGGTTAAGGATCTGCGTACCAATGTGGATACCAGTGCCGTGAGCGAAGTTCTGGACGGCAACCTGGATCCCTTCATTGAAGCCTACCTTCATCAAATCAGTTATCAGTGAACTGATCGCTGTTCTTTTCTGCAACAAACTGTTACATTAAGGTCACTAAAGATACTGATTGGTTTTTATGAGCAATCCCTCTTCACCAAGTGAAATCCCTGAAACCTCTGCACCGGCATTAGAAGCGACTGAACCGAAACCCAGTTACGTAAAACTAGCAATGCGTAACATGGTGCGCAAGCGCGGAACATCCCTGAAACACTTTTTGCTCAGCACTATTGGCGTGCTGGCGTTTTTAATTGGTATTTCTTATTTGACCCGCTAATCAACTAATTATGCCGCCTTCAACAACTCCAACTGTAATAGTTGAAGTTAATCTTCAGGATGTTTTTTTCCCAAATTCATCCACTGCTAACCCTGATGCAGCAAGAAACTGCCCGATTGCACCAGCTACCTGGAAAAGTTGGTTCCAAACCTGGCTAGAAACGCTGTATCCAGATATTCCAGAGGCAGATGCCTACGAACTCAGCCTCCGCCTTACCGATGATCTGGAAATACAAACCCTCAATGCCAAATACCGGGACAAAAATCAGCCAACCGATGTTTTAGCTTTTGCCGAACTGGAGGTAGAAGTTCCTAAGCTGTCAGATGAATGGGGGGAATCTGAGCCTTTGTATCTTGGAGATATTGTTATCTCTGTTGATACCGCCTCCCTACAGGCTGAGCAACAAGGGCATTCCTTACCAACGGAACTAGCCTGGTTAGCCGCCCACGGTTTGCTGCATCTTTTGGGTTGGGATCATCCGGATGAAGACAGTCTCATTGAGATGCTCTCCCAGCAGGAAATTTTATTGAAAGTAGTTCACGTTAATCAGATTTTTTCGACCATGAGGAGTGGGAACGATGGGGAACAATCTGTTCTTTGAGTTGCTCGAGGATCCAACAGAGTTGGCTGGCTTTCAGGGATGGAGCAAGGAGGTCTATCAAGACTTGCTTGCTATCGAGGGCGGTCGCATGTCTGCACAACAGTTTGACCACAAGTACCTCACCACCCAGGCGATTCTAGTTCTCGATTTAGCGGGTTTCACCTCAACGGCCATCCGAGAGGGATGCCTAGTCAGCTTTCTGCGCATCCTGGATGCGCAGAAGGTTTGCCTCCCAGTACTCAAGACGTACCAAGCGAGCTTCATTCGCACCTTCGCCGACGACATTGTGGCGTTGTTCGAAGGTCCCGACGCCGCTCTCGACGCAGCATTTGAAATCCATCGGCGGATGGAGGCATTCACAAGGTCGCAGGGGTTCAGGAACGAGTTGGCAGAGTGTTGTGTTGGGATAGGATATGGAGCGGTCTATCGGATCGGACCAAACCTGGCAATGGGAGATGAGATGAACCGGGCGAGCAAGCTCGGTGAGGATACGGCTCGCGGAGGCGAGACTCTGGTGACAGAGGGTGCCTACAACTTTCTGAAGGAGCGTCCGGATATCATCTTTGAATCGCAGGTGAGTGACGACCTCCTGTTTCCCTACTTTCGAGCAAGATGGAGAGGGTGATGTGGGTGGATTGCTCGTATATTGACTTTCTCAACAGTTACTGGAGGAGCTTGCGCGATAGGGGACTTTACCCTCCTGCCCTGTTGACGAGCAGTAACGACGACGTCAAGTGGAGTGCTTTTCTCAGGAGAAACATCTCCCGATCCGCTAGAGCCGATCAAGAGCTTCACCTCTCATTACTGTCGTTATTGATAGTTTCTTTGGACTGTTGCCAGCCAGTGAAAAGAAAGCGGACACCAGCGATCGCCTAAGTTGTCAGACTCAGTAGTCCGCAATTTGACCAGCCCAATATTTTAATCGTTGACTTTCAAGCAAATAGCTAGTATTTTCTTATTTTACCAAGAGACGGTCATGTTTTTTCTTGATCGCCCAAAACAATACTTATATTATTGCTCCTCACAAAGGTCTTGATATATTATGAGATTAAATCTAAGTATGACTGAATCAACAAAGGCTAAAGCTTCTGTATACCCACTCCTCCCTTCAACCTCCTCATTGATTTGCAAAATCACAACACAACCTCAACCTGCTTTAAAAAGCTGTGAACAGCAACCCCAACCCAAACGGCCATTAGCTTGGCAAGTTGCCCCTAATCTCCTGATTAGTTTCAAATATGCCTGGGCTGGAGTCCGCTACGCCTTTATTACCCAACGCAACTTTCGCATCCACACTGTAATCGGCGTCCTGGCAATCAGCTTGGGCGTTTTTTTAGGAATTACGGCTGTGAAAATGGCAGTAATTGTGCTGACAAGCGCACTGGTGATGGTGTTGGAGTTATTGAATACAGCGATTGAATCGGTTGTTGACCTCACCGTTGAGAAGTCCTATCACGAGCTTGCCAAAATCGCTAAGGATTGCGCAGCTGGTGCAGTTCTAGTTTCTGCCTTAGCTGCTGTGTTGGTTGCAAGTTTTGTCTTGCTGCCACCGCTGTTTGCCCTGATTCTCTCGGTTTTCTCAAGGAGATGAGTTTTGATTATCGTTATTGATAACTACGACAGTTTTACTTATAATCTGGTGCAGTATTTGGGAGAACTGGGCGCTGAACTACCTGTTGCATTAGAGATTCAAGTTTATCGCAATGACCAAATTGAAATCGAGAAAATTCGCCAACTTCAACCCGATGGAATAGTAATTTCTCCTGGTCCTGGGCGTCCTGAAGACGGTGGGATTTCTCTAGAGTTGATTGAACAGCTTGGACCAACCCTGCCAATGTTGGGAGTCTGCCTGGGGCATCAAAGCATCGGTCAAGTCTTTGGCGGCAAGATTGTCTCAGCCCCAGTTTTGATGCATGGCAAAACTTCAGAGATTTACCACCAAGGTGTCGGTATTTTCCAAGGATTAGAAAATCCTTTTACCGCTACCCGTTATCATAGTTTAGTGATTGACCGACAGAGCATTCCCGACGTGCTGGAAATAACTGCCTGGGTTGAGGATGGTACAGTTATGGGAATTAGACACCGGAAATATTCACATATTACAGGCGTCCAATTTCATCCGGAGAGTATTTTGACTGCTTCAGGGAAACAGCTGTTGCGAAACTTCCTGGAATCGCTAGATGAGTCATTATTCAGTGGTGTAGGGGACAACAAACAACAAAGGAAAAAATTCAGATGAAACGGCGACAGTTAATACACTATGCTGGGGCAGGCTTGCTCACAGCGATGGGAACCGCTTGGGCTTCAGGATTTCAGACTTATCAGGCACAAACTAATAGTTCAGTTTTAGTGCAATCCCTGGGGCATACCTGCTTTTTGTTTACGGGTAGTGGTTTGCGGATTTTGGTGAATCCGTTTCGGACAATTGGCTGCACTGCCGGATATCGCTTACCCAGGGTAGAGGCAGATTTGGTGCTAATTAGCAGCCAGCTATGGGATGAAGGAGCGACTGAGGGACTGCCAGGGAATCCCAGAGTGATTTTTGAACCGGGAGTTTACCAGTTTAACAGACTAAGAATTCAGGGAATTAGCATTGCCCACGATCGCGAAGGAGGACGCCGCTTTGGAATCAATGTGGCATGGCGTTGGAATCAGGGTGGTTTGAAGATTCTGCACCTCGGAGGCGCAGCAGCTCCCATTGAAATTGAGCAGAAAATTCTCATGGGAAGTCCGGATTTGGCACTGATTCCGGTAGGCGGAGGACCAAAAGCTTACAATCCTCAAGAGGCGAAGCAGGCAATGGAGGCACTCAAGCCGAAAGTGATGATTCCTACTCAGTACCTCACCGAAGCGGCTGATAAAGATGCCTGCGATATTGTTCCAGTGGAGGAGTTTTTGAAATTAACAGAGGGGATGCAAGTAAGCCGTATCAACAGTGACAGAATCGCGATTGGGCCGAGGAATTTACCCAAGGAAGGGACATTGATTAGAGTGCTGAGTTATCGTTGATCTGATTAGCTACATTCTCAGTAAAAATGAGGCAATGCGATCGCTGTGTTCATTATTATCTGTTCCTACCAGTTGCTCGAACTCAGGTAAGCATAATAGGCTATCCACTTAAGCCGGGAAAGTAATCAAAAGGGAACTTCGGATTAGGGGACAGGGGGTAGGCTGTTGAATTTGGGATTAATTTGAAAAGAGAAATTCATACAACTTTTCACCAGAGAGGTGATTATGTAGGGGCGTATGGCATACGCCCAATCTCTATTTTTAATTGGCGAGGTTTGGGTGCAAGTTTGGGTGCAAGCCTTGCACCCCTACAAACCCCTCATATCAAATCCGGTTGAATAACCATACTTTTTGGTGAGGGGAGCAGGGAGCTTCTGAGCAGGGAGCAGGGAGAAAAATATTTTGCCTAGGAAAGTTTTACTGTGGGCAATTATCCGGATTTGATATCACCCCCATCTCCATCACTACCAATTCAGGTGCGATCGCCCTTTAAACCTCTACTAATGCCAAAAGTGATCGCTTCTGATGGGAGGTGGCGATCGCAATTCCCAACAGATTACCCGTGTTAATCTACAAGTAGGATCTTACCCTATAGCAATGAAAAGAGGCGACAGGGGATAAGGGTTCTGGTTATAGATAAATAACCGTTTGTATTCCTACAAAATCACGCAAACATGGGCATTGATCAGACAGAGTACCGCCAGCGTCGCGAACAATTGATGTTAAAAATCGGCAATGGCACAGCCATCTTTCACAGCGCTCCCACTGCTGTGATGCATAATGATGTGGAGTATGTGTTTCGGCAGGATAGTGATTTTTTCTATCTGACAGGTTTCAATGAACCGGAAGCAGTAGCAGTACTAGCTCCCCACCACTCCGAACATCGCTTCGTCTTATTTGTGCAGGCGAAAGATCCCCAGAAGGAAACCTGGACAGGTTATCGGCTTGGGGTAGAAGCCGCCAAAGAGCAATTTGGGGCAGATGAGGTTTACCCCATTGCGGAACTTGATGAGAAGCTGCCCCAGTATTTGGAAAAGGCTGACCGGATTTACTATCACTTAGGACGCGATCGCGCTTTCAACGAAATTATCCTCACACACTGGCAAAGGTTGATGGCGACTTATCCTAAGCGTGGCACTGGACCAATCGCCATCGAAGACACCAATCCAGTGTTCCACCCCATGCGACAGGTAAAAAGCCCCGCAGAGTTAGAGATGATTCGCAAAGCGACTGCCATCTCCGCCGCTGCCCACAATCGCGCCAGGGAATTTGCCCAACCAGGGCGTTATGAGTATGAAGTACAGGCGGAAATAGAACACACTTTTCGCCTCCACGGCGGCATTGGACCGGCCTATCCTTCCATTGTCGCTTCCGGGTCGAATGCCTGTATTCTGCACTACATCGAGAATAATCGACAGATGCAGAATAATGAACTACTGCTCATCGATGCGGGTTGTTCCTACGGTTATTACAATGGCGATATCACCCGCACTTTCCCCCTGAGTGGCAAGTTTACCCCAGAACAAAAGGCGATTTATGAGATTGTTTTACAAGCGCAGTTGAAAGCGATTGAGGAAGTGCAACCGGGAAAGCCTTACAACGAGTTTCACGACATAGCGGTGTGTGTGCTGGTGCAAGGGTTGATTGATTTGGGACTGCTAGTAGGTGATTTTGAGGAGTTGATTAAAGAGGAGAAATATAAACCCTTCTATATGCATCGTACAGGTCATTGGCTGGGTTTAGATGTTCATGATGCGGGAGTATATAAGCATGGGGAAGAAGTTTGGCAGACGTTGCAACCGGGTCATGTGCTGACAGTGGAACCGGGGATTTATATTTCCCCTAATATCAAGCCAGCAGAAGGTCAGCCAGAAATTCCCGAAAGGTGGCGAGGGATTGGCATTCGCATTGAGGATGATGTATTAGTCACCCCTGATGGTCATGAAGTTTTGACTGCTGCTGTACCTAAATCAGTAAAAGAGATGGAAAGATAGATATTAGGGATTATTGAGTATGGCTTGAATATTTTTATATCTCTTGGAAGAAAGCAGCACAGGCGATCGCCCTCGACTTGCTACAATAAGTGAAACCCAGATTGCCAATTGAGTCTTTGGCTTCTATGAGCTTCTAAAACTTAGCAGAGAAACTTATGAGTACAACGAAACATTACGTTGAATCTATGTTGAGCAAATTACCAGATGATTGCTCAATTGAAGATATCCAGTACCATCTATATGTCATAGAAAAAGTTCGTCAGGGATTGGAAGTAGCCGATACTAAAGTAACACTTACACAAGAAGAAGTCGAAGGGCTTTTAAGCAAATGGCTTATAAAGTAATTTGGTCTGACAAAGCGGTTGAAGATGTAGATGCAATTGCTACATACATAGCCCGTGACTCACCTTCCTATGCTGCGGCGGTGGTTCAAAAGATTGTTGATGCCACTCAAGACTTGAGCAACTGTCCCCTTGCAGGGTCTATCTTACTAGAGTTCGGGGAATCAACTATTAGAGAACAATTGGCATATAGCTATCGAATCATCTACCGAATTCAGGATGAAATTATAACTATTGCGGCGGTGATTTATGGGAAGAGATTATTAGATTTGGAGCTGTAGCAGTAGAAGCGTATCTCCCTTGACCAAAAGATATTGGCATTATAGTCAGGATGATCAATGGGGACTACATCCAGAATTGTATCAGCAAAATCCTCAAAGTGCAGCTGTTGCCATCGCCTCAGCCGCAATTCTCCGGAGGCATGCATGGCAACGATCTCTTCATCAGTCAAAGTCAGATTTTAGCTGCAGGTGATCGCCTGTAAAAATGGTAAAACAGGAGGAAATGGTAGCTCTGTGAACCTAGTTTGCCTAAGTCCTGTCTATCTATCTGGGATAAAATCCACTCTACAATCAGGTGGTCTATGTCTTCCCCCGCATTTCTCAGAAAGATTGCGATCGCCCAGTGCGATCGAGTGTTAGTTGTTCCCCGCGTAAGCATGAACCATTGCGCGTCAGTCCCTACCCTCAACTTCGTAGAAGCGACGTAGTCTACGCAGTAGGGCGGGGTAGTTCATATATGCACCTAGATATACACCCTCCAACTAGAAGTAAGACCAAACGCAAACCACAGAACCCCTATACCCCCAGCAACCTGCCCCTGTTCAGTTGATGTCCTATAAGTAAATATCCTGTGATGACCTACACCCCTACCAAAACTCTCACCTTCGATGAATTCATTGCCCAATACGGCGATGATTTTCGCTACGAATTAGCTGACGGAGAACTTATTGACATGGAACCCACTGGTCCCCACGAAACTGTTAGTGGCAAACTAGCCATCCAAATCGGTATTGCGATTACAAATGCTCGGCTTCCCTGGTTTATTCCGCGCACTTGCCTCATTCAGCCCTTTACCGATGTCGCCACTGCTCGTCGCCCTGACATTGTAGTTCTTGATGAAATCGTGTTGGCTAGCGAACCTCTATGGCAGCGGGAACCCGTAATTACCTTGGGTCGCTCCATCAAGCTGGTTGTAGAAGTGGTCAGCACCAATTGGGAAACCGATTATGCCCGCAAAGTTGAAGAATACGCACTTCTGGGCATCCCCGAATATTGGATCGTTGATTTTCGTGGACTCGGAGGAACTGCCTTTATTGGCAAACCCAAACAACCCACCTTCACAGTCTGTCAACTTAACGTAGATGAGTATCGTCAGCAACAATACAGATTAGGACAGGCGATCTCATCGCCCCTGTTACCCACCTTGCAGCTTCGGTTAGACGACGTCCTTCCCCGATAAGTCCCATGACGCTGACGGGGTTGTCACCCCGTCAGCGTCTCCCGCGTAATATCCAGGCGATCGCACAATTTCAACAAATTAGCTCTCAAATACCAGGCGATAGACCAGGTGTTGCGGCAGTATATTGGCAATGCCCACGGCGTGATTACTGTTTGGTT
>JBFRWF010000399.1:0-14959 GCA_051439465.1 Xenococcaceae cyanobacterium | reverse complement strand
CTTCATTTCGGAATTTTTGAAGTTTACTTATGCTACTATTCATCTGAGGGAGTTACTTGAATTTTTTGGCTTTTTAAATTTTCTCCCTTTTTACTACTCTCTTTTTATGAATATATGTAAACAACAGGCTGAGCCTGTTGGGGTAGCGATGGCAGTCTTGGGTAGCGATGGCAGTCTTGGGGTGGCGATCGCAGTCTTGGGGTGGCGATTTAGTCTAAACTCCAGTTCAAAGCAGAACAAGCCTTTTAAAAACTGGCTGACCGTCCGGAAAAAGATGCTGTTGTTTTAGACAAAAAAGTGACAGAAATTCTCAAACGCTATCGAGTTACTGACTATCTGGTTCCTGAAATATCCTCAAAGATTCACTATTCTAAGGTCTATGAAGGTGTTGGTCGTCCCAATGCCAACAGTCCCTTTCGTCGTGTCCGTCAAACAACTCTGACTTTAACTTATTATCGTTGTCAGACCAAGATTTCTGCTTTTCAAGCCTTAGCTGGTTGGCGTTTGTATGTTACTAATGCTTCGGGCAAAAGACTGAGTTTAGAAAAGGCCGTTTTTTCCTATGGAGAACAATGGCAACCAGAACGATTTATTGTGCTAGACGTTTTTCAAATGAGCGAACGGTGAGTAAAGTTACTTGATAGGCTTGGAGTTGAATATCTTCCAGCTTGAAGTAAATAGTTACAGCTTCAGCCGCCATATCCGCTCGATAATTTCTCTATAGAACTGGCGATTTGTCAAGAGTTTTCGGTTTGAAGGGCTTTTGTAATGCCAACCCTTGCTCGCTCGTGCCAAAATTACCAACATCTATGGGGAATTCAAGCACATCGTCCCGGTAAAACTGCCGCACTAGATTCAGCACTTCACCAATAATATGTTGATTAAATTTGAAGGTTTCCCCAAAATCACTTTCATAGGTGATAATTTGCAGTTGACGTAAGCCAATCTGGTCAAACTTCCGGGAGAAGGTGAACTGGTGCTGCTTGTCCCCAATCGACATTATGACCTTCAGGGAGTCGGTATCAGGTAATGGCTGAATGTTCAAGAGGAGGGTTTTCATAGTTCGCTGGCATAAATGCCTTGAAGCGTCCAGTATTGCAAAAATTCTTCCAGTTCCATTTTATACCTGGTACCATCCCAAGGGTCTCTGATGCGAATTCTCTCCTTAGGAGCATAACCGTCAACTAGGACTAAGTGACCGAGACGCGCACCGGGTTCTCGTAATTCTGCCATCCAAGTCCCTGTAGAAATTAACACCTCCACCACCTCGGCAAAAGTGGCACCGGGAATCTCTAGACAACCGCCTATCCACTGTCTTTCCTGACTTGGGTCAAATTGGTTGAGTGTCCGTGCTAGATCGGGAACACTCACAGGCGTTCCCGTCTCTGAGGCGATCAATTCCTGACTAATGTCATTGACTCCGCATCCTCTCAGTAACATCTCAGCACAGGCGGGACCACAAGATAGGCGGTCTTTTTGTTGGATAACTGTGGGGTCATCGACTTCATCGATAACTTGCCAATTCCCCCCTGCTCCCCCTGCTCATCTCAACCATAAATGTAAAAAACCTACACTTGTAAGGACGGGGGGACGGGGGGAGGTAAACTTCAACCAAACTTGAACTTCTGTGGCTTCTACCTCATAGTCTGACAGCTTCAAATGATATCTGATAGACAGACAAATCTGAGTAAGTTTTTGCCTTTTTCCTCTTTTCCATCGCTTAATCTCCCCGTCTCCCCGTCTCCGGAGTCTCCCCGTCTCCCCGTCTCGGAAGTACGAAGTTTAGGAGTTTTGTCAGTCAACCAGGGATGCTGTCTGTAAACGCTCGCCTAGTCTTCTCAATCGCCGAATTGCTCAGTTAGACTACGCTTTGGACTTCTTATTGGCTACTGAGTCATCCAAATGAGCGAACGGTGAGTTATTAAACTAACCTGCTAAGTAACTATCCGCCGTAGCCCACCAAAACCAAGCACTCTAGCTGTGTTAAGATTTATTTGATAAATCCCCTCTAGTTCTTACAACTTTTCAACGTTCAACAGTTTCGTGTGGTTGATGAGTCGATTTCGTTATCTTGAAGCAAATAACTCAGCAAAATGTGGAAAATCGGCAAACTTTTACCTCTAGCAATTGCAACTTCAATTCTCGTCACCATTCCCCCCGTTGCTGCCCAATTCACAGGTCCGGGAGGGAGTCCAACCCAGACTGGGCAAGTCACCATCGCTTCCATCAAAAAGAATCCCATCGACGATATGCGGGTTGTGTTACAGGGTAACCTAAAGGAGAAAATTTCCGATGAGCGATATATGTTCTCCGATGGGACAGGTGAGATAGTCGTGGAGATCGATGATGAAGACTTTGCCGGAAGGCAAATCAGTCCGACGAACAAGATTGAGATTCACGGCGAAGTCGATGTCAAAGGAACTTCTGTTGAAATTGATGTGGATTCCTTTCGGATTCTCTAGGAAATTAAGCTGCTCTTAAGCGAGTTTCAAGGTGGGTGAGATGCGGCGCTTTTGCCAAGAAGTAGATTCATCAAAAAGTTGATTTCGATCGGGCTCGCGATCGCGTCCGCGCCGATGTCTTAACCGAAAATATTTATGTACTACTACTTAGGGGCCTGCCCAGGCGATGTGACGTATTTAGTACCCTAAAAAAATAATATCGCAGAAGCCCAGAGACGCGGCGATCGCCCGTCTCGTAGCAACCGCTTTGAATCCCCCGTCTTTCAAGCGGGGGAGATGTCAAGATTGTTGAGTGAATCAATAGATGCACAATTGCTACTCTCTAGGTTGTATTGCCCGCCAAGTTCCCAATCCCAAGAAAGTTCGTTTGTTAGCCACTGCTTTAGCTGTTATTGGGGGCTTTTCTGTTGCTGAGTTAACTGTTAGCTACTTCAGCCATAGTTTGTCACTTCGCGCCGATGCTGGACACCTGTTCTCTGATACTATGGCGATCGCCCTAGCTCTCCTGGCCACTCGGATCGCCCAAAAAGCCCCTTCTGCTAGCGCTCCTTTTGGCTACCGTCGGGTTGAAGTTCTGGCGGCGTTAGGGAACGGTGTAGGACTTTTGGTGATGGCAGGATTAATCAGTTGGGAAGCCATCCGACATCTGCAAGCTCCACCCACGGAAATCCTCAGCTTGCCTATGTTAGCGACAGCGATCATCGGGTTAGGGATTAATAGTTTGAACGCTTTCTGGTTACATCAAGCCAGTCAAGATGACCTCAATATACAGGGAGTCTTTCTCCATGTTGTGGCGGATGCGATCAGTTCAGTGGGGGTGATTTTTGCGGCGATCGCGGTTGGCACTCTCCACTGGAATTGGGCCGATGGCTTTATCAGTCTTGGTGTTGGATGTCTAATTGCCCTCAGTGGCATTCCCCTTGTACGGCAAAGCCTACCAATTCTTTTGGAGAGAACGCCACAACAATTGGATCCTGGGAAGGTTCAGACTTACTTGAAAAATTTTGCCGAAGTGGAAACAGTTGATGACTTGAAGATCTGGGTCATTGCTCCAGGGCAAACGGTTCTGCTTGCCCACTTGAAGGTAACACTTCAGGATGGGAAAGCGCGAGATAAGTTGCTCTACAAAATTCAGACTCGCCTTCAGCGAGAATTCGGCATTCAGGATATATTTGTGCAAATGACGGCTGTCGCTCCTACTGCAACGGGCTGGTTAGAAATTGGCAAAGATGATTTAACCTCGCTGGTTGCAAGGGTTAAATTATCTTGATTGACCTTCACTTTTTCCCTCGTTTTCAATAATTCCATTGGTTGAGAGAAATGAACTGGTTGGCTAGAGGGATATTGGCGGCTTCTAGATTAGCGATCGCCTTCACAATAGCTTTGAAACTCATATCCTTTGAAACATCAGCATCGGAGTAAATCACCAAGATGCCCGGATGATTTGGATTAGCTTGGTGGAGAGTCTGGAAATCATCGTAGTTGCGAGTTAGCACCAAGCGCTCTTCTTTTTTGGCGTTCTCAAAAATAATCTCGTCGTCAAGTCCAACCAAACCAGCTTCGTTGACTGTCAGAACATTGTGACCAGCGTGTTTTAGCAAGATTACCAACAGCTTAGCTTGAGAGTCCTCGTCAACAAACAATTTTAGGCTCAAGAGAGACTCCTTTTTCTTCAAGCCGCCTACGCCCGGAAAGAGCTTCCTGTTTCAAAAGCTCTTGGTGAGTTTCACAGTATTCAATGACCTCGTGGATAGCAGCCAGAGGAAGCTCCCAGTTGTCTGCGGCCTCTTCTTGTGACATCTCATTGACAATCATGTCAGACCAAATAACAGAGGCTTTAATCCTTTTTCCCTTAATGTAAAGCTGCTGTCGCCAGGGATGGGGGCGTTTCTCTAGGTATTGCCATTGAGTTGTTGTCATGGTGGCTCCATCGCTTGAAACTAGACGTTGGTTAGTTGGCTTTGAGGCTGGGGCAGCTGCGCGTTTCTTTTCGTGGATTTGAGTTTGTCAGCGATCACCTCTCTCAAATAAAATGCGCATTGTAGCCTGCCTATATTATTATCTCTCTCAAGCTTATCCCACAGGCGACAACAGCAAATACTCATACACGGACTCAATGCCCTCGCATTCAGATAACACATTAGCCTTTAAACTTCTCAGACGCTTCAATTCTGTTTCACGATTAATTTCACGGGATTCCTTTTGCTTGAGCAGATTATCTAACTCAGCTTTCTGAGACTGAATGTCATCATTCACCCGCTCAGTTACTTCACGCTCATAAACATCAAAACATTCTTTGACAGCATCATAAATTGGTTGCCATTGCTCTTGTGCTACCTTAGGCAGATGTTTTACCAACTCTTTCCTTGTAGATGTAACCAATCTTTGACGGGCTTTATCGACTTGCAGGGCACCAAAACCTAAACCTACCACTCCGAGGATAACCGGTCCAATAATTCCCCCGGAAATAGCTGCAAGAATTCCACCGATGCCAATCACAGTTATCATGTTGAGCAGGATATCTTTCCAATCGAAGCCTACACCAGCCATTGCTACGCCAGCAATATTCCCTGAGGCTAAGGAAACCAGCCCCATCGCCCACTTTGCCCAGCCGGGGGAGCTCTTTTCATTCGACGTACTGGTTTCAGGTTGTATTTCCTGCCCAATTAGTTTTTCAGTAATCTTGTGTGTCACCTTAGCGTAGTCAGCACCATAGTTCGCCGCGCTCTTGGATAGCTGCTCAAAGCCTGCATTCATCTTTTGCTCAGCGGTGATACTCCAAGCTGATAATTTGTCGTTAATGTACTTCTCGAATTCCTGAGTGAATGCTGCCTCAAAAGCTTGTCGTTTACCTTCGTTAAGGTAATCCAGAAACTTTAACTCAGGCTGATAGCGTAAGAAATCCGATTCAAAGGTGTTGCCCAAGTTAAGCACATAGTCGCGAAAAGAATCGGCGATCGCTCTTGCCTGGCGATCCCGAACCGTTCTAATTTCCTCTTTGAATTGATTGCGAATATTAATCAGTTTGTTAAATTCTGGTTCAACTGAACTCATCTTGCGTTTCAATTCATTCACATCCTGATCGAGCAATGGTATGCGGCGTTCAACGGCTTCATGGACTCGTTTATAAGCTTGGCGTGCTATGATTCTAGCTTGTCGCAATTGGGCAATAGCCCGTTCCTTGGTTAAAAAAGTCTTGAGGGAACCCATAAACTCTGGAAAGCCAGTCCCCTTAAGCCTACTGTCTGGATTTTTCAACCGCCGACGCAGTGCATTAATTGAGGAAATCTCGAACACTCGTTCATCATAAATATCATCACCATCTACCTGACAATATTGAGCCAAGTTAGATTCAAAAACTTGCCGCAGTCGAGTCTCAGCTTCTTCTAGTTCTTCGGGATCATCGGGATCGATCAGGCTTTCACGAATCTCATCCCAAGCGTTAATCAGGAAGAAAACAGTTAATCCCCTACCTTTGATGTAATTTTCCAGATAACGACGTTCCTCCAGCGTACAAGGCTGAGATGCCCTGAGGACAAAGAGGATAGCATGGCAATTATTGATATAACCTAGAGATAGCTCATTTCGCGTTTCTGTATCATTTAGCCCTGGAGTATCAATAATTTCAATCCCTTTTTCTAACAAGGGTAAGGGATACTCCACAGCGGCATAGTCAACTTTAGGAAATGCTGGCTTATTATCTTGTTCTAGTTTATTTGCCTCCTCTGGTTCTATAGTGTATTGCTGCTTAAAAGTTGTAAGATCAAGCTTTTGTGGACGCTTATCCTCTTTAAAGTAAACGATAACTTTCTTTTCGAGTCCATAGCGTAAAACTGTTAGGACTGCTGTAGAGGGATTCACATCAGTGGGCAATAGGTTTTCGCCGATTAAGGCATTGAGAAATGTGCTTTTCCCCCGTTTCATATCTCCTAATACTAGAAGCCTAAAGACCCCCTTGCGTAAATTTTTTCTGGCTATTTTTAGGTCTTTTATATCTCTTTCTAAACCCAGTCCACCAGAGGTATTTTCTGCTTCTAATTCCCATCGCTCTAAAGTTTCGGCTATTCGCCCCAGACAAATAGCTACCTCGGAGCGCATTTTGGCGATTTTATCCAAGTCGTTGAGTAAATTTGTAGTTTCGATTTTGGCACTCATGTTTGATGATTAAGTCCTAGGGAATATTTGTGCGATCGCATAAAGTATAGCTAGCTGCAGACCGATTTACAATAAATTACGATTACCATTTAGGATGATCATTTTCTCCTAGTAGTACATTTGTTCTACTCGACGAGAGGGATGGACGCTCCCGTCACCAGTCACCAGTCAACGTGAAAGAATTAAAAAATATCTTTCCGCTTCTGCAACCAAAACGTCACCCCCAAATAAACAACTGTATGCAATAACAAAATTCCCCAATTTAAAGCCAGATTTTCCCAAGTTGGATCGTAAACTGGTGACCCTTCAAATGGTAGAGGAATAGTAGAACTAGGCTCCGGCACCATCCTATTAACATCCACCAAAGCGCCATAAGCACCCACAGACCAGCGACTCAACATGAGCCAAGAAACATACTTGCCGATTCCTTCCATGTTGAATAACACCCCAGAAAAGATAATTTGGGGCAACAATAACAGAGGCAAAGCACTATTAGCCTGGGTACTATTCTTGACACTAGCTGATACCATTAATCCCAGACTCATGCAGGTAAGTAGGGTGAGGAAGGTAGTAATTCCCATTCCTAAAAACCAAGGTAGCAAATCAGGTTCCGGTGATTTAAAGCCAATCATAATTACGATTGACATTAATATAGTTTGGAGCAATGCCAATCCTCCCATAATTAACATTTTTGACCCCAAATAAGCAAATAATCCCAAATTTACCAGCCGCTCTCGAATATAAATAGCAGATTCTTTGACTATTTCTTGCAGAGAACTAGCAAGTCCGACCCAAATAGCAGCGCAAGTAAAGACAAATAAAACTCGCAGTGCTAAAGGTGCAAGTCTGGGGTCATCTTCAACGCCGAGAACTAAAGGGTCTTTGTCCCGAATTGCTAGGGTAATTAAACTGATACCAATGGGGGCGGTTAAGAGCGCTAACCCGAGGTTAATTGGATCTCCTAGGATAAGCTTAAAGTAGCGTTGAGTTAAGATAGATAATTGTTGCAGGGGGGATCGCCTTACTTTTTGTGGAGGCACACTGGATTGCTGACTTCCTATACTGAGGCGATTGTCAATGTAGTCCTTTTGATAATTAGATTTACGGAAGTTATCAGCTTCCTGAATTACGGCTTCTTTGGTTTCTAATTTGATGTAAATATCGGCAAAGTTGTCGTTTTTGATCTGAAAAAAATCCATCGCCTCTTTCGGGGAACCAAAGTAGCAGAGGTTTCCCCCTTGACCGAGAAAGACAATGCGATCGCACAAAGTAATATTGGTGGTCGCATGAGTAACCAGAATCACTGTCCGTCCCTCATCCGCCAACTTACGCAACAACTGCATCATCTTTTGATCCAATCCGGGGTCAAGTCCAGAAGTAGGTTCATCCAGAAAAAACAGCTTCGGATCCGCTAACAATTCCACCCCAATACTGACCCGTTTCAACTGTCCCCCACTCAGTTTCTTGACCAACGTATCCCGGCGCTCGGACATTTCAATTTCTTGCAGTGTCTTTTGTACGACCTGTTCCACATCTATATCGGGAGGAAGTCGCAATTTAGCGGCGTAGGTAAGAACTTCTCCCACTCTCAAGTTTTTGTGAACAATATCATTTTGCGGTACATAGCCAATTTGGGTGCGGTAGATATTAAAATTATTTCGCAGGTTTTCTCCATTCAAATAAACAGTCCCTGCAGTAGTCGGTTCAATTCCCAACAGAGTCCGCATTAGAGTAGATTTACCAGCACCACTACCGCCGACTAAAGCGACAAACTGTCCCGGTTCAATCGGCAAGGAAATATTATTTAATATTCGCAGTTCTTGGTTATTTTTATCTTTAACTAACCGCAGGATTTTCTCGGCATCAAGGCGAATGTTATTCCCTCGATCTGCTAAGACTAAATCATCCCCTTGCAAAACTAAGGTATAGGGACCAATGCGAATGCTTGCACCAGGAGAAAGGATCGTCGTACCATTTACTTTTTGCCCATTGACAAAAACGCCATTAGTACTGTGGTCTTGAAGAATATAGCGTCCCTTAGCATCAGTATCAATAGTAGCGTGGCGGCGGGAAACAGTTGGTGCATCTAATTGCAGGTTAGCACTAGGATCGCGTCCCAGCATTACCGACCTATTTGTGAGGGAAATAGACCGCTGTGTTGGTGGGGATCCAGCTAGAGTGCTGTTGGGGTCGAAATAGGCGATGATAACCAGGTTTTTAGGATTTTGGCCAATCTTAATCTCGTCTCCATTTTGCAGGCGATAGCCTTCTTTTGGGGTAATGAGAGTGTTATTGATAAATAACCTGTTGCTGCTGGGTTTGTTACCATCACCGTCATATATATAATAGTCATTATCCACTTTGCGCAAGCAGGCTTGGCAACGACTGACCACTCCCCAATGTTCGGGAACTATTAAATCTGCTTGTCTAGAGTCCCGTCCCAGGATATGATGGTGAGCTATCAGGTTCATGGGAGGCAGAATTTCCCCCTGATTATTGAGAATTATATAAGGATTACTACTGAAAACAGTTTTACTACTTGATTGAGTAGTCATTTGGAGGATGTCCGATAAAAAAATGAGGGTATCCACTTAAGCCGGGACAGTAATCAAAAGGGAACAGGCAACAGGCAACAGGCAACAGGCAATAGGCAACAGGCAATAGGCAACAGGGAACGGGGAACGGGGAACGGGGAACGTGACTACTATAGCAGTCCTATAAAGGGTCGTGAATCAAAACTCTACTCAAAAGGGAACTTCGGATCAGGGGACAGGAGGTAAGGGTTCTGGTCGTTATTATCGAAGTTATAATACAAAAAGGATTGAAAATCCTTTTTGTATGTAACTCCGCATATATATGTTTTGATTGGCCACGACTCATTTAGGACTGTTATATTCCCTATTCCTCATTCCCCATTACCTATTTTCCATTACCTAGCTCAGAGCGTGTTTGAAAAATTGATCGTAGGGTGGAATGGCACGCTCCTTAAGCTGATGGCCCGATCGTGGAAGCCGTGTAGCTGTGTAGGGGGCGTTAGCGAATGAGCGCTTGGGCACCGCCCCCGTTTGGTCAATGGTGCCCTGCGGCGCAGATAGCCAAAACTGGTAGGTCCCGAAGCAGAGAAGCGCCTAACGCACCCTACAGAAATCGCCGAAGAGCTTGAAAATTATAGACTTACGCTGGCTGATTGCCTCTTATTGAGCGTGCCATTCCCCCATGGATAAATCCAGGGGCTTGAAATAAGGACACCATGGAATGTCGCGCTTCCCATGGACTTCACAAATCTTTTCTTTTTCGACCTGTCTAAAGATAGGAGCGCCTGGACAAAATTTTTCTTAGTCACAATTTTTAAAGAATTGTAAAAATTCATTAAGTCTATAGTCATTTACAGATATTAGACGATATCATTCAACGAGGAGCAAGTACAGAAAACAGAATCACCGATAGGCAAGCAGAAAGATTCAAGGAGAGGAGAGGAGAGAAGAGGAAAACAGAAAAGCTGAGGTAGGAATTAAGAAAAAATGGGTCAGAGCTTAAAGCTAGTTGAACGGCATGTAATCAAAAAAGATAATCCGATGTGGTCAGAGATAGACCAGTTAGCCTTCAAGTCGAAGAATCTCTATAACCAAGCTAATTATAGAATTAGACAAAGCTTTATCTTTGAAAAGAAATATCTCAATTATAACGCCATAGAAAAGCAACTGAAAACTGAAGAATGTTACCGAGCTTTGCCAGCTAAAGTATCGCAGCAAATTTTATTGGCACTCCATCGAAACTGGGTGTCGTTTTTTGAAGCGATGAAAGGTTGGAGGGAAAACCCGGATAAATTTAAGGGGAGACCTTCCTTCCCAAAATACAAAGAGAAACAGAAAGGGAGAAACCTGTTAATCTACGTCTTTGGGCAAAGAGCAAAAAGCGGTAATAACAAAGGGAAGAGGGAGTCAGGAGCGATTTCAAAAAGAGGGATAAAAAAAGGCTTAATCGTTCCCTCTAAAACCAATCTGAGCCTGAAAACAAAGGTCTCGGAGTCTAACTTAAAAGAGTTAAGGATTATTCCTAAATACGGTTATTATGTAGCGGAGGTGGTCTATGAAAAGGAAGTAAAACCTGTGGAGTTAGATGAAGACTGGGTAGCTGCTGTAGATTTAGGGATTGATAACTTAGGGACTGTAACTTCAAACCGAGAGGGTTTTGTCCCCCTAATGGTTAATGGCAGACCGTTGAAGAATATAAACCAATTTTTCAACAAGCGACGGAAGCAGTTGTGCTCCAGTTTAGGTCAGGACTCGCCCAGCTCGAAAAAACTAGAACGGCTGACGATGAAGCGAAACTTTAAGGTAGATGATTACCTGCACAAAGCCAGCAGGGAGCTCATCAATAAACTGGTTCACTCCCAGATTGGAACGCTAGTTATCGGGCAGAATCCAGGATGGAAGCAAGAGGTAAACATCGGCAGAATTAATAACCAAAATTTTGTCACAATCCCTCATACTCGCTTCATACAAATGCTGACCTACAAAGCAATGCTTGTGGGAATTAAAGTAATTGTGAATGAGGAATCATACACAAGTAAAGCTAGCTTTTTGGATGGGGATGTGATTCCCATCTATAACCCAAAAAGCCAAGTAAAATACCATTTCAGTGGTAAACGGATAAAACGGGGTTTATATCGGACGAGTACTGGGCAATTGCTCAACGCCGATGTCAACGGTTCTTATAACATCTTAAGAAAAGCAGTCCCAAATGCTTTTAGCTATGGGATAGAGGCTGTCGTAGTTCAGCCAGTCAGGGTAACACCTGCAAAGTAAGCCAATATCCGTATTTGACTATTGGTTTGCATACTATTCATAGAGATCCTTGACGGTAAGATGAAAATAATCACCGAAATTCCGACAGATTTACCGCAAATAAAATTCTACCTGCGATCCATCTATTATTCCAATGGTCAAAACTCCGATGTCACCAACCCGCAAGCTTTCCAAGCTAGAGGGTATTAAAGAGCGCAGCAACTTTTTGCGCGAACCACTAGCAACTGAACTACTGCAAGACACCACTCACTTCACCGAGCCTGCCGTCCAAGTTCTCAAATTTCACGGCTCCTACCAGCAAGACAACCGGGATAACCGGGTTAAGGGACAGGAGAAAGATTACCAGTTTATGTTGCGCACCCGAAATCCAGGGGGATTCATTCCTGCGCAACTGTATCTCACCCTGGAGCGGCTGTCGCAGGAATATGGGAATCATACCCTACGAGTGACCACCCGTCAGGGTTTTCAGATTCATGGCGTTCTCAAAAAAAATCTCAAAGCAACGATCGCCTCGATTGTTCAGAATATGGGGTCAACGTTGGGAGCCTGTGGTGACCTCAACCGCAATGTCATGGCACCCCCTGCTCCTTTCAAGAATCGCCCTGAATATCAATACGCCTGGGAGTATGCCAATAAAGTCGCTGATTTGCTCAGACCTCAGACAGGTGCTTACTACGAGATTTGGCTCGATGGGGAAAAGGTAATCAGTGCCGAAGAAGACCCCCAAGTGAAGGCGGCGCGGCAGCGCAACGGCAACGGCACCATCTTCCAAGATCAGGAGGAGCCGATTTACGGAACAAACTACATGCCTCGGAAGTTCAAGTGTTGCGTAACTGTGCCGGGAGATAATTCCGTTGACCTCTACACCCATGATGTGAGCTTGGTAGTAATTATTAATGAGCAGGGAGAGTTAGAAGGATTTAATGTCCTTGCTGGTGGTGGCATGGGGCGCACTCATAGAAAGGAAGAGACTTTTGCTCGGGTGTCTGACTCCATTGGCTATGTAGATAAGGATGATGTCTACGACTTGATGAAGGCAATTGTGGCAACCCAGCGGGATTATGGCGATCGCTTCAATCGCCGTCATGCACGGATGAAATATCTGGTTCAGGATTGGGGGGTCGAGAAGTTCCGGGCAATGGTCGAGAGCTACTTGGGCAAAAAGCTAGCCCCTTTCAAACCCCTGCCAGAGTGGAAGTATCAAGACTTCCTCGGTTGGAATGAACAGGGAGATGGCAAGCTTTTCCTCGGTATCTCCATTGAAAATGGTCGGATTAAGGATGAAGGCAGCTTCCAGCTCAAAACTGCTTTACGGGAAATTGTCCAGCAGTTTGAGTTACCGATGCGGTTAACTCCAAACCATAATGTGATTCTTTACGAGATTGAACCGTCACAGCAACAAGCAATTGAGGAGATTCTCCAGCAGCATGGCATAATAACTGCTCCAGAAGAGATTGACCCGCTGGTACGTTACTCAATGGCTTGTCCAGCAATGCCAACTTGCGGCTTAGCAATCACGGAATCGGAACGGGCACTCCCTGGCATCGTTGAGCGGATTCGAGCGCTGCTCAATAAGCTAGGGATGAAAGAGGAGGAGTTTGTCATTCGCATGACTGGCTGCCCGAATGGTTGTGCTAGACCTTACATGGCGGAGTTAGGATTTGTCGGTAGCGCACCAGAAGCCTATCAAATTTGGTTGGGAGGGTCGCCCGATCAGACGCGACTGGCTAAACCCTATGTGGAAAAACAGCCGATTGCTGAGCTGGAAGCTTTATTGGAGCCAATTTTCGTTTACTTCAAGCAAAATAAGACAAGTGGGGAGAGCTTTGGGGAGTTTTGCGATCGCGTCGGTTTTGAGGCAATCAGAGAATTTTCTAGCAGCTATAAGCTAGGGAGCTATAAAAAGCCAGCGAAAAAGGCAGTGAAAAAGGCAGTGAAAAAGGCAGTGAAAAAGACAGTGAAGTCTCGCAGAAGTCGTAAAAATCAGCATCGGGTTGGAGTACCTGATGAAATCTTCGGGCGTCTCAAGACAGCTTCTGTACAGCAGGGTAGGCCAATGAATCAGATATTAGCAGAGGCTCTGGAAGCTTATTTTGCCAAGGAAGGTTGAAAGAAGACTACTGGTTTGTTAAGTCAGTTTTGATGGGTTCGTAGTAAGGGACTTGCGTTCAAATAAAGTACCGATTAGATGAGTAGATGAGTTTGGTGGGCAAAGTCAATCTCATAACGTTATTAGCGGCTATCCACTTAAGCCGGGACAGTAATCAAAAGGGAACTTCGGATCGGGGAACGGGGAACGGGGAGCGGGGAACGTGACTACTATAGCAGTCCTATAAAGGGTTGTGAATCAAAACTCTACTCAAAAGGGAACAGGGAATAGGGGATAGGGGGTAAGGGTTCTGGTCGTTTTATATATGTTTTGATTGGCCACGACTCATAATGGACTGCTATATTCCCTACAGGGCTATTTCATTCTAAAAAGTGCCAAAATGTGCTTTAGCCCAAACTGGCACTTTCTCGCCGCTTGAGCCATGTTCTCAAAGTCAGCATCCATTACTGGTCGTACCCCGATAATAAAACATATGATCAGCATACGCAAAAAACTTACAGTGTTGCTTAGAGGAGGTTTGCTTACTTATTTGATTGCTCCAACTATTGCACAATTCAACCCTACCAGAGTTAAACTAACCTTCGCCCAAGACAACCCTATACTGTTGACACAACAAGTTAACTGTCTCAACCCTCAGACTACGACCCAGATGAATCAGTGTTCCAGTCAGGAAGCACAAGCTACTGACCAAAAACTCAACCAGGTATATCAACTACTAATAGCTGAAGTCAGTGGGAAGCAGAAGCAAAGACTACTCGCCGCTCAAGTCGCCTGGATTGACTTCAGGGATAAGACTTGTGAATACGAAAAGGGACAGTTTGAAGGAGGGACTTTGGCTCCTTCCACTTATAGTTATTGCCTTGCCAGAGTCACTCAACAACGTGTATCAGACTTAGAAACTTACCTGGAGAAGGCACGATTGTAGGGCTGGCGGCAGTCCTTTTGACTGAATTGGTAACTGAAAACTGGTAACTCTCAGATCTTGCACCTGATAAGGAAACTGGAATTACATCCAATTGAACCATTGCGCGTCAGTCCCTACCCTCAACACAGTAGGGTAGGGAAGGAAAGCGCTGCTGTCGGAATGGAATGTAGACAGCCAATTAGTTATACTAGGATCATGTTAACCCGCAGAGTCACATATCGTCTATATCCGAGCAAGTCTCAAAAGTTTAAACTTCATCTGTGGCGCAGAATGCACAAAGAACTCTATAATGCTTGCATTTACCACAGAACAGTGGAGTTTAAAGCAGTGACCAGTTTTTCAGTGACCAGTGACCAGTATTTTCAGTGACCAGTTTTTCAGTGAACAATAATCAGTAAACAAGACTCAGTGAACAAGACTCAGTGAACAATGCTTAATCAATTTTGTCATAAACAGAATAATTTAATACTGCAAAAACTGGTCACTGGTCACTGGTCAC
>JBFRWF010000398.1:0-11855 GCA_051439465.1 Xenococcaceae cyanobacterium | reverse complement strand
AATTGCGGGCAACCAATAATTACTTCGACGGAGTTTCTTGATGTTGGATATACTTTTTAATTGGATCAAGATTTGGATAGATAGGTCATAAACTGTACCGACTGAAAGACTTTTCATTTTCGGGAGTTTGTGCTATGCTGAATTTAGTCCCAAAATCAAAGGACTAAGACTGAAAAGTCACAGACTAAAAAAACTACCGCGAGTCACGCGGAAAGTCACGCCCAAGTCAGAATCAACTGACTCTCGTAAGAGGGATTTATCATTGGGGTTGCCTGATGAGCCTGGGAATCCTGTAAAGCTGGACAAACCGGTTGGTAAACAACCAAGTTTATTTAATTTACAGGAGTGGGAGACGGGGTAACTCGACTCCAGAATCTAAGGGCATAATCTTTGATTTGCCCTTAGAGGTTCAATTCCTTTACCATTCGCCGAGCTGAATTGGAAGAAGATAGGAAGTAGCACCAGTCACCAATCACCGACCAAGATTTCGCTTCATCTGCTCTAGCTCATCATCCATTTCCCAGCGCTGAAATTGTTCTTCCAGTGGATCCGCTTGTCTGCTATAAGTGCTGTAACTCCAGCCTTGATTCCAACCAGTGGTGTCCCAGTTGGAAGCAGTTTGAGAGCTTGCCTGAGTCTTTTTTACCTCAACAGCTTTAGCCTTGACTTCTTTTCGTCGTTGCTGGATTTGACGCAATAATTCCTTGGCTTGGACAAGACGCTTTTTCGAGCCTTCCATTTGTCCCCAAAGCTGATTCCCCTGGCGCAGCAAAGATGCCTCTCGTTCTTGAGCAGCCTTAGCCAGATCTAATCTCCCAGCAGCCTTCGCCTTATTAACTCTTGTGTGCCAGGTTTGGATGTCTTGAGCAATAGAGAGAATCTCATCTTGCTTGCGCTTTTCTTGTAGCTGCTCCTCAGCAATCAATCTTAATGTGTCTTGTTCTTGCTCTCGTAGTTGTTCCTCTAGTGCCTGTAACTCCAGATGGGGATTATTATCCAGAAATTCCTCTAGTCGAGTTTCGAGAAAGCGACTGAAATCATCAAATAGACCCATTTTTGACTGTTATTTGTTAATTATTAGTTTTTATTTGTTAGTTGCGGCGCTTTTTGTGCTAATTGTTAGTTGTTAGTAGCTAGTTGTCTTTCTACTAGCTACTAGCAAAAAAACCGGATGTAATCGATTGGTCTAGATATCTCAACGCCACCACTAGCCTTTAGCATATCTTAGAACTTCTGTCCAACAGAAATAGAGCGAACCTGTCCATTGCGGTAAATCACCGCTTGCTTATTCGCGACAGATACTAAAGTCCAGCCACTAGCGTCAATCCCTTCTCCAATCTGAATCCGTTTGGTGATGTCATTAATTTGAAACAAAGCAGCAGAGTGATCGCCGGATTCTAGCAATCCCACCAGGGTATGGCTAATAGTAGGAGATAGTGCAGGTGAAGGTGGCAAATTAGTTTTCGGTGCAAGAACTGGGACTGTTGACAATTGTAAAGGGTGAGAAGAAGAGGGTGGCGGTGGCGGTATTGGAACACTCAAGGGTGCCACAGCAGCAGCAGTTGACTGGCTTGACTGGTTAACAGGGATGTGGGTTCTTGCTATAACTGTCGGTGCTTCGGGAGCAACCGAGGCAGGATTGCCAGGAATAAGAACAGATGACAAATTAACTGCGGATTTTGTGCTAGAGACAGTTGTTTGCTGTTTATTGGCTTGTGCCTTACTGTCGATCATTTCCAGCGATCGCAGCATATAGGCAATAAACTGAGCATCTGAGGAAGAGAGTTGGTTCTCTTGGAGAACTGTTTCACCTACAGACTTAAAGATCAAGGGCAATTTCAGCTTTTCTTGGCTTACTAGCCACAAGATCACTCCTAGCAGATAGGCACAGGCGACTGTAAACAGGATTAAGTCAAGATACTGACCAAAACCCTGATTGCCATTGCTAGGATTTACCTTGCTTTGCTCGAATTCAACTGACCAAGGCTTGAACCCAACAGGAGTGGTGAACTGCCTTGTTCCTGGCTTATTGCTCAAATCCTGAGACATGTATTGTATCATAGGGCTACATCAATTTCAAAGATACGCTTTAAAACCTCTGAGTGCTAGAGTAATTACCCAGAAATCCGATTTCTTTTCACTTAGTCGATTTTGTTTTGGTCAGTGAAATTACGGACTCAATTCCGAATCCCATTAGCAGCTATCAGGTACTTTTGGGGCTGATATTCTGGGACAAGAGCCTTTAGTTGTCTCACCACACCATTATGATCGTTAAATCGAGCTTTTAGCAACAGAGCTTCGAGACTGGGGTGCAAAATTTCCCAACTCATCTTGCGCTCATTGGCAGAGAAAATCTTAGGATGTCTGGTGCGTCTAATGTTAGCACTATCGATGAGCAATTCTTCATAGAGCTTTTCCCCTGGTCTTAATCCGGTAAATTCAATCTCAATATCTCGTTCTGGCTCCAGTCCACTGAGGCGAATCATCTGCAAAGCTAGATCGTAAATCCGGATCGGTTCCCCCATATCCAGTAAGAAAACTTCACCGCCTGTAGCCATAGCTCCTGCCTGAATAACCAGACGAACCGCTTCGGGGATGGACATGAAGTAACGAGTCACTTCACGGTGAGTAATAGTGATGGGCTTGCCCTGAGCAATCTGTTTGCGGAAACGTGGCACCACCGAACCACTGCTATCTAGCACATTACCAAATCTGACAATCGCGAAGCAGGTAGTGGTTTCCGGTTGTTCTGCTAGCCCTTGTACAACCAACTCTGCCACCCTTTTACTCGCTCCCATTATATTGGTAGGACGCACTGCTTTATCGGTGGAAATCAAGACAAAGTTACTCACTCCGCAGGCGATCGCACAACGGGCAGCGATTAAAGTCCCGCAAACGTTATTGTAAATTCCCTGAGTCGGGTTGGCTTCCACCAAAGGAACGTGTTTATAGGCAGCTGCATGGTAGATGGTATCTACCTGATGCCTTTTCAAGATGGTTTCAAAATAGATCTGATCGGTTACGTTCCCTAAGTATGCCACTCGTTTGAGACTGGGATGGGTTTCAGCTAATTCGATGTCAATGTTGTAGAGGGAAAATTCACTGAGTTCGTACAGCACCAAACATTTCGGCTCTAGCTCCGCAATCTGACGGCATAACTCAGAGCCAATAGACCCCCCAGCGCCGGTAACAAGTACTGATTTCCCAGTTACATCCATCTGCAGTAACTCTGGATGGGGCATTACTTCTTCTCTTCCGAGCAATTCTGCCACATCAACATTGCGGATTTGACGAATAGAGACTTTGCCGGATAAGAGTTCTCCCAGGGTTGGTATGGTCTTGACTAAGACAGGGAAGAACTGTAATCGGTCTATAATTTGACGTTTTCTTACCTTGTTTAAGGCAGGCATAGCCAAGATAACAGTGTCAAATGGCTTCTGCGTCAACAGCTTGGGCAAATCTGCTGGCGAGTAAACCCTGAATCCCTGAATTACTTGGCGCTGTAAATCTGGATTGTCATCCACAAAGGCTATTAGGCGATAGCCAGGTTCATGAATCAAAGTACGGGCTAGTTGAGAGCCAGCTACTCCTGCGCCGTAGATAATAAAGCGTTCTAGAGATTTACTCTCACTGATGCTAGAATTCAGTTGGCGGAATAAGGAGCGAATGAGCAGTCGCATGCCAACGACTAACACCAGGGTCAACAAGGCATCGATAATTAGAATCGAGCGAGGTAGAAGCTTATCTTCCCTTAGTAAATAGGCCAAGAGCACCAGGGCACCAGAACTGTACAGAATGGCTTGGGTAGCAGTGGATAAAAATTCCAAGCCTGTATAGCGCAGAATCGGGCGATATATGCCCTTGATGTGAAAGATGAGAAGCTTAAGAAAAATTAGTAATAAGATTAGCCAATAGTAGTCCTGTATGCTTATCGATTGATACTCAAACTTAAAGTCGAAGCGGAGGAAAAATGCGCTAGAGATGGCTAACACAAATAAGACGGCATCGGTAGCGACTAGTATCCGACGTTTGTGGGTTCTAGATAGTGATTTGTAGAAGGCGTGAAGCCAATCTACCACGTGCTTATTCATAACTCCTCACAGTTTTTTAGCACTTCCTTCTGAGCGATCGCTCTGTTGAAGCTATCTTGAGATAGTTGCCTAGAATCTTACTAAAGTAACAGATTACAGGACAAAAGGAAAATTTTCCTCAAAAATTTACTAGACAAGAATTATATAATTTTTGTCAGTCAATCAGGGAACGGTAAGAGGACTGTAGATAAATCTCACCTAGAATGATGGCAACTATCACGCCAATTAAACTGAGCCAGGCTCCCATTGACCCGAAGAGGCTGATGCTAGTGGCCACTAGAAGATTGACACAGATGTATGTGCTGGCGACTTGAGCGTGAGACCAACCAGACTGCTGTAATCTTTGAAAAAGATGGCTGCGGTGAGCTTGAAAGATGTTCTCACGACGCATTAAGCGCCTGAAAAGGGTGTAAATGGCATCGCTCACTAGAGGCAAGATAATTGCTAAAGCCGACCAAGTGCGTACAGTATTGCTATTATTGTTGAGTAAGGCGATCGCCACAGTAGCCCCTAAGACAGTGCTGCCTGCATCACCCATAAAGATTTTAGCAGGGAACCAGTTCCACCACAAGAAGCCCAGAAGGGCAGCGACAAGAAGCCAGACAATAGGTTGGTTGAGGTAGATTGCTATGAAGCCTAGCTCCACTGCGGTACACCCAGCAACGAGACCATCTAGACCATCCATAAAGTTATAAAAGTTAATTACGGCAGTGATGCCGATGGCAGTGAGGGCGATCGCTGTAATTTGACCGACCATGCCAAAACTGTCCAGCCAGGGAAAGGAAAAGGGGCCCAAGTAGGCGATGGCTATACTAGCAGCAGACAGTTGCACCAGGTAGCGGAGGGCGGCGGAGACCCCTTGGCGGTCATCCAGGATGCCGATAATAGTTAAAGGAATAAGAACGAGCCACAAGGGGGGTTGGGGTTTTAAAGGTATACCGATAGCAGCGGCGATCCAACTGGTTATGGCAAAGGTGATAATAAAACCGAGTCCGCCGCTTCTGGGGGTAGGTTGGGTGTGGGAACTGCGCTCGTTGGGAATATCGAGTAGTTGTTGGCTGAAGTGTTGCTCGATCAGGGCAACGGTGAGTAGGCTGATGAGAAAACTGGCAAGTGAGAGAATTAGCAGTGGGATCATGTTCCTATTGTTTGCTCAAGTGAAATTGAGCTTATTTTACTCTGTAATAATCTCGATACCACTTGACAAAACGCTCAATTCCTACCTCAATTTGTGTATTTGGTTTAAACCCCACATCCCTGACTAGATTATCAACGTCTGCATAGGTTGCAGGTACATCACCGGGCTGGATTGGGATCATATTCTTTTCTGCTTTCATTCCCAAACAATTTTCTATCGCCTCAATAAAGTGCATTAATTCAACGGGTTGATTGTTGCCAATATTATAGATTTTGTAAGGAGCATTACTGGTTCCTGGGATTGGTGACTCTCCTGACCAATTAGGATTTGGTTCGGGAATCTTATCCATTACTCGAATAACCCCCTCTATAATATCGTCAATGTAGGTAAAATCTCGTCGCATTTTACCGTAATTAAAGACATCAATCGGCTGTCCTGCTAAAATTGCTTTAGTAAACAGAAACAGTGCCATATCTGGTCGTCCCCAGGGACCATAAACGGTAAAAAAGCGCAGTCCAGTAGTAGGTAAACCATACAAATGGCTATAGGTATGTGCCATGAGTTCGTTGGCTTTTTTTGTGGCTCCGTACAGGCTAACTGGGTGGTCTACGTTGTCGTAAACAGAAAAGGGTATTTTAGTGTTAGCACCGTAAACAGAACTAGAAGAAGCGAATACTAGGTGCTTGACATCTGAGTGACGGCAACCTTCTAGAATATTGATAAAACCTACTAAGTTACTATCAACATAGGCATGGGGATTTTTGAGAGAATAGCGCACACCTGCTTGGGCTGCCAGGTTTACAACCACATCAAAACTATTTTCAGTAAATAGCTTGGCTATTTCTTGTTTGTCTGCTAAGTCTAATTTATGGAAACTGAACCCAAACTTTTGTTGTAATTGAGTTAATCTGTCTTTTTTCAGAGAAACATTATAGTAATTATTCAGGTTATCTAAGCCAATAACCTTATCTCCTCTTGCCAGTAAGCGTTGGCTGAGATGAAACCCGATAAAACCAGCAGCACCAGTAACTAAAACAGTTTTCATCTACTTCTTTACTTAACTCGATAGCCAATTCTATAAACTCCAGTAATTAAGGTGTGGGGGTAGGGTTGCAGGGTCAAAAACAGATTTGACATCCATTAGTACTCCTTCTGAGCGCAGACAACCAAGTATCTGTTCGCGAGGCATATCTAGATAAGCTCGATGACTGACTGCTAGTACAAGGCCATCTAAATTGGATAATTTCTGCCAGTCTACTAAAGCAATACCGTATTCCTTCTGCGCTTCAAGACTATTGGCAAAGGGATCGTGTACGAGGGTTTCAATGCCAAACTCTCCCAATTCTACCACAATATCTGGTACACGGCTGTTGCGTAAGTCAGATACGTTTTCTTTAAAGGTTAATCCCAGAATTCCCACCCGCGCCCCCTTGAGTGGGAGATTAGCTTGCACTAAAAGCTTGACTAGACGTTGCCCCAAGTAGTTTCCCATGCCATCATTAATTCGACGACCAGCAAGGATAACTTCAGGATGATACCCTACTTCTTCGGCTTTAGTGGTTAAGTAGTAGGGGTCAACACCAATACAGTGACCACCAACGAGTCCGGGGGTAAAGGGTAAAAAATTCCATTTGGTGCTGGCAGTGGCTAGGACATCCCTGGTGCGCAGGCCAAGGCGATCGCAAATTAAGGCTAATTCGTTCATCAAGGCAATGTTTAAGTCTCTCTGGGTATTTTCGATCACTTTAGCCATCTCTGCCACTTTAATAGAGGGAGCGTCATAGACTCCTGCCTCAATAATGGTGTCGTAGACTCTAGCAACTCTTTCTAGGGTATCCCTATCTTCTCCGGATACGACTTTGATAATCTTTTCTAGGGGATGAGCCTGATCGCCGGGATTAATCCGTTCTGGGGAATAGCCTAGCTTAAAATCAACACCCTGCTTTAAGCCAGATACCATTGCCAGAATTGGTCCACAGATTTCCTCTGTTACTCCAGGATAGACAGTAGATTCATAGACGACCACTGAGCCTGGTTTGATTACTTTACCTAAAGTTTCAGAAGCTTTGATTAAGGAACTGAGATCTGGTCGGTGGTTGCTATCAATGGGGGTGGGGACGGCAACGACAAAGAAGTTTGCCTCCGCTAGGTCTTCTGGGTTGGCAGTAATCTTGAGGTCAGTATTTTTTAAGTCATCTGAGGAAACTTCCCCAATTTGGTCTCTCCCTTGTTTTAAGTTTGTAACTTTCTCAATATTGATATCAAAGCCAATGGTATCCGGGAATTGCTTGGCAAATGCCAAGGCGACGGGTAAACCGACATAGCCCAGTCCAATTACTGCGATGCGATCGCCCATATTTCTTTTACATTAAGTAGCTAGCCATAAATAAACGATACTATGTTAATAAATGTTCACAGTGACTGGTGACTGGTGACTGGTGACTGGCTCCGAGGGTACTGTGATGGGAAAAACTAATCACCTTTTCCCAATCACTGCGATGCCTGACGATGCTCGACGATGCTCGAAATCGAAGATTTCTGCGCGTCGGTCAAAGATTTTTGCCCGTCGGATCACTAATCATCAGTCACGAGAGCGCCCATTCCTCTGACCACTAACCTTTGGTATAGTGGGAAGCTTCTGGGCACGATTAGTTGAGCGAGCTGCTACATAGAGAGTGAGCAGCGATCGCCCTTCAAATTAAGATCGCGATCGCCCTTACTCATTCCCTATTATGCTCCAACCAAGATCTCAAAAAAGGTATTATTTTGGATACATGAGGGGAAAATTGCTGCTCTATGGCAAAAATTGAAACTAGAACCGAACCCATGATCATCAACATGGGTCCCCACCATCCCTCGATGCACGGTGTTCTCCGCTTAATCGTAACTCTCGATGGCGAAGACGTGATCGATTGCGAACCCGTCATCGGCTATCTCCACCGGGGGATGGAAAAGATTGCCGAGAATCGCACTAACATTATGTACGTCCCCTATGTCAGCCGTTGGGATTACGCAGCGGGGATGTTTAACGAAGCGATTACCGTCAATGCACCGGAAAAATTAGCGGATATTGAAGTGCCTAAACGCGCCCAATACATCCGCGTGATTATGCTCGAACTCAACCGGATTGCCAATCACCTGCTGTGGCTCGGTCCGTTTCTGGCTGACGTAGGTGCCCAGACTCCCTTTTTCTATATTTTCCGGGAACGGGAGATGATTTATGACCTCTGGGAAGCTGCTTCTGGGATGCGGTTGATTAACAATAACTACTTCCGCATCGGCGGCGTGGCGGTTGATTTGCCCTATGGTTGGGTGGATAAATGTGAAGACTTCTGCGATTACTTTGAACCGACAGTAGATGAGTATGAGAGGTTGATTACTAATAACCCCATTTTCCGCCGTCGCGTGGAAGGTGTGGGGACTATCAGCCGTGAAGAGGCGATTAACTGGGGACTTTCTGGTCCCATGCTACGAGCTTCTGGGGTTAAGTGGGACTTGCGCAAGGTCGATCACTACGAGTGCTACGACGACTTCGACTGGGAGGTGCACTGGGAAACCGCTGGCGACTGCTTTGCCCGCTATATAGTGCGGATTGGGGAAATGCGGGAGTCGGTTAAGATTATCCGTCAAGCACTCAAAGGACTTCCTGGTGGTCCCTATGAGAATCTGGAAGCGAAGCGGATGGCGGAAGGTAAGAAATCAAAGTGGAATGACTTTGATTACCAGTATATCGCCAAGAAAGTTCCACCGACCTTTAAAATTCCTGCGGGTGAGCATTATGTCCGCATGGAAAGCGGTAAGGGAGAGTTGGGAATCTTTATTGTCGGTAATGATAATGTCTTCCCCTGGCGCTGGAAGATTCGCGCCGCTGATTTCAACAATCTGCAAATTTTGCCTCATATTCTCAAAGGGGTAAAGGTTGCTGATATTGTGGCGATTTTGGGTAGCATTGATATTATCATGGGGTCGGTAGACCGCTAAAACAAAAGAAAGTAGGGTGGGCAATTTCCACCCCTTTTTTTATCAATTATTCATGAAATGGCAACTGAGATAGAGCGTAAATTTTTAGTCAATGGCGAAAAGTGGCGATCGCTTGCTACTGGTATTGTTTATCGCCAAGGTTACATTTCCACCGAAGAGGGACTGACTGTTCGAGTTCGCGTCGTTGGTAGCCAAGGCTACCTAACTATCAAGGGACCGAGCTTGGGTAAATCTAGAGCGGAGTTTGAATACGTCATCCCCGTTGAAGATGCTCAGGAAATGCTAGATACTCTGTGCGATCGCCCCTTAATTGAAAAGACCAGATATAAGATTAAACAGGGTGACTTGACTTGGGAAGTAGACGAATTTGCGGGGGAAAATCAAGGCTTAATTCTCGCCGAAGTTGAACTCACCGACGAAAACCAAACCATTGAATTACCAGATTGGATTGATAAGGAGGTATCTGACCCCAAATATTTTAATGTCAATTTAGCAAAACATCCATTTAGCAAATGGATGTAATCATCTGATTTGGGATTTTAATTGACCTTGACAAAACTTCACAGTCCAGAGCGATCGGAATCAGCAAGGTTTTATCTTTTGGCAGCGGTGATCGCTTTCTTTATAGAACTTTCAGTAGATCGAAAAGTTTTTTCCAAAAGGGCGATCGCTAAGCGGATCTCTTCGAGAGGGCAATTTTTGATGACTGTGAAAACATTGGGGAAAATATTAAGAAATATTAAGCAAAAATTTGGCGCGAAGGGCAAAGGGCAATAGGGCAAAAGCGCAAAGGGCTATAAAGTCCTCGGCACACCGCAGACAACCCGAAAACCGCTAGTGACGTCGTCGACGCGCGGGATAAAGTAGTTGCGATACGCGGAACGGCAGCCGCGCGGACCGCTGAACCAGGAACCGCCGCGAATTACGCGATTACGTCCATCTTTCAAGAATAATTCAAGATTTTCTGAGATATTTTGATAATGATTATCATTATTATTTTCATCATCCCATACACTTCCGTCCTCTGGCGCACCCTCATAATTGCCATGCCAAGGGTCTAGACACCATTCCCAGACATTCCCGTGCATATCACTCAATCCAAAAGAATTGGCCACTCCAAAGAAATCAACGTCTGTTGTTTCTCGCCTATACTTTCCGTGTAAACCTCTGCCATAAGCACCATATTTCTCACTTTGACTGTTATAATTGGCTAGCTCTGTTGAAATCGTCTCCCCAAAGTGAAAGGGGGTAGTAGTTCCTGCCCGACAAGCATATTCCCATTCCGCTTCCGAAGGTAAACGATATTCCCGTTTCGTGTGGCGTGACAAACGGGCGCAAAACTCTATTGCATCATACCAACTTACCCTCTCCACAGGACGCTTATCTCCTTCGAAGCGGGACGGGTTAAGTTTAAGTTCTCGCTGCACTTGAGGCATCTGTGCGACAACTTTCCACTGCGCTTGAGTAATGGGGTAGCGTCCCATAAAAAACATCGATACTGTCACCCGATGCTGCGGTCTTTCAGAATCTAAACTTTCTGCTTCTGCCTCAGGAGCCCCCATCATAAACGTTCCAGGGGGAATCAGTATCATTTCTAAAGGAATACCCTTGAGGTTTTCGACAAAGTGTTGAACCTCCTTTGACTGTAGAACATTCTTGAGTTTAGCCGCCATTTTTGGTTAACTGAATAATGGGGTCAATATCTGCGGTGTTGCATAAACCGACTCGTTTAGATCCCTGTTCCCTGTTCCTCGTTCCCTGATCTGAAGTTCCTTACTCCAAGTGTCCCGCCTTAAGCCCCCAACGTAGCGATCGCCACGTTATGGATGTAAGAAATACGAGGGGCGCTTGTAGGGGCGAAGCATTTGGGGGATCGACTAAGTAAATAGACCTAGATTTATCTGTCCAAATGCTTCGCCCTCCCCAACTTAGCAAAACACACCACGAAGTCATCCGTTAGTTCTGACTTAATAGTTCATCGAAACCCATAACCCTGGTTTTTCCTTGTAAAGAATCATTTAACGCCTTGCGTGCCAATTCCTCTAGGATAGAACTTTGGGGTTGGGACAAAGTTTGTTGCCATTGAAACTCACTCTCAATATCTTCAATTAACTGTTTAGCCAGTTCATCTTGGATATGCTCTGGTAAGCTTTGAGCTTTCTTAAAAGCCTCTCTTAATAAATTTGTCATCACTCAGACAATATTGAGTATTTTTATTGAATGGTTGAACAGTCTAACGACTAAGTTCAGGGGTGTGAGATCATTTTACAACGAAGCCCGACGCTTTCGCCTCCACATCCGTTGCCATGCAATGTTCGGCAACGCAAAAGCCTGTGGTTGTTGGGTTAGACTAGTTTTCGGTGCGAAACTCAAAATCGACGTTCCGCACTTCTAACTGTAGTATGCAGAGCACATGCCTCTAGCGATGGCTCTTATAGATCATCTTCTGTGTGATGACAAGCTATTTAAGTTAATCGAAGCCGACTTGTCAAAACGTTATCCGCTTTCAACTAAAACGGGAAGAAAATCAACTCCAGTAGAAGTGACCAAAGTTAATTATTGTAGGGGCGAAGCATTTGGGGGATAAATTGTGAAACTTACCATCCAGCTTGATATCCAAATGCTTCGCCCTTTCCAGGGATTAC
>JBFRWF010000397.1:0-10612 GCA_051439465.1 Xenococcaceae cyanobacterium | reverse complement strand
CCTTGCGCCCCTACAGCAGGATAATTCCCCAAATGTAGGGGCGCAAGGCTTGCGCCCAAAATGTAATATAAACCAACTGATAAACCTCTGTGATTCTTTGAGTCAAAGCGGTTTGTTGGTTAGCACACTCTTGCCTCCACGCTCAGCGACGAGGGTGACAGGCAGATTGAGATTCTTCAGCAATGCCTCTTTCTTAATGTTTTCTGTGAAGAGAAAGACCCTGTTAGAAGTGCGCCACAGGCGGCGTAAATCCTCATTGGTAATAAAAACGGGTGGGGCATCGGGATAGCGAGAGCCAAACTCTAAGTTAAACTTACGACCATTCAAAAGTAAGAGTTGTTGATTGGTGTAAAAACCAATAGAGGAGCCAATCTCATGGTTGCCATTGATCGCAATTTTGGCACCGGGTTCCCATCGTTGCATGATTTCATTTGCCAAGACACGGGAAGAAAGCACTGGCTCAAAACGGACGTGGGCAGAGTTGCTACAAATAAACAGGAGCCACATAGCGACTACCATGGCAATCACCACACGCCCATGCTGTCGTCGTCGGCGAAACCAAAATGCTACGAGAAAACCAATGCTCAGCACCAGTGCCGCACCAATGGCCGGACCTCGCAACTCTGCAAACGCCTGGGTGGTAAGATCTAAGAAATAGCCAAAGAAACGGGTGTAATGTTCAGAATCGGCAGCAACTAGGTTGAGAAAGTCGGAAAGGTCACCTGTGGTCCTTACTTCGCGAGAATTCCAGAGCAACACACCAAAGATAGCCGCAGCAGCCAGGGCGACCGCCCCTAGGATCCCATTCATCCACAACAAGAATCTTTTCCTTTTTACCTCGGCGGTGGCAAAAGCCTCACCTAACAGCAATGCCAGTGCTGGATAAGCGGGGAAGGTATAGTATTCATGGTTGCTGGATAAACCGAAGAACACCACCACAATTCCTGCCCAAAGCAACAAATAAAGGTTTATCTGAGCCTGACGGTCTGTGGTTGACTTGGGACGAAAACGCTGCTTGAGCAAGAGGGGCAAACCAAAGCTCCAGGGGAACAACCAAACCAAGTGCAGAAGCCAGTACTGCAAAACAGGTAGCCTGTTGTAGTCTCTCTGGCTGCGCTTGTTCAGAAAGCGCAATACATGTTCATTAATGAAGTAGAACCAGAAAAAATTTTCATTGCGCAAACCAACCAGCAAATGCCAGGGGAGGGCGATCGCCAGAAAGAGGGCACCGCCGGAAACCAGGCGCAGTTCTTTCCAGGCACGAAGCTGGTTAGTCAACAGCAGAAAGAAAAACACCGGACCCACCGAGAAAACGATACCGATCAGTCCCTTGCTCATCACTGCCAGCGCCATTGCAGCATAGAAGCCGTAGTAAAAGCGTTTCTCCTTACCTTTACCCAAAAAAGCTCGTAAAAAGCAGAAATGCGCCACTGTAAACCACAGGGTTAACAGCGCTTCGGGGATCATAGTGCGCGTGAACAAAAACATGCCAAAGCAGGAAACCAGAATTACTGCTGCATACAGTCCTGCTTTTTGGGAGTAAGCCCAGCGTCCGAAGATGTAGGCACTCCCCGCCAGTAGCACAACCGCCACTATCGTCGGAAAGCGCACCGCAAACTCATTGATGCCGAAGCATTGATAAGAAATCGCTACCAACCAGTAAAGCAGAGGAGCCTTTTCTAAATAGCGAACGCCATTGATATGGAGTGTTACCCAATCGTTCCGTTGCAGAATTTCTCTGGCTGCTATGGCGTGGCTTGAATCGATATTATCTGCTAGAGAAAGCTGAAAGTAAGTGGTAATGTAGATAGCTGCACTAAAAATAAGCAGGAGAATGATGGGCAGGTGCTTTCGCATATCAGTTATGAGTTATCAGTTATCTGTTACCAGATGATAGGATTCAAGTTTATATCGTGCAACCTGAATTGGCATTCAATAAGCTTTTATGAATCTGATTTACTTTCTTGTGCAGTCGTCCTGGGGGATGGTGGCGATCGCCATAATCACCGGATTCCTGAGTGGTGGCAGTAGTGCTGGCCTGATTGCTCTCCTTAGCAGAGCTATGAGTTCTGGCACTACTTCATCAATTCCATCTATCGCCTTGGGATTTTTAGGGCTGGCTTTAGTGGCACTCGTTACCAGCATTATTTCCCAAGTGGCCCTGATTAGCCTATCCCAGGATGCTGTCTTCCAATTGCGGTTGCGCTTGAGTCGCCAAATTCTTTCCTCAGAGTTAAGTCACCTGGAACAGCTAGGAACTCCCCGACTATTGGCAACCCTGACAGAGGATGTTCAGGCAGTTGCCAGCGCAGTTTTTATTATTCCTTCTTTCTGTATTGACATTGCGATTGTAGTAGGCTGTCTGCTCTATATTATCTGGCTCTCCTGGACAGTATTCCTGATGGTCATTGGCTTTTCAGTGGTGGCAGTGGGCAGTTGCCAGTGGTTCTTGAAAAAAGGACACCAATTATTCACCCTAGCCCGTGAAGATCAAGATTTGCTGTTTAAGCATTTCCGTACCATCACTGAAGGGGTTAAAGAACTCAAACTACACTATCAGCGACGTCAGGTCTTCCTCTGTGAAGATCTTCAATCTACTGCTGGCACATTTCGTCGTCACAACGTTCAAGGTCTAACTTTTTTTGCAACGACTTCTAGCTGGGGGAGACTCATGTTTTTTTTCGCGATTGGTTTTGTGCTGTTTGCCCTTCCCAAGCTGATCGCCCTCAACCTCCAAATTCTCTCTGGTTACATTCTGACCTTTACCTACTTAATGTTGCCAATGGACAACATTGTGAACAAACTTCCTATGCTCAGCAAAGCCAGCGTTGCCTTACAAAAGATCGAGTCACTGGGTTTATCCCTAGGGAGTCGAAGTGAAATATCAACGGTTTCACGTGGTCTCAAGACCTCCTGGCGCAGCTTAGAATTCAAAGGTGTGACCCATAGATATAGTGGAGATCTCGAAGACAGTAACTTTATCCTTGGTCCGATCAACCTGACATTTCACCCCAAAAAACTGGTGTTCATTGTTGGCGGCAATGGTAGCGGTAAATCAACCCTGGCTAAGCTCATCACCGGACTCTATCCCCCTGAAACGGGAGAAATTTGGTTAGATGGGCTGCCTATCAGCCAGCAAAACCAGGAGTGGTACCGCCAGCATTTTTCAGTTGTGTTTTCTGACTTCTATTTGTTTGAGCGGCTTCTGGGCTTAGACAACACGGATTTAGATACTCAAGTCCGAGAATACCTGAAACAACTCCAGCTAGACCATAAGGTGAAAGTTGAAAATGCGCAACTTTCCACAACTACCCTTTCCCAAGGACAGCGTAAACGACTGGCTTTGCTCACAGCCTATTTGGAAGACCGACCCATTTATCTGTTTGACGAGTGGGCAGCGGATCAAGATCCATTCTTCAAGGAAATCTTCTACACTCAGCTTCTACCAAAACTGAGGAACCAAGGGAAACTGGTGCTGGTAATCAGCCATGACGATCGCTATTTTTATCTGGCAGACCGAATCATCAAACTGGACTATGGTCAGATTGAGTATGACAAGCTTCATTGACACTCCCACGGCTAAAGCACATGAGATTCTGAGAACCTAGTTACCTAAAGAGAAATTTTGCCGTTATAGTCTGAAGCCATTAACTGGCAAAGGTTTCATACGAAATCCGGATCTAAAACCCCCTTTATCAATTTTCTGTCTTTTTCTTCCCCTGTTCCCTGTTTCCCTTTCCCCGCTCCCTGTTCCCTGTTCCCTGTTCCCTGTTCCCGGAAAAAGGGGGTAGTTAACCCGGATTTGGTATCAGATGTAGCTTCAGACTCTAGCAGGTGAGCATTAAGGTGACTTCAACCTGCGTTTTAACCAAAATTTAGCATTGACTTTATCAACAACCAGTAAATTCCCAGTGTGATAGTCAACTTAAATCTAGAGAATGAAATTAACTCAACCCAAATCGCAGTTTTTGAGAGGCGAAAGATTGCAGCTATTGCTACTGCTGGTTTGGTTTACTATCGGTGGGATTTTAAGGTTTCATCAACTTGCATCCAAGCCACCTTGGTCAGATGAATTTGCCACCCTAGTTTTCAGTTTAGGTCATAGTTTCCGTAGCGTACCTTTAGACCAAGTTATTAGTATTAATACTCTCCATGCCCCCCTCAACATTAACCCAGTTGAAAGTATTAGTTCCGTAGTTGAGCATTTAAGAGCAGAAACCAACCATCCTCCAGGATATTTTCTCCTCAATCATCTGTGGCTCAAGCTATTTTCTGCTCACGGCGATTTAGTTTCTCTGTGGACTGCACGAGCCTTAAGTGCCTTGCTAGGAACAGTTTCTATTCCTGTAATCTTGGCTTTTGGGACTTTCGCCTTGCGTTCTCCCTTAGTGGGACAAATTGCAGCAGCACTTATGGCTGTCTCTCCCTATGGCATCTATTTAGCTCAAGAAGCTCGTCATTATACTTTAGCTATTTTGCTGACAATTGCTTCCCTGAGTTGCCTGATTGTCGTTTTGCACTACAGCTACAGTAATACTCGTATACCGACGTGGTTAATAGGATTGTGGGTAATTATTAACAGCTTAGGTATGGGAGTTCATTACTTTTTCATTCTGGTGCTGGGGGCGGAAGGCTTATCTTTGTTATGGTTGAGGTTTTCTGCCTTCAAGTCAGTATTAACAGCCAAGCATTGGCAGACAATTTATGCAGCAGCAGCAGGAACTTTAATGGGAGTTGTGGTTTGGTTACCTGTGTTGCCGTCAATCTCTAGTGACGGTTTAACGGAATGGATTCATCAAGACTTTACCTTAAGTAGTGTAATTGAGCCTGTGATTAGAATTTTGCTTTGGACAATAACGATGGTTCTGATGCTGCCTGTAGAAGGACAAAAATTACCCATAATCGGGTTTTTAGGACTGCTCACTATAACTTTCTTGTTGTGGTCAGTTCGTTGGTGGGTGCGGGGTTGTCAAAGGCAAATGCAGCAATCTTATGCTCGTCTAATCATTCAGGTTTTACTTGCTTATATCGTAGCAGCGATCGCTTTCGGCTTGGCTTTTACCTATGGCTTAGGCATTGATGTAACCCTTGCTGCTCGCTATCAGTTTATCTATTTTCCGGCAGTACTATTATTACTAGCTGTTAGTTTAGCTGGATGTTGGCAAAATTACTCGGCTATGGGTAAACGAGTGGTTGTCCTCACCCTACTAATAGCGTTAGTAGGTGGATTGAGTGTCTCAACTCATCTTGCTTATCAAAAGCCCGATCGACCAGATTTAGTCATTAATGAGATGATTAAGGCTCAAGAACAAACTTCTAGACAGCAACCAGTACTAATTGCCACTGTCCATAAAACTCACGAACAAACAGGAGAAATGATGGGGTTAGCTTGGGAACTAACTCGCCAGCATCGCGATGTTAAGCAGATTTTCCCTCAATTTTTGCTAGCACACAAACATGGTAATGCTTCCACAGCAACCAAGACTCTACACCAAACTCTAACCCAACTACCTCATCCTCTTGATTTGTGGATTGTGAATTTTTCTGCACCAAGGGAATTAGAGACACAAGGGTGTCTTGAAGATCCTCAGTTTCAAGGGAGAGTATCAGGATATTACTATCGGCTCTATCACTGCACCTAATAGGTAACTTTGACATCTCCCCCGTGTTTGAAAACGGGGGATTCTAAGCCGTTATTGCTCCGGGGACTTTCAGTTCCCGAAGCAATGTCAAACTCAGGTAGCCTTGGCATGGACAGCAGTCCGAGTGCGGCGTTCTTTCAGGTAGGAGAAGAATTCTTTTCCTTCACGCATGCGGCGCATCAGCATCTGGCGATCGGTCAGCATTTCTCGGACAATGGGAATAATTGCTTTAGGTCGGAAGTAAAACTGACGGTACATCTGTTCAACCGCATCCTCAATCTCTGCACTGGAAAGGTTCTGGTACTGCAGGGTAGACATCTGAATACCAGAGTCGGTAACCAGAGAGTTGTCAGCAAACCAACCATTGGCCTTAGCCTGTTCATAAAGTGCCGTACCAGGATAGGGTGCAGCAATGGAAATCTGGATGGTATGGGGGTTAATTTCACAGGCAAAACGGATAGTTTCCTCAATCGTCTCCCGGGTTTCCATTGGCAGTCCAATGATGAAGGTTCCATGAACCGTAATGCCTAAGTCATGGCAGTGCTTCATAAATTTGCGGGCTATATCCAGTTTGATGCCCTTCCTAATGTTGTCTAGAATCTGCTGGTTGCCAGACTCGAAGCCAACGAGTAGCACGTGCAGACCGTTATCCCGCAGTTCCTTGAGGGTGTCATAGTCCAAATTGGCACGGGCATTGCAGCTCCAAGTCAGCTTGAGCCGCTTCATGTGTTTACTGATGGCGATCGCCCGCTGTTTGTCGATGGTAAAGGTGTCGTCATCAAACATATATTCCCGCATTTTGTCTCCAAAGATAGCTTTGGCTTCTTCCATCTCCCGTCCGACCACATCTGGGCTTTTGGTGCGGTATTGGTGACCTCCAATGGTCTGAGGCCAGAGGCAAAAGCTGCATTTTGCTGGACAACCTCGTCCAGTGTAAAAGGAAACGTAGGGATGCAACAGGTACCCGTTAAAGTATTTCGTAATATCTAGATCGCGAGCGTAGATAGGTAATACACTGGGCATAGAATCCCAATCGTGAATGAGTTCGCGCTCGGGAGTATGATGGATTTTGCCGTTCTTGTCCCGATAACTCAGACCTCTGATCTGATCCCAGGATTTGTCCTCTGCTAGTTCCTTACAGGTATAGTCAAACTCGTGGCGACAGACGAAATCGATAATAGGGTTCTCGCGCAGAGTTTGCTCCGGCAGCACAGCTACATGGGCACCAATGAAGCCAATCTGCGTGTCTGGGTTTTGAGCCTTAATGGCTTGGGCACACTTGACATCATTTGCCAAAGACGGTGTACTGGTGTGCATAATCACCAGCTCGTAATCTTTGGCGATATTCAAAACATCTTCAACCGTTTGACCATGGGGTGGAGCATCCACCAACTTACTGCCCGGTACTAAGGCCGCAGGCTGTGCCAGCCAGGTAGGATACCAGAAGGAGGTAACCTCTCGCTTCATCTGGTAGCGAGCACCAGCACCGCCGTCAAACCCATCGAAGGAGGGAGGGTTTAAGAACAAAGTTTTTTTCACTAATGTCTCTCCTAATTACATTGCTAATTGGTACGGAAAGTACTGATAAGCTACTCGCTCAAAAATTTGATCTATGGCTTTGAAGGGTTTATTTCTGCATTAGCAAGGGGTTGGCGTCGAGGCACTATCCTGAGGCTGCGGCTGGCGATCTTTGAAAGCATCGGTAGCAGCCGTGGTTGGAGCAACCTATTGTCAAAAGCACTCATCCGTCGCGCATTTTCCTGCAGGCTAGTTGAGAGAAACATCTCCAGCGTCAAATTATCAATGAAGGTACTGGCTCCGGTAGCGGTAAAGTCCTCACTGTTACCATCAGAATTGGGACCAAAAGCTTGAATGAGATTGCGGATCGCCCTACCATACTGCCAGAGCGCATGGGCCGCTCGGAGCACACCAGCTCCCCTTCCCTGGTCAATTTGTAGATATGTCACCCAATTAACGAAGAACACAATATGACGTGCTTCTTCGTTCAGGATGGGGTCGAAGATTGTGAACAAGGGCTCAGGCAAGTATTTGGCTTGGCGGGCAATACCGAACATCCCGAAGGCAAAGAAAGAGTCAAAACATTCCTCAAACCCAAAGTGAATGAAGGCTTGTTCGATATTGCTGGGAATCTCAGGCGCAGGTGGTTCGGAAATCTTGATATCGTAATGGTTAATCAGGAATTCAATCAGTCGGGCATGACGGCTTTCCTCTTTTCCTTGAAGGGTGATCGCTTCTCGCACCAAGGGATCGCTGAGCGTCGCAGCGTAGGCGCTGACCATAGCTCCAGCCTCTTGCTCGGTTTTGAGGGCTTGTTCCCAGAATGGAATACCCCGCAGACGTTCTAGTTCTAAACTATCTAGCTCTGGCCAAGGGAGCTGCTCCGGTTCGTACTCTAGGTGGCTTTCTATGAAGCTCCGACAGAACAATTGCTTGTGGGCTTCTGATCCAATTTTCATTCCTCCACCCCATGATTAAGAAATTTGTCCAACTATCATATATCAAAATTAGTTAGTGGTCAGTAGCATTAATAAAACGGCTTTGGGATTGGGGATTGGTGATCCGACGCGCAGAAATCTTCGATTTCGAGCATCGGTAGCTGAATATAGTATCATAGATACCAAGGTCAGTGGAAAATCCCGTAGTCCCCGTGTTGTGCTCCTCCCTCGTTTAAAAATGAGGGTTTCTACACTACCCGTGAGGTTTTGATCACAAAAGTTCCTAACAAGCGCAAACCCCATCGGGGCAGAATTTTCCCAGAATATACCATTCCCCCAGAAGAATTAGCTAGACAAAAATCTGAACAAGAAGCACGGGGTAAGCGCTATCGTGCAGTTTTTGAACAAGTCCAGCCTGAATTAATTACCAACCACTACAACTGGTTTATTGTTATTGAACCAAATAGTGGCGATTATTTGATTGACCCAAATGAAGAAGTTGCGATTCAAAAAGCACGTCAGAAGTATCCTAGAACACCAATTCAGTAATCCCTCACCTCCGGATAAATGTAGGGGCACGGCATCATTAACAGTAACTGCTCACCGCAACAGAGCAGTTTATTGAGAATGGGTTAGCAGGCGATCGCCAATAGATAAATCCCAATTAGCCCCAAGAAATTCAGATACAGCATGAGGGAGTACTGGTGAGCAATAGCACATTTCACAAGCCCCCTCAAGCTAGGTTGACTCTAAGCCTGACTCTAAGCCTGGGGGACTTCGACCAGCTAAAGATAATAATTCACACAAGGAAGTGATCGCATTATTCCCCTGCAACCGCATTGTCTCTAAAAAGCTGAACATCTGAGCTACTAACTGCGCCCCCCAATCACTTCTAGCTCCACCGCTAACTTTTCGATGAACGACAATAGGGCGTAAGGCTCTCTCCGCATCATTGTTATCGGGTTTCACTTCCGGGTAGCTCAAGAAGGTAAACCACTCATCCCAATGGCGTTTGAGTCGGTTGCTTAAGCCTTGGGCGTCAGAAGGCCACCCCTTCTTGGGAGAATTGTTCAATACCTCATCGAGCTGTGATTCTACTTGGGGACGAAGCCTTTGCAATTCCTCTAGACTCAACCGACCAGCATGGTAGTCCTGGTGAGCGCGGCGGGCTGTATGGAGAATCGGACTGACTCTCTTGATAAACTCTCGATTTTCGGCAAAGCGGCTGGTTTCAAGAGCTTTGAGGTCTCGCTCAAAATGGGTTAGGCATTTCTGTTTCGCCGCTGCTCTTTGAGGTCCATAAGCACTAAAACAATCACTGCTGAGAATGCCGTCAAAATCCTCTCCCAATAACTGCTTCAGTTCGGCACTACTACGTGTGGGAGCTAACAGCAAGACACATACTCGCTCGCTAGTTGCTACCCACAACCAATACTTGATGCCATCTATACAGTAGGTGGTTTCATCCACACACCTGACCCCTGGCTGTCTGATGTAGGTTAGCCACTGCTGGTAAGAAGGCTCTAAACTCTCTTGGAACCAGCGTTGCATTTTGGCCAGGCTTCCCTGAGAGATGGGAACTCCCAAGACGTATTCGACAAAATATTCCTGTTTACGCCAAGTCAGATTACCTCCATAACCTAACCAGCCCACGATGCTACAGAGTCGTCCTCCATAGCTGAATCCTTCTTTGACTCCCCAAGGCATGGGGCTATAACCTGACCATCCACAATTAGGACATTGGTATAAGGGACGGCGATATTCCCGGATTTCAACCGGTTGCTCTACTACCTCAGCTACTTGCTGAACTTTTTGAGGGGCTCCTTCTAATAGCTCTAACTCTGTATCACAGACTGGACAGTTTTCTAGCTCCAGAGGAACTACTTGATCTGGCTGACCAAACCCATTACGAGTCTTGCCTTGGTGGTCATACTTGGGACCACGCTTTTTGCCTTTTTTGCGCTTACTTTTATCAGAAGGCTTTTTGAGTTGGTCTGATGAGGGGGGGACTGAACTATTTTGAGAAGAACGGTTTTTGAGCTTGTGGAGCTCCTCCTTGAGTTCTTCAATCTCTTTGTGCTGGGATGAGATTTTTTGTTGTTGCTCTTCAATCAGACGTTGTTTAACAGACAGTTGTTGTTGCAGTTTGACCAGCCACTCAACCAGCAGCACATTAGTCGCCACCTCTTCTCTGGCGACGGGATTCACGCTTCTCGGTAAAGAACATGGCTGTTTGGGTCATGACAGCTAATATACACCCAACTCCTGAGTTTGACATCATGAAAGTTTCTCAACCGAGAGTTTGTTCGCGACAGCTTACCGCGAACAAACTCCCCATTTAATTAGACGTGGTTCTCTTTTCAAGAGGGGGTGGGGAACTGACACTGGCATTGTGTCCAAACCCTTTCAGACTCGTCAACCCGTCTTCTTGTCAATAGAACGGTTTTATTGCGGTGAGCAGTTACGTACTATAAGCTACAAGCCCTGGAACCGACTTTTCCCCCACCCTCCGGC